>RHBS01000020.1 GCA_010030895.1 Actinomycetota bacterium | reverse complement strand
CAATAAATTCTTGCATTCTAATTTGATTTTGCTTTAGTGAATTAACAAGTATGTTCAACTGGTTATCTTTTCGAAAAATTATGGTTGTGAGTGATACTGCAGCTAAGATTACTAAAATAGTAAAAATTGTAAGCAAATTAATATTATTGTTTCTGCTTTTAATTAAATCAGATAATGAAAAATACATAAGCAAATACTCATCTTGCGAAATCTGAAAAGTCCTTAAACGTAATTCATCTATTGAAATTGGATTTTCTATCGCTCTAATTAACTGATCTTGGGATGGTTTTTTAGTTAATTGAATATTGCTCTCATAAAGCGGAATTAAATCTAAGTCCTGAATTGCGTAGTCGACAGAAAATTTCTGGTCACTTTGGTCTGCTAGATAGGTTGAAAGTGACAGCGGATCATCAGATGAATTAGATAGCTCTTTTACTACCTCACTTATGGTGGAATCTAGAATTTTTAGTTGACCGCTGTATGAAGTTGATAAAGCAAAATACCCTATTGATGCAGATGTAATAAGAATTATTACCGATACAAGTAAACTCAAGCGGGTTTGTAATTTCACTTGTCACCTAAAATCTGAAAGCCAATTCCCCGAATCGTTTTGATTCCATCAAACCCTTCCTTATGCAATTTTTTTCGCAAATAGGAAATATATGTATCAACAACTGTTGAGTTATTCTTAAAATCAATTCCCCATACTGTTGCCAACAAATTTTCTTTCGTAACAACTTTTCCTGCCCGCATAATCAATGCTTCAAGTAATCTAAACTCAGTTACTGATAAATCAACAATCTCACCATTAAAGCTGGCTCGATATTGATCTAAATCAAGTTTAATTGGACCACAAACCAATTCTTTGTGTGAACTTGCAGCAGAGTTAGTTCTACGAAGAATGGCTCGGACTCTTAAAACTAATTCCTCAATCCCAAATGGTTTAGTTAGGTAGTCATCCGCACCTGACTTTAATCCAGCGGTTATGTCACTTCGCTCACCTCTAGCACTCAACATTAGGACTGGAACTTGAAAATCTTCTTTTCTGATTTTTTCAATCAACGATAGCCCATCTAGCTTAGGTAAATTTATATCGAGGATTACTAGGTCGAATCTAACTTTACGAATTTTATCTAAGGCCTCAAGCCCATCTGCAGCACTCTGAGTCTTAATCTCAGCCACACTTAATGCATCGCAAATTAGTTCTCTAATTCCAATTTCATCATCGACCACTAAAATAGAGAATTCATTTTCCATAACATAAGAGTAGATCGTCAAAGAGTTAAATTATTGCCAAAACTTCGATCTGCGAATACTCGAAATATTTCAAGGTTAGATTCACATGATTTTCACAAGGTTGCCGATCACTATTTACCCATCCCCACCTGGGGCCAATGAGAGGATACGGATATGAAGAATAAATTAATCGCAGTTGCAATACTTTCAATATCTGCAATAGTTACAAACACAACTTCAGCAGTTGCTGCTGAAAATTCCGAATACAAAGCATCTGTGGAGGCCTGGAAAGCAGCGAATAAGGCAGCTAATGATTCTTATAAGGCATCTGTTGAAAGCTATAAGGCAGGAAAGCAAAATTATTCAACAGCTAAGAAAGCAATAAACGAAAAATTCAAGACTGATGCAGCTGCATCAAAAGCTAAAACTAAAGCTGCCGTTGAAGCAGCGACTACAGCAGAAGCAAAGAAAGCTGCAAAAGCAAGTGGTAAAGCTGAGATTGATTCATTAATTGCAGCAAGAAATTCAGCAATTGCTGCACTTACAAAACCAACCGCTAAACCTGTTAAACCTACTAAAACTGAAAAACCAGTCAAGCCTGCTTCAAATTAAATTGTCTAATTTATAGACAATTTCCTCCTGGGAAAAATTAGTGCACCGCTGCCTTCCAAGCGGTGCATTGATTTCCCCTAGTACCTTTTATGGCTAATGCAGAGAATCTAGAAAATTAAACATCCAGCCCAAGGCCGTGCCCACTGAAATACTGTCCCGACATCAAGGTATTAGTGTCATTGCTTACATCTAACCCAACACCAAGCATTAATTGGAGAAATTCACATGCTTGCACTGGATAATAAAAAGTATGAAATTAGGTATCAAGTTATTAGTGGCATCTTTTTTAATTCTAAATACCTCACCTGCTCAAGCAGCCCCGATCTACAACTTTCCTATCTCTGGCTGCGCCGTAACTTATGGAAAGTATCACCATGACTATCCAGCCACAGATATCTTCGCAAATAAAGGTTGCGCATTTGTCGCCCCAATTACCGGAGTTATCGATGAGGTTAATACTGTTGATCGCTGGCGCGGGCGAACAAATCTTGGCGCAGATCGTGGTGGTTTATCTATCTCATTAATTGGGGAGGATGGGCTTAGATATTACGGCTCACACTTATCAAAGATTGAACCAAATATTACTGCTGGATATAAGGTTACAAGTGGTGAGAAGTTAGGTGAGGTTGGTGCTACTGGTAGTGCCAAGGGAACCAAGCCACATCTGCACTTTGGTATCTCATATCCAACTGAAAAAGGTATTTGGTGGATTAGAAGGGGTGTGGGATTAGAGAATGGAAAAACCTCTCCTTGGAAGTATTTAAAAGCGTGGCAGGCTGGTAAGGATTTAAAACCTAGATTAATAATTCCAGCAACAACTCCACCTGAGCCTAAAAAGTAATCCTAAAAATAATTTAAGATATAAAAAATAGGGCCTGCTATTTCTAGCAGACCCTAAATCTTTTATCTTAAGTCTTAAAACTTAAGAAGGTTAATGGTTATTTAAGCAGGATTTACAGCGTCAGCCTGAGGACCTTTTGGACCTTGGACTACTTCGAATGTAACTGCTTGACCCTCTTCAAGGGAGTGGGCTGGGGAAGGTCACATCGGGTGATCTAAAGGCAGGTACTAGTGAGTAACACTCAAACTTATGCTGGGCGGATACATATTTACTCTGCGCCAGCTGCTCTTACTCAACATATTGAGTGGGCGATAAATCAACACCTAAATCAGGTAGTAAAAATTACCTGGGTCAATCAAAGCCTCTCTCCTGGCTGCCTGGCGAGTGAGCTTGAATATAAATGCAAGCTGCCGGTAGCGGCCAAGATTGCCACCGCTCTAAAGAGCTGGCATTACATTCGCTGTGAGATTAGGCAGATTGATTTACGCTCTTCAGATGCTACTTTGTATCGCATAACACCTGATTTAGGTTTACACCAAGCATCCTTAGCATCAAATGGCGATGTAGTGATTAATGAGAATCAATTAAATCAAATAATTAATAACTCCTACTCACATAAGATGCTGCAAAGTAATCTTGAGAATGCTCTGGGTAGTAGTTGGGAGATTGAGTTAGAGCCGTATCGAATAGCGCTCGCATCTGGAACCTTAGGTTCTATCAGTAAAAGTGGTTAGGATAAGGGTATGAATTTTGAAGCAAGTGATCGGATTAAATTTGCCTCAGCGGTTTTAGCTGCTGCAATTTTATCCTCAGGTTTAACCCTTGGTCTTTATAAAGTAGGTGGAGGTTTAGCTGCTCGAGCTGGAAATGCCATTACGGTAACTGGAACTGCATCTGAGAGTGCAAAGGCTGATAATGCAGTTTGGAATTTAAATTTAAATGAATCACAATCATCATTGGCAGCATCAGTTAAAAAGATTGATACCTCGGCTGATGCCTTAAAGAAGTACTTATTAACTGGGGGCATCACCGCAGATCAAATTGAGCTTGGACCGGTAAATAGCAATGCGGTTATGGAGTATATAAATGGAAATCCAACTGGCAGAATTCTTGCCTATCAGGCATATCGCACCTTAACGGTTAGAACTAAAGATGTTGAGTTAGTTGCTAAGTTAAGTAATGAGATCGGCACCTTACTTGCAACTGGGGTAAATGTTGGAAATTATGGTCCCTCTTACTATCTATCTACTTTAGATAAGATGCGGGCAAAATTATTGGCATCTGCTATGCAGGATGCTAAGGCGCGGGCTAAGGCGATTACCGAAGCAGTCGGTGGGCAGGTTGGCCCATTGTTATCTGTTTCAACTGGACCAACTCAGGTAACTACAAAGGATTCATTAGATCGCTCAGCTGGTGGTTTTTATGATCTCTCCACCATTGATAAGACGGTCAATGTCACACTCTCTGCCAGTTTTAAAACCAGTTAATTAGAAAATCGGGATGGCAAAAAATATTACTATCCAGTAACATCTTGGTATGAAAATCGCGGTCTGCATTAAACAAGTTCCAGATTCTTGGGCTGAGAAAAAAATGGCTGGTGGAGTTTTAGATCGAGCCAATGTTGATGCAGTATTAAATGATTTAGATGAGTATGCCGTAGAGGAGGCGCTTCGAATAGTTGAAGCAAACTCACCAAGTAAAGAGGCTGGTGAGGCTAGTGGACATACCATCACATTAATTTCAATGGGACCAGAGCGGGCCACAGAGGCAATTAGAAAAGCATTATCTATGGGTGCAGATGATGCAATATTAATAAGTGATCCAGCATTAGCTGGCTCTGATGCCCTTGCTACCTCACTGGTTTTATCTGAGGTAATTAAAGCTGGAAATTATGATCTAGTTATCTGTGGAACTGAAAGTACAGATGCCAGAATGAGTGTGGTACCAGCGATGATTGCTGAGCGCCTTTCCTGGGCACAGTTAACATTTGCTGGCAAGGTAAAGGTTGATCCCGCTGCTAAAACTGTTGAGATTGAAAGAATTACTGAGTTTGGAAATCAAGTAATGAATGCAGCATTTCCCGCTGTGCTCTCAGTGATTGAAAAGATTAATGAACCAAGGTATCCATCCTTTAAAGGAATTATGGCGGCAAAGAAAAAAAGTATTACCACTATGAATTTAGCTCAAACTAATGTTGCACCCTCTGCAGTTGGTGCCTCTGCTGCTTGGAGCACAGTAAAGGATGCACTTCCAAGGCCACCAAGAGGAGCTGGGGTTAAGTTAACTGATGAGGGTAGTGGCGGCGAAAAATTAGTTGAGTTTTTGGTAGAGAAGAGATTGGCATGAGCAGCGTCTTATTTTTAGTTGATCACTCAGGTGGAAAGGTTGCAAAGGCAGCGGCCGAGCTTGCCACCTTTGCTAAAAGTATTGGTGAGTCTATTGCGGTGGTATTTGCTTCCAATCCAGCTGAGATTGCCTCCCAATTAAATAATATTTCAGTAGATAAGGTAATTACTGCTACTGGAGATTGGGATAAGTACGGCCCGGCGGCAATTGCCGATGGCTTAGCTCAAATAATTGCCGCAAAAAAACCAAATGCATTATTGATTACCTCATCTGCTGCTGGCAAAGAGATTGCAGCTAGAGTTGCAGTTAAAACTAACTCTGGAATTATCACCGATGCAGTTGGTGTTGATAAGGATTTAATTACCACCCAATCAGTCTTTGGTGGTTCGACAACTGTGCACTCAGCAGTTACCACTGGTACTCCAGTAATTACCTTAAGAGCTAACTCAATTGAGCCAGTAGCTACTACCTCAGCTGCTGCTGTTGAGGAGTTTTCAGTAAGTATTTCAGATTCAGCAAAGCTAGCCACAATTACAAGTGCCACCGCTGCAGTAAAAGGTGGCAGGCCAGAGTTAACTGAGGCCTCTGTTGTAGTTTCAGGTGGCCGTGGCACAAATGGAGATTTCAAACCAGTTGAAGAATTAGCTGATGCCTTAGGCGCAGCGGTTGGCGCCTCCCGTGCTGCAACTGATGCTGGTTGGTATCCACACTCACATCAAGTTGGTCAAACTGGAAAAACTGTTTCACCACAACTTTATGTTGCAGCTGGAATCTCTGGTGCAATTCAACATCGTGCTGGAATGCAAACCTCTAAAACTATTGTGGCAATAAATAAAGATCCGGAGGCACCAATTCTTGAGATTGCAGATTTTGCAGTAATTGGTGATTTATTTAATGTACTACCGCAGGCAACGGAGAAGATAAAGGCTCGAAAAGCCTAATTACTTCAAGGTCAGGTGCAACCTTTAGACTTAGCATGTGCCTATCTACTTTGATCATGCTGCAACTACCACCATGGTCGAGCCGGCAATTGCAGCTTTAACTGAAGCGGTAAAAAAGTTAGGTAACGCATCCTCTCTACACTCAGCTGGTAGAGCAGCAAGAAAAGAGTTAGAGCAGGCAAGAGAGATAATTGCCGAAGCAGTTGATTGCACACCAAGTGAGGTGGTATTTACCTCAACTGGAACTGAGGCAAATAACTTAGCAATTAAAGGCTTGTACTGGCAGGGGGTTAAAAGTAATAAAAAAGTAATTATTACCTCAACCTTTGAGCACCATGCAGTTGCTGATCCAATAAATTGGTTAGCAGAGCATGAGGGTGCACAGGTAATTCAAATCGGTGTAGATCGTAAGGGTTTTATTGATTTAGATGCGCTTAAAGAGCAGGTAGAAAAGTATAAAAATGATATTGCCTTAATCTCAATAATGCACTCAAATAATGAGGTCGGCACTTTGCAGGATATTGAACAAGTTGTAAAGATTGCTGGCAGCATTGCGGTTCATTCAGATTGTGTTCAAAGCTTTGGAAAGGTTGAACTTTCCTTTAAAAATCTAGGAGTAACCGCTGCCACAATTAGTGCGCATAAGATTGGCGGGCCACTTGGAGTTGCTGCCTTAATTTTAAAACGTGGTTTAGATATAGAGCCAGTACTACATGGTGGTGGGCAGGAGCGAGATCTAAGAAGTGGCACATTTAATGTTCCTGGAATAATTGCATTTGCCGCTGCAGCTAAAAATGCGATTGAGAATCGAAAAGAGCGTGAGCTTAAGGTCAGAGAGTTAAAACAGGAGTTAATTCAAACCATTAAGAAAAATGTTTCAGATGCCTGGGTAAATGGAGATTTGGCAAAAAGTTTGCCAGGAATAATCTCGATTACCTTTCCAAAGACCGACTCAGAAGGTCTACTGCTACTGCTAGATAGTGAGGGGATTGCTTGTTCAACTGGCTCTGCTTGCAGTGCGGGTGTGCAGCGGCCATCTCATGTGTTACTAGCTATGGGATTAAGTGAGGATGAAACGACCTCTACTTTACGATTTTCGTTAAGTTACACAAATACAATTAATGAAATTGCAAAACTTGGCTCTGTAATTGCCACAGTTGTTGCCAGATCGAAAGCAGCCTCTGGGAAGAGATGAAAAAACTAAAGGTAATTGCTGCGATGAGTGGCGGAGTAGATTCAGCCGTTGCTGCCGCCCGGGCAGTTGATGCTGGGTATGAGGTAGTTGGAGTTCACTTAGCCCTATCTAGTAATCCAAAAAAGTATCGATCTGGAGCTAGAGGTTGTTGCACAATTGAGGACTCCCATGATGCTCGTCGTGCTGCTGATGTAATTGGTATTCCTTTTTATATATGGGATATGGCAGAGGAGTTTCATAAGGGAGTAGTCGAAAACTTTTTATCTGAGTATCAAGCAGGCAGAACTCCAAATCCATGCCTTAGATGTAATGAAAAGATTAAGTTTGAAGCAGTTTTAGATCGAGCAAAGGCGTTAGGTTTTGATGGTGTAGTAACTGGTCATTATGCAATTACAAAAGATGGAGCAGATGGAAAAACATTACATCGAGCAGCTGATATTGATAAAGATCAATCATATGTACTTGCAGTATTAAGAACTGATCAGATTGAGGGGGCGATTTTTCCGCTGGGAGATACCGTAAAAACTGATACTCGAAAGGAGGCTAAAGAGCGGGGATTATTTGTTGCTAATAAACCAGATTCACATGATATTTGCTTTGTGCCATCTGGAGATAATGCTGGATGGTTAAGAGAGCGATTGGGCTCTGAAATTGGTGAGATAGTTGATCAAAGTGGAAATAAATTAGGTGAACATAAAGGTGCCTACACCTACACAATTGGTCAACGCCGAGGATTAGCACTTACGGTGCCAGATAAAAGTGGTGAGCCAAGATATGTATTAAAGATAGAACCAAAGAGTAATACGGTGGTAGTTGGTACTCATCAAGATTTAGCGGTTAATACAATTATTGCTACCCCACCAGTTTGGTGCGGACCGGTACCTCAAATAAATAAAGATTTACGTGGTTTTGCTCAGGTTAGAGCGCATGGTGCACCTCTTGCAACTAGTTATAAATTTGATGGAAATAACTTAATTGCTAATTTAGATCAACCAGTTTTTGGGCTAGCAACAGGCCAAGCGCTAGTAATTTACGATGGTGATCGTGTAGTTGGCTCAGCCACAATCTGCGAAACAATTTAATAGAAAAAATTTAATATGAGTGCTGAGATAAGACATCAAATCCAAGAGTTATCGGAGGAGATTAGAGATCACCAATTTAAATACTATGTTTTAGATGATCCATCAATATCAGATGCGGCCTTTGATAAATTATGGAATAAATTATTAGAGCTTGAGCAGAAATATCCGCAATATAAGTTAGAGAGCTCACCGACCTTAGAGGTTGGAGGCGGGTTTTCAACTAGTTTTGCCCAACATGATCACATCGAAAAGATGATGAGCTTAGATAACGTCTTTGATAACAATGAATTAGATAATTGGTTTGATCGCATTGAGAAAGCCGGGGTAAAAAATAGCTGGTTATGTGAGGTAAAAGTTGATGGCCTTGCCATTAATTTGCTTTATGAAAATGGCCGACTAACCCGGGCTTTAACTAGAGGTAATGGCACTACCGGCGAAGATGTAACTTTAAATATAAAAACCATAAAAACTGTGCCCACAGAATTGATTGGCAAAAATATCCCCAGCCAGCTTGAGGTAAGGGGTGAGGTATTTTTTCCACTTAAAGAATTTGATGAATTTAATGATTCATTAGCAGAATCTGGTAAACCAAGATTTGCTAATCCAAGAAATGCTGCTGCTGGATCACTTCGCCAAAAAGATCCAAAGATCACAGCTGCTAGACCTTTAGATGTAGTTGTCCACGGCATTGGCGCTGCAACTGGTATTTCATTTGAAAAACAATCAACAGCATATGAGTTATTAAAGGGTTGGGGGCTACCAACTAGCAGCAGATATAAAGTGGTAAATAGCAGAGCAGAGGTTTTAGAGTTTATTAATCAATATGAAAAAAACCGTCACAGCGTTGAACATGAGATAGATGGTGTAGTTATCAAAGTAAATGAGATTGAAATTCAAAATAGATTAGGAACTACTTCAAGGGCACCAAAGTGGGCGATTGCATATAAGTATCCACCAGAGCAGGTGAGTACTAAATTATTGGATATCAGAGTAAGTGTTGGTAGAACTGGCCGAGTTACACCATTTGCTTTTATGGAGCCGGTAAAGGTTGCCGGTTCAACAGTAACAAATGCCACCTTGCATAATGCCCAAGAGATTATTAGAAAAGGAGTTCTAATCGGAGATACTGTTTTAATTAGAAAAGCAGGTGATGTAATCCCTGAGGTTTTGGCTCCAATAATTGAAAAACGAGATGGCAGTGAACGAGCATTTGTGATGCCAACAAAGTGTCCGGATTGTGGTTCAAAACTTCGAGCTATGAGTGAAGGTGATGTTGATATTAGATGTCCAAATGCTCAAAGTTGTCCAGCACAGGTAGTAGAACGGTTATTTTATATTGGATCTCGTTCAGCTTTAGATATTGATGTCCTTGGATATGAGGCAGCAGCTGCATTACTAGCAGATAAGTTGGTTGTTGATGAAGGTGATCTATTCTCACTTACCTTAAAGGATTTAAGTAAATCAGAGTTTTTTACAAAAAAAGATGGCTCAAGAAGTGTAATTGCTGATCGATTTATTGCCGGTCTTGAGTTAGCAAAAACAAGGCCACTTTGGCGAGTGTTGGTTGCCTTATCTATTCGACATGTTGGGCCAACCAGTGCGCAAGCTCTGGCAAATAAATTTGGATCAATTACAAATATTCAAAAGGCAAGTTCGCAGGAGTTAGCTGATATTGATGGGGTTGGGCAGGTAATGGCAGATGCCATAGTTGAGTGGTTTAAGGTGGATTGGCATAAGCGAATTATTAAAAAATGGGAAAAAGCGGGTGTGGCATTGGTAGATGTACCAAAAGAAAAATTAAAGCAAACTTTAGCTGGGCTAACAATTGTGGTGACTGGATCTTTAAAGGATTTCACAAGAGATGGTGCCAGTGAAGCAATTACTGCAAGAGGAGGTAAGGCATCATCATCAGTTTCTGCAAAAACAGATTATGTAGTGGCAGGAGAGGCTGCTGGATCTAAGTTAGATAAAGCACAGGAGCTAGGAATTACGATCTTGGATGAGGCAGGATTTAAATCTTTACTATCCAAAGGGATAAACTAAGGATATGAATCTTCTTGAGGAGTCAGCAAGGCAGCTTCCAGTACCACCACTTGGCTTTGGCCTTATTGCTTTTGGTGTACTTACTTTGCTTTTATATTTAACACTTAGAATTGATAGAGATTAATTATTCAAACAGGTAGTAAGGAATTTGCCATCTTTGGTGGCACCTTTGACCCAATACATCTTGGACATCTTCACCTCATTAAAGAGATATCAAATAAGTTTGAAAGAGTATTTGTAATTCCAACTGGTACACCATGGCTTAAACCACAAAAACCTATTGCAAATGCCCAGCAGAGATTTCAAATGGCAGATTTAGCCATTACCTCAATGGGCTTAGCTGGCAAGGTTGAGGTGTTGCCAATTGAGGTAAATAGATCAGGAAATAGTTATGCAATTGACACGGTATTAGAGTTAAAAGCAAAGTATCCAAACACCAATTTCACCCTAGTGCTAGGAACTGATGCTGCTAAAAATGTAGGTAATTGGCATAGATCAAATGAATTGCTAAATCTAGTAAAGGTAATGGTAATCAGCAGACCAGGAAGTGCACCATCAGATTATGATGAGATCAATATTAAAGCATTAGATATATCATCTACTAAGGTAAGACAATCAATTTCTAATCGAGAGAATGTGAGTAATTTATTACCTGCCAAAGTTGTAACCTTTATTCGAGAGTTTGGATTATATGGCAGTAGGTAATAGAACTTTAGAGTTAACTAAAATTGCAGCCGCAGCATTATCTGATAAGTTAGGTAGTGAGATTGTGGCAATTGATCTATCTGAACAGTTAGTTTTAAATCAAGTATTTTTACTTGCCACCGGTGCCAATGAGCCTCAATTACAAGCGTTATCAGATGAGGTGCAAAAAAAGTTAGCCCAGGCTGGCGAAAAGCCAGTGCGCAAAGAGGGAAGTGGTTCTTGGATTCTTTTGGATTACACAGATCTAGTAGTACATATTCAAAGTACTGAGCTTAGAAATTACTACATGTTAGATCGACTTTGGAATGATTGTCCTAAGATTGATTTAGGCCTAGAGATGAGCAAACGGTAATGAGTAAACTAGAGTCAAATGTAAGAATTGTGCTGTGGCGGCACGGGCAAACTGATTGGAATGTTGAAAATCGCTTTCAAGGCCACTCCGATATTCCACTTAATAAGGTTGGTGAGTATCAGGTAGTAGCGGCAGCCAAGGTATTAGCTGCATTAAAACCAGATCGAATAGTTTCAAGTGATTTGATAAGGGCGCAAAAAACTGCAGCTGCTCTTGCTGAGTTAACTAATATAAAGGTTGAAATAAATCCTGGAATTCGTGAAACTAATGGTGGACTATGGGAGGGCAAAACTGCTACTGAAAATAGATCTACTCATGGCGAATTATTTGCCAGCTGGTATGAAGGTGGAGATGAACCTGCCGGTGAGATTGGTGAGCGCCGAAGTGATGTCGCGAAACGTGCAGTAGCTGCAATTGAAAAAGAGATAAAAGATTTTTCAGGAACTATTGTCTTTGTAACTCATGGTGGAACTGTGCGAAGTGTTTTAGGATCAATTTTAAATTTACCAATTGAACAATGGGGAATTATTGGCGGCTTATCAAATGCTTGCTGGTCAGTTTTAGAGTTAACGAAATTACATACTGGAAGTAGATGGTATTTAGCAGAACACAATGCTGGCTCACTACCTGAGCCTGTCATTGGAGATGATGCGGTTAATTAGATAAGGTTGGCCCTTGCTTTAAATAGCGGGGCTGTAGCGCAGCTGGTAGCGCACTTGCATGGCATGCAAGGGGTCAGGGGTTCGACTCCCCTCAGCTCCACGCAAATTAAATAGGATTAAAAAGGAGTAGTAGTGCCAAAGGTTTTAGTAATACCAAAAAACTGGAGTGCTAGCGATATGCCAGATTTAACTGGCAAAAAATTCCTTATCACCGGCGGCACCTCTGGAATTGGCTTAGCAGCGGCAACTGAGTTGGCCCGTAGAAATGGTCATGTTTATATCACCGCAAGAACGGTAGAAAAGGCACGTGATGCAATTAAGAGGATTGGCCCAGGGCTGGTTGATTACTTATTAATGGATTTAACTGATTTAGAGTCGGTAAGAAAAGCTGCCACAAGAGTTGATAAACAATTTGATGTTGTTGTTTTAAATGCTGGAGTTATGGCGACTCCATTTACTAAGACTAAAGATGGTTTTGAATTGCAGTTAGGAACAAATCATTTAGGCCATTTTGCATTTGCTGGTTTGATTAAAAACCAAATTAAAGATCGACTAGTAGTTGTTTCAAGCTTTGCCCATAAAATGGGCACTTTTGGCGATAATACTCAAACTACCATTAAAAATATGATGTTAGGTATTGGTAAGTATCAAAAATGGCAGGTTTATGGTGCTAGTAAGTTAGCAAATTTATTGTTTGTCTCTGAGCTAGAGCGGCTTCGAATTAAAAACAATTGGTCATTTATTCCAATTGCTGTCCACCCTGGTTATGCAGATACAAATTTACAAGCAGTAGCCTCACAAATGCGCGGAGCTAAAGCTGAGGAAAAAATTACAATGCTGATTAATAAGTTATTAGCACAACCGGCATCAGCAGGTGCCCTTCCAACACTTGCAGCTTGTGTTTATCCAAATTTATTAGGTGCTAGTTTTATCGGACCAGATGGTTTTATGCAGATGCGGGGTCATCCAAAGCTAACCCGCGCTAAGGCTCTTGCTTATGATCAGGTATTAGCAAAAAATTTATGGCAGGTAAGTGAAGAGTTAACCAAGGTTAGTTGGGCATAAAAAATGCATGAGGCTTATGACTTCAAAGCAGTGCAAGAAAAATGGCTGCCAATTTGGGACAAGTTAGAGCCATTTAAATCTGGCCGGAAAGATGATAATCGGCCTAAAAAATATGTTTTAGATATGTTTCCTTACCCATCTGGTGATTTACATATGGGACATGCCGAGGCGTATGCATTAGGTGATGTAATCGCTCGATATTGGATTCAAAAAGGATTTAATGTGATGCATCCAATTGGTTGGGATGCATTTGGATTACCGGCAGAGAATGCTGCGATTAAACGAGATGCCGATCCTAGAGCTTGGACCTATGAAAATATTGCGGTTCAAAAAGCTTCTATGCGTCGATATGCCTGCTCATTTGATTGGGATCGAGTGCTTCACACCTGCGATCCAGAGTATTACAAATGGAATCAATGGTTATTTCTTAAGATGTTTGAAAAGGGCTTGGCTTATCGTAAAGACTCAGCTGTTAATTGGTGTCCTGATTGCCAAACTGTATTAGCAAATGAGCAGGTAGTTGCCGGCTTATGTGAAAGATGTGACAGTGCGGTAACTAAAAAGAAGTTAAATCAATGGTATTTAAAGATTACAGATTATGCAGATCGTCTACTAGATGACATGGATCAATTAGAGGGTGCTTGGCCGGAAAAAGTGCTTCTAATGCAACGAAATTGGATTGGTAGATCAACTGGCGCTCAAGTTGATTTTAAAGTCGAAGGGTTAGATCAAAGTATCACCGTTTACACCACCCGCCCTGATACTTTATACGGAGCAACCTTTATGGTGGTTGCTGCCGATTCAGAGTTGGCTGCAAAGTTAGTAGCAAATACACCGGTTGAAGTAGAGTTTAAAAAGTATTTAGAGAGTGTGAAGGCGGCAAGTGATATTGATCGTCTAGCTACTGATCGAGTTAAAACTGGAGTATTTCTAAATCGCTATGCAATTAATCCAGTAAATAATGAGAAAATTCCTATTTGGGCATCAGATTATGTATTAGCAGATTATGGAACTGGTGCAATTATGGCAGTTCCGGCCCATGATCAAAGAGATTTAGATTTTGCAAAGGCTATGAAATTACCAGTTCGAGTAGTAATTGATACCGGATTAGAGGATCCAAATACCTCAGGGGTTGCAACCTCAGGTGATGGCAAGGTAATTAACTCTGGATCAATTACTGGTTTAAGTAAAGATGAGGCTATTACGAAGATAATTAAAGAGCTAGAGAGTAAAAAAGTTGGAAAGGCAACTAAGAATTATCGATTGCGGGATTGGTTGATATCACGCCAGCGTTTTTGGGGAACACCAATTCCAATTGTGCATTGTGACAAGTGTGGATTAGTTCCAGTACCCCAAGAACAATTACCAGTTGAATTACCTGATGCTAAGGGTTTAGATCTTAAGCCAAAGGGATCCTCCCCATTAGGAGCTGCTGAAGATTGGGTAAATGTTAAATGCCCAAAGTGTTCAGCAGATGCAAAGCGTGATGCCGACACCATGGATACCTTTGTTGACTCCTCTTGGTACTTCTTGCGCTACACATCAGTAAATAATCACAAAGAGGCATTTGATAAGAAAGAGGTTGAAACCTGGCTTCCTGTTGACCAATATGTAGGAGGAGTAACCCATGCCATCTTGCACCTTTTATACTCCCGTTTTTTCACCAAGGTATTAAATGATCTTGGCTTATTAAACTTTAATGAACCATTTACCAGATTATTAAATCAAGGAATGGTCTTAATGGATGGCTCAGCGATGAGTAAGAGCCGGGGTAATTTAGTTAAGTTATCAGATGAATTAGATAAGCATGGTGTCGATGCTATTAGAGTCTCATTAGTCTTTGCCGGACCACCAGAGGATGATGTGGATTGGGCAGATGTTTCCCCTGCCGGCTCACTTAAGTTCTTAAATCGTGCTTGGCGAATTAGCCAAGATGTAAGTAGCAAAGTGGGGGTTGATTTTAAGAGTGGAAATATTGAGCTTAGAAAAGTAACTCATAAAACTTTAGCTGATATTGAGTTGGCGGTTGAATCATTTAGATTTAATGTAGTAATCGCCAGAATTATGGAGTTAGTAAATGCCACTCGAAAGGCGATTGACTCTGGTTGTGGAGCAGGTGATGCTGCAGTTAGAGAGGCAGCTGAGGCAATTGCAATCACATTATCTTTAGTTGCCCCTTACACAGCGGAGGATATGTGGGAAAAACTTGGTCACAAACCAGCAATTGCAAATGCTGGCTGGCCACAGGTAGATAAAGCATTAATTGGAACAGATAATGTAATTGCTATCTTGCAGATAAATGGCAAGATAAAAGATCGAATTGAGGTTGCTCCAAGTATTTCAAAAGAGGAGTTAGAACAGCTTGCCCGAGAGAATGCTGAGATTAAGAGTGCTCTTTTAGGTCAAGATGTGAAAAAAGTAATAGCAGTTGCACCAAAATTAGTTAATTTTGTCATTTAAATTAAGCCCTACTGGAAGGGTTAAGCAGGGCTTAATTCTTGCGCGTTTGCTAGGAGGCTCTACCGGCAAGCATCAAATCAAATTTGATGTATTGCCTTTAGAACATCGTAAATCTTTCATTAATTGATGAATATCGGGTTAACTAAATCACTTTACTCTGTTAAAAGGCTGTGAATATTGGCAGAAGATTGATTAATTTACTATTTGCGATAATAATTTCTTATGAAAAAAATTATCATTTTCTCAATCGTGGCATTACTTACTCCGGTTGCAAATGCAGCAGCACCCAGGCCAGCTGATCCGGCACCAGTTGCTGCCACCTCCGCCCTAACAAAGGATGAGGTTAGTAAGCACAATAAGAGAAGTGATTGTTGGAGCATTATTGAAGGCTATGTCTACAATCTAACAAGTTGGATAGATCAGCACCCAGGTGGTTCATCTGCAATTACCGGTATCTGTGGCGTTGATGGCACCTCAAACTTTTTAGGCCAGCACAGTAGATCTAGTAGCGCAAAAAGTAGATTAAAAGGTTATGAATTGGGGAAATTAGAGGTAGCTGCAGCTGCTGCAGTTCCCACACCAGCTCAAACACCAACTATTGCGGCAAAGAATCTACCGGCCCAGCTTGATGCGGTAACCAAACTCCTAGATAGTAAGAATTTCTCGCAAGCAGTTGCAGATTTAAAGGTATTGGATAAGGAGTTTGCAAATAATGCCGATATTAATAATTTACTTGGCTTTGCCAGTAGAAATTTAATGCAGTACTCACAATCTGCTAAGTATTATCAAAAAGCGCTGCGGATTAACCC
>RHBS01000019.1 GCA_010030895.1 Actinomycetota bacterium | reverse complement strand
AGATTATCGAATTAAATCTCAATGATATAAATACAAATACAACCCCAACAGGTGAGATAACAACTGTAAAGCTTCGTGGTAAAGGTGGAAAAGAACGGGTAGTGCCAATAGGCAGTTTTGCAGTTGAGTCAATTAATAATTACTTATCTCGATCAAGACCACAGCTTTCCAAGGTGGCTACACAAAAGTCCTTATTCCTAAATCAACGGGGTGGGCGATTAACTCGACAAAGTGCTTGGAATATAGTTTCAAATGCAGCTGCGCGGGCAGGAATTAAAGATCAAATCTCCCCCCACTCTCTAAGGCACTCTTTTGCAACTCATTTATTAGATGGTGGCGCAGATATTAGAGTTGTTCAAGAGTTACTCGGTCACTCATCTGTGACCACAACACAAATTTACACACTTGTAACTATCGATCGGTTACGAGAGAGCTACAGTAGCTCTCACCCTAGAAGCAAATAATTATCTACCGCGTAATCTGCGAGCGATAATGCTTTGATCTCCCTTGGATTCTAGATCTGCAATAATTATTGATAATGATTCACGCACAATTCGACCACGATCTACAGCCAAGCCTAAATCACCTCTGAGTGCTAATCTCGCTTGATCTAAGTCGTATAACTCATCAGGGGATAGGTAGACGGTTATTTTCTCATCATGTTTTTCTCGACCGGATGGAGTTCTATCAAATGCATTTACTCTTCTGCGAGGAGTTTGTCGAACTGAATTTTTCTGTTTAGTTACTGCAACTGGAGCATCAGTTATCTCTTCAGCACTCTCTCGTTGCGATGGAACTGCACTTAATGTAGCGGTGTTCCTGAATAATTCATCTGCTCCAGGAAGTGAAACTCTGCGACTCACTTTGCTCCTCCTCTAGCTATTAACTCTTTTGCCAAACGACGATAGGAAGCAGATCCAGTGCTACTGCTGGCATAGGCAGTAACTGGTAATCCTGCAACCGTGGACTCTGAAAAACGTACAGTTCTTGAGATAATTGTGTCAAAAACCTCATCTGGGAACTCTTTATCAATTAACTCCAAAACCTCACGAGAATGGCTAGTTTTGCGTTCAAACATGGTCGCTAAAATGCCATAAATTTGTAACTCAGGATTGGTATTTTCTTTAATCTTTTCAATAGTTTTTTTAACCAATGAAAGTCCAAGTACCGCAAAGTACTCACACTCCATTGGGATTATTACGCCATTAGAAGCAGTTAAGGCATTTACAGTTAAGGTACCTAGTGAAGGTGAACAATCAATCAGAATGGCATCATATTTATCAAGAACTGGGGCCAGCAGTTTGCGAAGTTTATGCTCCTTAGCAATTTCAGAGACAAATGCTGCCTCTGCTGCTGCTAAATCCTCATGACCTCTAATAAAGTCCAAACCAGGCACCGCTGACTTAAGAATAAAATCCTCTAATTTTGCTTCAGAGTCATTTAACAAATACCAAATTGATCCATACTGTTCACGGAGTGCAGCTCCCTTAATTCCAAGTCCCGTTGTCATGGAAGCTTGGGAATCAAAATCAATTAATAAAACTCGACGACCAGCCTCAGCTAGTGCAGCTCCCAAATTAATTGCAGTTGTAGTTTTACCGACTCCACCTTTTTGATTAACAACTGAGATTACCTTCGCATTTCCTGCCTCTGGCGTTTTAGGAGGTTCTGGAAAATTCTTCAATTTCCTACCCAATACATCCGAGGTAGTTGCCAAGCTCTCTTCTCTTGGATTGGAGCGGGCAGGAGTGTTTGTCGATTTAACGTTTAACCGAGATGTCTGTCTAGCGTTTTTTCCCATGGCCAGAACCTACGGTGGGGCAAGTGCAAAGGCAAGGATGTGTGAAGTATCTTGAGCGCATGTCGCAAGAAATTTCACCCCCCACACCAATAGGCACATCTTCAATTACCGATGGCAGAGTGGCTGGATTTTCGCTGCATTTAGAAAATTTCGATGGCCCCTTTGATCTACTGCTGCAACTTATTTCCCGTCACAAGATGGATATAACCGAGGTTGCACTCGGTGCGGTCACAGATGAGTTCATCGCCTATATAAAACAACTGGAGAGTAGTGAAAATGGCTGGGATTTAGACAAAACCACTGAGTTTTTAGTGGTGGCGGCAACCCTATTAGATCTTAAGGCTGCGAAATTACTGCCTTCCGGTGAGGTGGATGATGAAGCTGATCTAGCCCTTTTGGAGGCCCGAGATCTACTCTTTGCCCGACTACTGCAGTACCGTGCATTTAAGGAGATTGCCGCCATATTCTCGGCTCGAATTGAACGCGAGGAAAAATCATTTCCGAGAACTGTGGCACTTGAGCCACATTTTGCCCAACTTCTCCCTGAGGTTTTAATTGGCGTTGGCGCGCAACGGTTTGCCGCTATAGCCAATCGGGTATTAACCCCAAAGACAACACCAGTGTTTAGCATCGATCACCTTCATCGACCACTTGTAAGCGTAGCTGAACAGGCTAGCAAGGTGGTGGAGCAACTTCGAAGGGCAGGACGGGTAACTTTCCGAGCTCTAATAGCTGATGCCGACTCCACTTTAGTGATTGTGGCTCGTTTCTTGTCTCTTCTCGAACTTTATCGTGAGGGAGTTGTAAGGTTTGAACAGGTGATCTCACTTGGTGAATTGCAGATAACCTGGGTTGGAAGCGCTGAAGGTGAAGTTAAGGTCAGTGATGAGTTTGATACACCTCCACAGATAGGAGATGGGGCCGATAATGTCTGAAGTTGAACTTCAACGTAGCCTTGAAGCGATATTGATGGTGGTTGAAGAGCCAGTTTCTGAGTTAGTTTTAGCGCAAATCATTGAAGTTCCAACTGATGAGATCTCTACTGCATTGAGAAATCTCGCCTTTAAGTATGAGCAGGATCAAAGAGGGTTTGAACTTCGCCAAGTATCAGGTGGGTGGCGGTTTTATAGTCATCCCGATTTGTCGGCTTTAGTGGAGAAATTTGTACTTGATGGCCAACAGGCTCGGCTGACCCAAGCTGCCTTAGAGACACTTGCCGTTATCGCCTATCGGCAGCCGGTATCTAGAGCACGCGTTTCAGCCATTAGAGGTGTAAATGTTGAGGCGGTAATGAAGACTCTGGTTAGCCGTGGATTGGTAGAGGAGGCAGGGGTTGAAGGGGAGTCGGGTGCAGTCCTGTATCAGACAACATCATTCTTCCTTGAAAAACTTGGCTTAAATTCCATTTCAGACCTTCCTGCGCTAGCCCCATTCTTACCTGATATTGATGGATTGGATGAATTACTTTCAACCTTAACTGATTAATCTCTGCCAGATTTTGCATTCTTTGAACATATCCAATACACGCTAGAGTTAAGCGTGGCCGAGATTAGATTAAACAAAATAATTGCAGATGCTGGAGTCGCAAGTCGTCGAGCGGCTGATCAACTGATTACTGAAGGACGAGTAACGGTAGATGGAGATGTAATAAAAGAGTTGGGAAAAAGGTTTGATCCGGAAATCTCTGAGATTAAAGTAGATGGTGAGAGTTTACAGACTAATAAGTCTAAAACTTATCTAGCGTTTCATAAACCAGCGGGTGTTATTTCTACCATGGCCGACCCAGAAGGAAGAAAGAATTTAGGCGATTACTTCAAGGATAGAAAAGATCGGCTCTACCATGTTGGTCGGCTTGATAAGGATTCCGAAGGGTTAATCCTGTTAACAAATGATGGCGAGCTTGCCCATCGGGCTACTCACCCTTCCTATGGATTAGAAAAGAGGTATTTGGTTGAGGTTGAGGGGGAGTTTAGTAAACAAATTTCAGATCAGCTTCTGGCAGGAGTTCGACTCGAAGATGGGCTGGCCCGGGCAGTTAAGGTAAGCCATATTCGGGCAGTGACCCGCAATCATCATTGGGTTGAAATCACGATACATGAAGGTCGTTACCACATAATAAGAAGGTTGATAGAAGCATTGGGTCTTAAAGTAATTCGTTTAATCAGATTAGATTTTGGACCAGTTTCGCTGGGCGATATGAAACCTGGGCGGCATCGAGTACTCAACACTCAAGAACTAACAAATTTATTTACCCTTTTACATATAAAGCAATAAATTGACTATTTAAATATATATTTATCGATAAATCGTTATTAGGCATTTGATTGAAAGACCATATATCGACTTTTTCGCGCTCACGCAGGAGTCTATAAACCGATTAATTGACACTTAGGCAATTTTATCAAAACTAGTTAAACAATTTATCGACTTTCATCAAGTTAATTTCTCTATAAAACGACATCTCGTTTAACCAATTAAACATTAATCGCCTTTAAATCTCTTGTAGGTATTATTAATAGATGAGAGTCAGAGCGATTAGGGGAGCGACCCAACTTGACCAAGATTCCGCATTGCAAATGTCTGAATCAGTTGGAGAGCTACTCACGCAAATGCTTGAGGCTAACAAGTTATCCAAAGATGATTTAATCTCAGTTATATTGACCGCTACCCAGGATCTAACGAGTGATTTCCCCGCGGCAGCTGCTAGAAAAATTGGGTTAGGTTCAGTACCACTTCTCTGCTCAGTTGAAATCGATGTTCCAGGGGCTCTTCCTAGAGTAGTGAGAGTTTTGATGCATGCGAATTTGGATGCGGAGCTTTCTGAGGTCAAGCACATATATCTAAAAGGTGCATCTGTATTACGTAAAGATCTTGCACAATAGTTCAATGATTAGATCTGTTCGAGTTGTCGGAGCTGGCTTAATTGGCACCTCAATTGGATTGGCACTCAAAGCTTCAGGTATTGCAGTAGAGATGGTCGATTCCGATTTGGTTGCCCAAGGATTTAGCAACGATATAGTTAAAGGGCATTTGGTTAATCAGCCAGATTTAATTGTTGTAAGTGTTCCGATTTCGCAAACTGAGCACGTCGTTCTAGAGCAATTAGAGTTAAATCCAGACTCAATAGTTTGCGATATTGCTAGCGTAAAGTCTGATCTTCAACTTAAAGTTGAAACAATATCGGATCATCCGCAGAATTTTATTTCGCTCCATCCTATGGCAGGGCGGGAAATCGCAGGAGCGGAAGGGGCGAGAGCTGATCTGTTCCAAGGTAGGGCATGGATAGCAATCCAAAATCAGGTTACTGGAAAGAAAGCTATTACAGTTGCTGAAGAACTCATCAGTATATGTGGTGCCACAATTTATTGGCTTACTTTAGAAGAGCATGATTTATTAATGGCAAAAATATCTCATCTTCCACAAATTTTGAGTTCAGCGATTGCCGGTCAATTACGTCACATTTCCATTGAAAACTTGAATATTGCTGGTCAGGGCTTGAAAGATGTAACCCGATTGGCTCAATCGGACCCTGCCTTATGGAGCGAGATACTGCTTCAAAATCGACAGGCAATTGCAGTTGAATTAATGAAAATAATTGAAAATTTGCAGAATTTACATAAGAGTTTAATCGAAAACAAAGGTGATGCAGTAGGTAAGTTCTTACTAGAAGGCGTAGAAGGAAAGAAAAAAATTCCTGGAAAACATGGCGGTGTAGAGCGCAATTATTCAAATCTTGCAATTGTAATTGATGATAAACCAGGTGAGCTTGCTCGGATATTTAATGAGTGCGCCAATGTCTTAGTTAACGTTGAAGATCTAAATATCGAGCATTCACCCGGCCAGGAAACTGGATTAATTACTCTCTCTTTATCTGAGAGTGATTGCAGTAAACTATTGAATCATTTAGATAAGCAGGGATTTAAGGTATATCGATCAAAGAATCGATAAAGATATTTACTACTAAAGATAGACTTAAGGCATGAGTGCCTTAGTTCTTGCCATTGATGGTCCTAGCGGTTCTGGTAAATCCTCTACGGCGAAAGCATTGGCAATTCGCGCCAACTGGAGTTATCTAGATACTGGTGCTTTATATCGCGCAGTAACTTTACTTGCGCTTGAACAAAATGAATTTGAGGAACATCGGCTTCTTGATTTATTGGATTCCAATCAAATCTCCTTCAATACCGATCCTAATCATCCTAGGATTTTTCTGAATGAAAAAGACATTTCCCAAGAAATTAGATTGCAAAAGATTAATGATCATGTAAGTCAAATTAGCGCGATGCCACAGGTGAGAAAGATATTATTAGATTTACAAAGAAAGTATATTTCTGATGCGCCTATCGGAATTGTGGTTGAAGGTAGGGATATTGGAACCGTGGTGGCACCTCAGGCTCAGCTTAAAATTTATCTTCACGCAGATATTGATGCGCGGGTAAAAAGACGTGAAGGTGAGATGTCAGAGAGAGTTAATACAGAGACTGTAGAGAGGTCATTGACAAACCGTGATCAAATTGATTCTACTCGAGTTGTTTCACCACTTTCGCAGGCAGTTGATGCTGCCGTAATTGATTCAACAAGATTAACTTTGGATGAGGTTACTGATCAAATATGGAAATGGCTTAAACAACGAAATCTCTTAGGGTTACCAACGGTAGCGGTTATTGGTCGACCAAATGTTGGTAAATCAACTTTGGTAAATAGAATGATTGGCAGACGAGAAGCGATTGTTGAAGACACACCAGGTGTAACTCGTGATCGAGTGAAGTACGAGGCGGAGTGGAACGGTCGTAGATTTTTCCTCATTGATACCGGAGGATGGGAGGTTAAACCAGAAGGGATTTCGGAGAAAATTACCGCAGGCGCCGAGGCTGCAATCTCGGAAGCGGACCTAATAATGTTTGTGGTAGACGCACAAGTGGGTGCATTGGATGAAGATGAATCACTAGTTACGTTACTTCGTAAAAGTGGAAAGAAAATTATTCTCGTTGCAAATAAAATTGATAACGCCGAGGATGAATCGGAGGGCTATTCACTCTGGAACTTAGGACTCGGTGAACCAAGATTTGTTTCGGCCCTACATGGTAGGGGTAGCGGGGATCTTTTAGATTTATTAATTCAACAGCTACCAGAGGTTGGAACGCAACAGGTCGATGATGGCTTTCGCCGTGTTGCACTTGTAGGGCGACCTAATGTTGGAAAATCTAGTTTGCTAAATTCCTTAGCAGGGTCACCGCGATCATTGGTTGATGACGCCGAAGGCACTACAAGAGATGCTGTAGATGAACTAATAGAGTTCGGTGGCTCGACTTGGAGATTTATCGACACAGCTGGCATTAGACGAAGAGCGCATCAAGCAAGTGGTACCGATTATTACGCTTCCCTTAGAACTCAAAGTGCTTTAGAAAGAGCTGAGGTCGCGTTAGTGATATTTGATGCTTCTCAAACATTAACTGAACAGGACATACGAATAGTCAGTATGGCTGATGAAGCTGGTAAAGCACTAGTAATAGTGATGAATAAGTGGGATTTAGTTGATGAAGAGCGCCAATTGGAATTAGAAAAAGAGATGGATCGTCAATTGGAGAGGTATCCCTGGGTTCAGCGAGTAAATCTGTCAGCGAAAACCGGTTGGCACAAGGATCGACTTGCACCAGCACTTCGGACTGCTTTAAGTAGTTGGGAGAAGCGAATCCCGACAGCCAAGTTAAATGCTTTTTTGGGTGAATTGGTCGGCGCAAATCCACCCCCAGTCAGATCGGGAAAACAGCCCAAAATTAAATTTGCAACCCAGGCTGGGACTTGCCCGCCCAAATTTGTAGTTTTTGCAACTGGCTTCTTGGAGAATTCCTATCGCAGATTTATTGAACGAAGGTTGCGGGAGGATTTTGGGTTCTTAGGTACCCCAGTTGAAGTGGCAGTGAAGTTAAAGGAAAGAGATGATGCTTAATATTCCTAACGCGCTGACGACACTTAGAGCTTTAGGTGTACCGGCCTTTCTGTACCTATTTCTTTGGTTAGACCAACCTACCGCAGCCTTTTTTATTATAGTTTTTGGTGGTTTGACTGATTATTTGGATGGCAAAGTAGCACGGGCTTTAAATCAGACCACCGAATTCGGAGCAAAGTTCGATCCGGTGGTCGATCGTTTATATATCGCAGCTGTAATCCTAGCTTTAGCCTATAGAAATTATTTACCTTGGTGGCTGGTGGGAGCAATAGTACTGAGAGATTTGATCCTTGCTATTGTCGTATTTTTTCAAAAGATAAAAGGGCATCAGTACTTGGAGGTTACCTTTCTTGGTAAAGCGGCAACATTTAACCTGCTCTATGCCTTTCCATTATTGCTCTTGACCAAGACTGAGGGACTGAGAGAAATATCCTTTATCTTTGGTTGGGCATTTGCAATCTGGGGAGTTTCACTATACTTCTACACAGGTTTTCAATACCTGATCAGGGCAATTAATCTTTTTCGATAGGGGATAGATGTCAAAGGTTCCAGATAATCTTCGTTACACCAAAGATCATGAATGGGTAGAGGAGCTTGCACCAAATAGATTTCGAATTGGAATTACCGATTATGCACAATCTGCACTTGGTGACATTGTCTATATTCAACTTCCTAAATCTGCTTCATCTGTAATTGCTAATTCGGTGTGTGGCGAGGTGGAGTCAACAAAATCTGTCTCAGAAATTTATGCCCCAATCTCTGGTACTGTTGTCGCAATCAATCAAAAATTAGATTCAAATCCGGAGGTTATAAACTCTGATCCTTACGGAGCCGGATGGATTGCTGAAATTCAGATAAGCGGTACTGAGTTGACTGAGGAATTACTTTCACCTCAGCAGTATCAAAGTTTAACCGCTTGACCCAACTCGGTCTAAGCAATAGTGTCAGCCTATAGTTGAACTTAACTCATGGAGGGGACGAAAGTGGCAGATAAGGTAACTCCTCCTAGTGATTTAACCTCGACATTGAATCTGCGCCAATTAAGGTCTATTCCTGGAAGCATCGCAAGCGATGAGTTGTATAAATCTTTATCCTCTGAGCAACAAAGTATCGTCACCGCTCTCAAAGAGGGCGTAGGAATATTGTTGGTATTAAAAGGGGCTGGAATTGGTGGTAGGTACTTACTTGATTCATCGGAGACAAAAATTGGTAGAGATTTAAATAATGAAATTTGCTTAGATGATATAACCGTTTCACGCTCTCATGC
Organism: Actinomycetota bacterium; assembly: GCA_010030895.1. Classification (GTDB taxonomy): domain Bacteria; phylum Actinomycetota; class Actinomycetes; order Nanopelagicales; family Nanopelagicaceae; genus Nanopelagicus. Next base: position 10,303 of record RHBS01000019.1, on the reverse strand, counting down.
GCTTATTTCTCGAACAGAAGAGGGATATTCTGTTAAAGACTTGGGAAGTTTAAATGGAACTTATTTGAATGCGATCTCAGTTAGAGATTCAAAGATTTTAAATGGCGATGAGATCCAAATCGGTAAATATCATCTAACCCTATTTATTGGGGGTAAATAATGGCAGTGCCGGCAAGAGCGTACTTAAGTATTGGTGAGGTTTTATCACGCTTGAAGAGTGAGTTTTCGGATATCACAATATCTAAAATTCGATTTCTAGAATCGGAGGGCTTGATTGAACCACAGCGAACTCCCAGCGGTTATCGGAAATTTACAAATAATGATTTAGAGAGATTAAGATTTGTTTTACTAGCTCAACGCGATCAATATCTGCCGCTAAAAGTTATCAAGGACAACCTTGATGCAATGGACCGTGGACTTGTTCCAGCGAAAGCTGTTGGCGCTGTTGCCACCCCTAGATTGCTTACACAAGATGGTGTATTAACTGCAGATCAATTTGCAAGTAGTAATGATCTTCGCCTGACGAGATCAGAGTTGATTGCCGCTTCAAATTTAACCGATGATCAACTTACTGAGATTGAGTCGTATGGTTTAATTTCCATAAGAGGTCGTCACTATGACAGCGATGCATTGTCGGTAGCAAAAGCTGTCGCTGAGATCGCAGCTTTTGGCATTGGTGCGAGACATCTACGTGCATTCAAAACAGCCGCTGATCGTGAAATTGGTTTAGTCGAACAGGTTACAACTCCATTGCTTCGACAAAAAGGACCCGAAGCAATTGCAAGAGCTGAAGAGGTAGAACGAGAATTAGCAGCGTTATCAATCCGTTTGCACGCATCTTTAGTTCGTGCCGGATTGCACCGGGCTAAGTAACATTTAAATTCGGATTAATGAGTAAATATCATCCAGTTGAAGTGATGGGCGTTCGAGTTGAAATGCCCTCCAATCAGCCAATAGTTTTACTCAAGGAATTAGATGGAGTTCGGTATCTTCCAATCTGGCTGGGAGCTGTTGAAGCCACGGCAATTGCATTTGCCCAACAAGAGGTGATTCCGCCACGACCATTAACTCATGATCTGTTTAAGGAGGTATTGGGTCAACTAGGTGCAAAGTTAAATACCGTATACCTCACTGAACTTAAGGATGGAATTTTCTACGCTCAGCTTAATTTCCAGGATGGCCCTGCAGTATCGGCCCGCCCGAGTGATGCGATTGCGTTGGCTTTGCGAATTGGTGTTCCCATCCTTGCAAGCGAAGAGCTGCTGGAAGTGGCTGGGATTGAGATTCCAGATCAAGCCGAGGATGAGGTTGAACGGTTTAAGGAGTTCCTAGATCAGATAAACCCAGAAGATTTCCTTGGTTAAGTCCAACCCTCGACTTGCTCTTTAGTTTTTTCGTGTCGCTACCTTGAGGGAGGCCCAGTTTCTTCTACAATTAACCATTCCCCGTAGAATTGAGTCCCCATGAGTGAAAATACCGAAATTGGATATCGCGGAGCTACTGCTTGCGTTGCCGCTGGAATCTCCTATCGACAGTTGGATTACTGGGCTCGCACTGGTTTAGTTGAGCCAGGAGTTCGGGGAGCAGCAGGTTCTGGATCATCTCGCCTTTACGGATTTAGAGATATTTTAGTTTTAAAAATTGTTAAACGACTTCTAGATACCGGGGTATCTCTACAAAATATTAGAACAGCTGTTGAGCACCTTCGCTCTCGAGGTGTCTCTGATTTAGAAAGCATTACCTTAATGAGTGATGGTGCATCCATTTACGAGTGCACTAGTGCAGATGAAATAGTTGATCTACTGCAAGGCGGCCAGGGAGTTTTTGGAATTGCCATTGGTAAGGTGTGGAATGAGGTAGAAGGTTCACTTTCAACCTTACAGGGCGAGAATTTAAATGATGGCTCTTTAGTGGTAAGTGGTGAATCTAACGATGAGTTAGCCCAGCGCAGAAAACTAAAGGGCGCTTAAACCAATTAGAATTCTTCCCTGAGATAAGAATCGGGGAGTGGTGGCACCAAGAAATAGTTTTTCCAGCCGTCATATCGGCCCAAATGAGTATCAAATTAAAACCATGCTCATGGAGTTGGGTTATGAAGATTTAGATTCTTTTATCAAATCAGTCGTACCTAGCAATATACATATAAAGGGTGAGATCGAAAAATCTCTTCCTAAAGGCATCTCTGAAAGTGATGCAATTTTAGAAATTTCAAAGCTTGCAAAGAAAAATACTTTAATCAAATCACTAATCGGATGTGGCTACTATGGAACCATCACTCCACCTGTAGTTTTACGAAATGTTCTAGAAAATCCAGGTTGGTATACCGCTTACACTCCATATCAACCAGAAATTAGCCAAGGTAGATTAGAGGCAATTTTTTCATTCCAAACAGCGGTGACAGATTTAACTGGCTTAGCTATCGCTAATGCCTCTATGTTAGATGAGGCAACTTCAGCTGCTGAAGCAATGACATTAGCGAGAAGAGTTTGGCAGGGTAGTGATGATGCAGTTTTCTTAATTGATAAAAATTTACATCCTCATGTCAAAGCAGTGGTACATACCCGAGCAAAGCCGTTGAAAATTTCTGTCGTTGAGAGTGATTTTGAAGTAACGGACTTCTCTTCCGAAGTATTTGCAGCGCTCATCGCATACCCCGAAAGTACTGGGCGAGTAAAGGATCCCACCAGGACAATTGAGTTGATTAAGGAAAAAGGTGGGTTAGCAATTATTGCGTGTGATCTTTTAGCGTTAACGCTTTTTAAATCTCCAGGTGAATTAGGTGCAGATATTGCTGTTGGTAGTGCCCAACGATTTGGTGTTCCCGTAGGATTTGGCGGACCTCATGCCGGTTTCATGGCAGTTAAGAGCGGGTTAGAGCGATCCTTACCTGGAAGATTAGTTGGTCAATCAGTTGATTCGCATGGCAATCCAGCTTTTAGGCTTGCTCTTCAGACACGAGAGCAACATATTCGAAGAGACAAAGCAACTTCAAATATATGTACCGCTCAAGTTCTACTTGCCGTCATCTCTGCCTTTTATGCAATGTGGCATGGACCAGAGGGATTAACAGAAATAGCAAGGCGGATTCAGAGTATGGCTTTACGTTTTAGAGCTTCCGCTAAATCCGCCGGATTAAATGTTGGTGATCAAGAAATATTTGATACTGTAAATATAAAGAGTATTGACGCTCCAAAAATGATAGCTGAAGCTCTAAGTGCAGGTTTTAATTTGAGATATATATCTGATAATGAGGTTTCTATCTCATTTGATGAAACTATCTCTGAGTTGGATTTCCAAAAGATAAGTAGCGTGTTTAAATTAAATGAAGTTCAAATACCTTCATCCACTTCAACCTTAGCCCGGACAAGTTCATTTTTGACTCATCCAGTATTTAATACTTACCACTCCGAAACTTCGATGCTTAGGTACATAAGATCGCTCTCAGATCGGGATCTAGCTTTGGATCGGACCATGATTCCGTTGGGCTCCTGCACAATGAAACTAAATGCTACCTCTGAGATGATTCCGATTACCTGGAGTGAATTTAACTCTATTCACCCATTTGCACCGATTGATCAAACAAAAGGTTATCTTGAATTAATTGAGTCATTAAGTAAATGGCTAATTTCAGTAACTGGTTATGATGCAGTTTCTTTACAACCTAATGCTGGATCACAGGGGGAGTTTGCTGGGTTACTCGCAATCAGAAATTATTTGGATAGCAAAAATGAATCTCACCGAGATATTTGCTTGATTCCTGCCAGTGCTCACGGAACCAATGCGGCTAGCGCAGTAATGGCAGGTATGAAGGTAATTGTTGTCGAGTGTGATTCGGATGGAAATGTAAGCCTTAGTGACTTAAAGTTAAAGATTGAACAATACAAATCAAACTTAGCTGCTCTAATGGTGACTTATCCATCAACACACGGGGTATTTGAAGAGGCTATATCAGAGATTTGCGAAATGATTCATGATGCAGGTGGCCAAGTTTATGTAGATGGTGCAAATTTAAATGCTTTGGTTGGAGTGGCCAAACCTGGAAAATTTGGTGCAGATGTCTCTCACTTAAATCTGCATAAAACTTTTTGTATTCCACATGGTGGCGGGGGACCAGGCGTTGGCCCAGTAATCTGTAGATCTCACCTTGCTCCATTTCTACCAAATCATCCTGCTAATAAATTAGCTGGGCCAGATACCGGTCCTGGTCCAGTGTCTAGCGCACCCTTTGGATCAGCATCAATCTTGCCAATTTCATGGATGTATATTCGAATGATGGGGGGTGAGGGATTAACTAAGGCAACTGAGGTTGCAATACTGTCTGCAAATTACCTCGCGAAGAAATTAGATCCCTTGTTTCCAGTTTTGTATCGAGGGCAAAATGGTCATATCGCGCATGAATGTATTATCGACATTCGGGAGATTACAAAGAAAACTGGTGTGACTGTTGATGACATAGCCAAGAGATTGATGGATCATGGTTTTCATGCGCCAACAGTTAGTTTTCCAGTCGCTGGAACTATGATGATTGAGCCAACCGAATCAGAAGATGTTAGAGAGTTGGATAGATTCCTTGCCGCAATGGAAAGCATTAGGAATGAGATCTTCGATATCGAACAGGGAAAAATTACTGTCGAGGATTCACCACTTAGATTTGCACCACACACTATCGGTGATTTGGTTTCAAAGAATTGGGATCGAAAGTACGATCGAAGCACAGCTGCTTTTCCAACGGGTGAGGAGTTTGGAATTGGCAGAGCTGGAAAATATCTACCAACTGTGGGACGAATTGATGGGGTTTATGGGGATCGAAATCTGGTCTGCAGCTGTTTGCCGATCGAGGAGTTAGCTTCGAACTAGCCCTTTATTACTTTACATAATGTAGATTATCGGCGAACAATTACCCGCTTAAATCCCTTTGCCGTAACTACTTTCCAGGCTTCAAAGACGATACTCAGGCTCATTTTGGACTCGCCATTCTCTCGTTCAATGAATGTAATTGGAACCTCTTCTATTTCAAAACCTGCTCTGACTGCATTAAGAGCTAACTCAATTTGAAAACCGTATCCGATACTTTGAATTGTTGATAAATCCAGTTTTTCTAACAACTCCTTTGGTAAAACTCGAAAACCTGAGGTCAAATCCCTATTTGCTAGTCCTAACAAAATTGAGGCATATCTAGTGCCAAGTTTAGATACAAATCTTCTATGACGTGGCCAATTTATAACTGACCCACCTTCCATCCACCGTGTGCCAATAACCAGTTTTTTGGTTGATGAATTTGCCAGTAATTTCGCTAGCTCCTCTGGTTGGTGGCTCAAGTCAGCATCCATTTGAACAAATAGTGAGTAATCACCCTTCAATCCAAACTCAAATCCCTCCTTATATGCTGGCCCAATACCATTTTTCTGGATCTGATGGATAATTTTCAGATTTTTAAGCCTTAATGAATATGCTAATTCTCTAGTTTCATCTGAAGAATTTCCATCAACCATCACCACTTCAATATCATATGAATTCTTCAATTCCTGAATAACTTTATTGATTCTGTTAAGCAATAACACAATTGAATCAGATTCATTGTAGGTTGGAATGATCACTAGTACTTTTTTAATCATGATCTGATTCGTCTAAACTTCATGAGTAGAAGAGTTAACAAAAAAAATGGTTCAAGTAAAAAGCCATATCTTTGAGCCAAAGTCTTGCCTTCTACGAGATCAATTTCTCCAATTAGCTCCGTCTTCTTAAACTTCTCAACTGTTTTTAGTACTTTTCCCCCGTTTGACAACAAAGATGTAACACCAGTTGTTGATACATATGCAATATTTCGCCCAGTTTCAAGCGCTCGCACTTTAGCAATATTAAGCTCTTGATCTAGCTGAGCAGTGTCTCCAAAAGTTGCATTATTGGTTTGAATTACTAGGAAATTTGAAGAGATTTCATCTCTAAATCTATCATTAATTAATTCATAACAAATCAAAGTTTGAAATTCACCTGAACCAAACATAAAAGTCTGACTCTGCTCACCAGCGGTAAAGTCATCAATTTGTTTTGCGTAGGCAGATACACGCATTGCTACTGATCGAATTGGAAGATACTCACCAAATGGGGTGAGGTATCTTTTAGTATATGTTTGGCTTAAAATGGGAGTAAAAAACATAGACTGATTTTTCAGACCTTTAGGAGAATTTGTCACTCCCCCAACTAATATAGGAGTGCCCTTGGCAACTGAAATATCAGTAATCAGCTTCTTTATATCTGGGTTCTGATTTACATCAATATCAACTGCATTCTCAGGCCAAATAATCAGATCAACCGACTCCGTTAATCTATTAGTTTGATCTAGATGACGAAAGAAAACCTCTCGGGGTTTTGAATTGAAATCTAAACCTAATTTATTGACACCACCTTGAATTAGCGCAACCTTAATCTTCCCCGAGTTAGTAATTTGACTTGGAACTATGGCAGCCAAGGAAATAAGAGTAACAACCAGAATTAGAGCTGACAGTCTTCTTATCGCTACCGAGAATGCAAGCACCCAGGCAACTAAAACCACTCCCCCTAAAGGATAGAGAATTGAAAAAGGTGATTGAGTTTGCGTATAACTCATACGCGACCATCCAAATCCAGTAAAGGGTATGGTTCTCAATAACAGTTCGACCAGAACATAACTACTGGCAAAAAAATAGGGTTTAAGCCGAATACCATTGGCAAAGAAAAATGCCGGAACAATAAAGAAAATGGATTGGACTAAACAAAGAACTATCCACGGAAGATTTCCAACATAAATACCAGTCCAATGCTGTGCTGGCAGGAGTAAGCCAAGTCCATACACATATGAACCGATAAATCTAGCTGTCGGCCTAGATTTATCCAGGAGATAAAACCACAGGCCTAGTCCTATAAAAGCTGAGCTCCAAAACTCAAATGGAGCGAAGGCTGTTGAAGATACTAACCCAGCAATAAAATAAAGAATTATTCTCACAATTGCCAACCAAGAGCATTAATAATTCGTTCAATGCTAGCTCCAAGTCCAAACTCTTCTTGCAAATCTCTAATTTTTTTCATTGATTTTGGTTTTTTAGGCAACTCAATATGCATATTTGGTATCGGAACATTTAATGCACAACCAACAAGTTTCGGGGCAATTTGCGCATAATCGAGATTCGATAGTATTTTACTTCGGATATTTGCGCTCAGTCGTTCATCTTCATTTTTCGCCGCTTGTATAACTTCTGGCAAATTAGAAAATACCCTTGCTATATTTGCCGCACCCTTCTCGCCTATTCCTCTAATCCCCGGTAATCCATCAGAAGAATCGCCTCTGATCATTGCAAATAAAGCGTATCGATCCCCAGGTATTTCATATTTTTTTTCGATCCATTTAAGGTCTACTAAGTCGTGATTAGATACCCCTTTTGCCAAATACACAACTTTTACATCCCGCTTATCGTCGACTAGTTGGAATAGATCACGATCGCCAGTTGCAATTCGGATTGGTCCTGGTTGTTTAACACTGAGAGTTGCCATTAAATCATCCGCCTCGTAATCATCTACTCCCAATAGCGGAACTCCTAAGGCATCTAGAACATCAAGTAGTATTGGAATTTGCGGGGCTAAAGTATCTGGTTCATCCTCCTCGCCACTTTCATCAACTCTATTGAGTTTATAATCTGGAAATAATTCAACTCTCCAACTAGGTCGCCAATCACCCTCTAAACAAGCAACCACTCGATTAGGTTTGTATTTAATCAATAATCTTGAGGTCATATCTAAATATCCGCGGATGGCATTTACTTGAATACCTGTTGGCGAGATTAGGCTCTCCGGCATTCCAAAATACGCCCGGTACCATAAAGAGGCACTGTCTAATAGCAGAAGCGTCATATGGTTGCCCCGGCATAGGTAATTACACCGCGATCAATTTTCTTCAGCGCTTGTTCAATATTTAACTGTAATTGAGGTGCGGCTATTCGTAATTGCCGCAAAAGATCAATAATCTGTTTCATAGATCTTACAAAATCACCAACAGTCAAATCACTGCCCTTGAGAACTGATGTAAGTGAACTACCACTTGCCCATTTATGAGCTGCCCAGCAAAATCCAAAGTCTGGAGCCCGCATCGGCTCAAGATTTAGATCAGATTCAGCAGTATGAATTCTTGCATAAATCTTGGAGATGCCTGAAAGAGCTACTTGAATCTCTCCTCTAGGTATTTTCGCAGCCTCATCATTTCGTGATTCGTATATACATGATGAGATAACTGCAACAAGATCTGTTGGGCTCAAATTAGAAAATAGATCAGCTCTAATCGATTCTGCAATTAGCAGATCTGTCTCCCCATATATTTTTGCCAGCATCTTTCCCGGTTTAGTGATCTGATCATGTTCAATATATCCAAACTTATCTAGTACGATTTTTATTCGATCAAATCTTTTCGCTATGACATTTGTTCTACTATTAATTCGTTCTTCTAAACCGTCAATTTCACGCTGTAATCTCAATCCTCGTTCTGCAATCCTCGAATGCTGTTCCCGAACTGGACAGCTATGGCAGGAGTGTTTTTTTAAGCTCCTGCGCAGATCTTGAATTTCTTCCTCTAACTCAACCTTTTTGCGTCTATTTTTTCTATTCTCAGTCTCTAATCTTTTAATCTGGCCTCGAATTCGTGAATACTCGATAAAATCCCCTTGATCACACTCTGCTTCGGCAAATAGCGAATCTCTGGCGATCTCATTTTTCCTAATTTGCTTTGCCAGCCCAACTACAGCTTTGTCAGCTTGAAACTGAGCAAGGGATGACTCCAATGATGTTCTAGCTTTTTCTGAACCAAATTGAGAAATTAAATTTATACTCATATTGTAAGTTGGCTTAAAAGAACTCTTTAATGGATAAGTTCGAGTAGAGGCCAAACCACCAACAGAAATTGAATCTAATTCGTTACTCCAAAGAATTACTGCATTTCCCTCAATATCAATTCCTCGCCTTCCCGCTCTACCAGTAAGTTGTGTGTATTCTCCAGGCGAGATTGCAACGTGTCCCTCACCATTCCATTTACTCAGTTTTTCCAAAACTACAGTTCGTGCCGGCATGTTGATGCCTAGAGCTAAAGTTTCAGTTGCAAAAACGGCTTTAACTAATCCCCGTTGAAACAAATCTTCGACAGTGACTTTGAATGCCGGAAGTAGTCCAGCGTGATGTGCTGCAATTCCCCGCTCTAGAGCATCCGCCCATTCGTAATAACCTAGGACTACCAGATCCTCTTCAGCTAAATTTTTCACATTCTTTGCGATCACGGCTCTAATATCCGATCTTTCCTGAGTAGTAGTTAATCGAATTCCTGCAGCTAAACACTGACGTACTGCAGCATCGCAGTTATTCCGAGAAAAAATGAAAGTTATTGCGGGAAGTAGATTTTCTCTCTCTAATTTTTCAACAATTTCGGAGCGAGTAAGAGTTCTTGGGCCTTTTGGTTTCTCGCGCCAACTGCCGCGAATTTGCCGATAAGATTCTCGCTCTAAGCGAGTTAGCTCTGGATTTAATTTGTGATCTTCTCCGAATAAATCTAACAACCGACTTCCAAATAGAACATGTTGATAAAGTGGGACTGGCCGTACTTCACTCACTATAACTTCGGTATCGCCACGAACAGTTTGAAGCCACTCTCCAAACTCCTCTGCGTTTGATACTGTCGCAGAAAGCGAAATTACTTGAACGGCATCTGAAAGATGGATAAGGATCTCTTCCCATACCGCACCACGAAATTTGTCGGCTAAATAATGAACCTCATCCATTACCACATACTTTAAATCTCTAATAGTTGTGGAGTTAGAGTAAATCATGTTCCGTAGTACCTCTGTTGTCATAACTACAATCTGGGCCTCAGGGTTAATTGAAGTATCACCGGTAAGTAAACCTACTTTTGCCTCTCCATACTTCTCTGTTAACTCGGAGAATTTCTGATTTGAAAGCGCTTTGATCGGGGTTGTGTAAAAGCACTTTCCCCCAGCATCCATGACCAAATAAACTGCGAACTCTCCAACTATAGTTTTACCAGCACCGGTGGGAGCTGCGACTAAAACACCCTTTCCACTCTCCAACGCGTGACATGCATCTAATTGAAACTCATCTAACTCAAATGGAAACTCCTCAGAAAACTTCTTGGTCCTAGGAAATTTAGCAAGCAGTTTTACTCGGGCGTAACTTTCGGATGGTGACAGACTCATTTAGAAATCCAGGTATGAAGAGCTTTACCGAGAACAGTTACTTCAATAGGCAGACTGGAAATATATTCCCCATCGGCAAA
>RHBS01000018.1 GCA_010030895.1 Actinomycetota bacterium | reverse complement strand
AGAGTTGTTACATCGATCATAAGTCCAAACTCTGGTATGAAAATATTGGATATAGCTGCAGGTACGGGTGCATCTACAAGGCCTCTAGTTGATTTAGGCGCCGATGTTATAGCACTTGATTTTTCCAAGGGAATGATAGAAATTGGAAAGAAAAGAAATAAGGATATTAAGTTCGTACAGGGAGATGCCTTAAATCTTCCTTTTGAAGAAAACTCTTTTGATGTAACTACAATTTCATTTGGTTTAAGAAATACTTCTGATGTTCTCTTGGCCTTAAAGGATGCCTTACGTGTAACTAAATCTGGTGGGAAGATTGTCATCGCAGAGTTTTCGCACCCAACTAATTTCTTATTTAGAAAAATTTACTTGAACTATTTGATGAAAGCTCTGCCGGTTATTTCGAGAAAAATAAGTAAAAATCCCGAAGCTTATGTGTATTTAGCTGAGTCAATTAGGGCTTGGCCAAATCAAGAAGGATTAGCGTCCAAAATGCGGGATGCTGGGTGGAAAACCATCGCTTGGCAGGACCTAACCTTTGGAATTGTCGCAGTTCACATTGGGTATAAGGCGTAGATGGCAAAAGTTGCCTTGAGTAAAGAATAGGATTTGACCGTATGAATCCCTCATTTAATCCATATGTACCAATCCTTGCCATTGGAGCAATTGGGTTTGGATTTGCAATTTTTTCTGTTGCAGCGGCAGCTCTGACCGGTCCAAAAAGATATAACAGAGCTAAGTCTGATGCTTATGAGTGTGGAATAGAGCCATCACCTCAAGCAGCAGGGGGCGGAAGATTCCCAGTCAAATATTTTTTAACTGCAATGCTCTTTATTGTTTTTGATATTGAAATAGTCTTCCTGTATCCATGGGCAGTTACATTTGATGAACTTGGAGTTTTCGGATTAGTTGAAATGGCATTGTTTATTGGAACAGTTTTTGTCGCTTACGCATATGTGTGGCGCCGTGGTGGATTGGAATGGGATTAAGCATGGGTTTAGAAGAGAAGTTACCTAGCGGATTTTTACTTACAACTGTTGAGAAGTTGGCTGGGTATATGCGAAAAAATTCCCTTTGGCCTGCAACCTTTGGTTTGGCATGTTGTGCAATCGAAATGATGGCAGCTGGTGCTGGCCGTTACGATTTAGCAAGATTTGGAATGGAAGTTTTTCGTGCCTCGCCAAGGCAAGCAGATTTGATGATTGTTGCAGGTCGTGTTAGTAACAAGATGGCGCCAGTACTTCGACAAATTTATGATCAAATGGCAGCACCTAAGTGGTCAATTGCGATGGGTGCTTGTGCCTCTTCAGGTGGAATGTTTAATAACTATGCCATCGTCCAAGGTGTAGATCACGTTATACCAGTGGATATCTACTTACCAGGCTGCCCACCTCGCCCAGAGATGCTTATGGATGCAATCTTAAAATTACATGAGCAAATTGGAAATGAAAAACTTGGCGCAAATCGGGAAAAGATTATTAAAGAGGTTGAAGCCGCAGCTTTAGCAGCAAAACCAACCCATCAATTAAATGGATTATTAGCATGAGTGAAAAAGGAATGTTTGGTGTCTCTGGATCAGGTGATACCTCTGGCTTTGGTGGGCTAGTAAATTCGACGGTAATTACAGGTTCAACTCAACGCCCATTCGGTGCCTATTTCGATCAGGTTGCCGATGATTTAGAGCGAGCATACCCATTATTTAGCGATGCAATAGAAAAAGTTATTGTTGATCGTGGTGAATTAACTTTATTTGTTAAGCGCGATCGCCTATTTGAAGTTGCTAAAATTTTAAGAGATGAGCTTAGGTTTGAGATGTGTGTTGGTGTTAATGGCGTTCACTATCCAAATGAATCAGGTAGAGAACTACATGCAATTTATTCACTGCTTTCAATAACTAGAAATCAAAGAATTAGATTAGAAGTAAGTGTTTCTGACCAAGATCCACATATCCCATCACTGGTAGAGGTTTGGGCTGGAACAAATTGGCATGAGCGCGAAACATACGACATGTTTGGAATAATTTTCGATAACCATCCTGGCTTAACTCGAATTATGATGCCAGATGATTGGCCAGGACATCCACAGCGAAAAGATTATCCACTCGGTGGAATTGATATTGAATACAAAGGCGCAACTGTGCCAGCTCCATCAGAGCGCAGGAGTTATCGATGACCACCTTCACCGATCCATATGCATCTTCCCAAGAAACTACTGAAGGCAGAGTTTATTCAGTAACTGGCGGAGATTGGGATGCTTTAGTAACTGAAATTGGAGCAACTAAAGAGGAGCGGGTAGTTGTAAACATGGGCCCGCAACACCCTTCAACTCATGGAGTTCTTAGATTAATTTTGGAATTAGAGGGCGAAACAATTACTGAAACCAGATGTGGTATCGGTTATCTACACACTGGAATTGAAAAAAATACCGAGTATAGAAATTGGACTCAAGGCGTAACTTTTGTAACCAGAATGGATTACTTATCACCAATATTTAATGAGACGGCATACTGCTTAGGTGTTGAGAAATTACTTGGTATTACAAATGATGTTACCGAGCGAGCGACAGTAATCCGGGTAATGATGATGGAGTTCAATCGGATCTCTTCTCATATGGTTGCACTCGGTACCGGGGCGTTAGAGCTAGGTGCCCTATCACCAATGATTTTTGCCTTTAGAGAGCGGGAAAAAGTTTTAGATATCTTTGAATTAGTCTCTGGATTACGGATGAATATGGCTTATGTCAGACCAGGCGGAGTTGCACAAGATCTGCCAGCAGGGGCATTAAGTAAAATTAAACAGACTGTTAAGGATTTGCGACATAATTTTAAGGATAACGAAAAACTTTTGGTTGGCAATTCAATTTGGATCAAGCGGACTCAAGGAATTGGTTATCTGGATTTAGCCGGCTGTACAACATTAGGAATTACCGGACCAGTACTTAGATCTACTGGGCTTGCTTGGGATTTAAGAAAAGCACAGCCTTATTGTGGTTATGAAGATTATCAATTTGATATTCCAACCACAGATACTTGTGATGTATACGGTCGCTTCCTAATCAGAATGCAAGAGTTAGAACAATCCTTAAGAATTATTGAGCAATGTGTAGCAAAATTAGAAAAGTTAGAGGGACAGCCAGTAATGGTTGCAGATAAAAAGATTGCCTGGCCATCTCAACTTTCAGTAGGAGCGGATGGAATGGGTAACTCACTTAATCACATCCGTGAAATTATGGGTGAGTCAATGGAGGCGTTAATACATCACTTTAAATTAGTGACCGAGGGATTTAGAGTTCCAGCAGGTCAGGTTTACACGGCAATTGAATCCCCGCGTGGTGAGCTTGGAGTCAATTTAGTTTCAGATGGTGGAACTAGACCGTATCGGGTTCATTTTAGGGATCCATCTTTTAACAATTTACAATCCACCGCTGCAATGTGTGAAGGTGGGCAGGTGGCGGATGTGATCGCAGCAGTTGCTTCAATCGATCCTGTTATGGGAGGAGTTGATCGCTGATGGCATATTCACCAGAACAAATTTCAATCATGGACTCAATTATTGCCCGTTATCCACGCAAGCGATCTGCCATCATGCCACTTTTACATTATGTCCAATCTATTGATGGCTATGTTACAAATGAAGGAATTGAATTAATAGGACAAAAGTTAGAGTTAGCTACTGCTGAAGTAACTGCAGTTTCTACATTTTATACTCAATATAAATCAAAGCCGGTGGGCGAATATCATGTTGGTATCTGCACTAATACTTTGTGCGCCGTCATGGGTGGAGATGCAATTTTTGAATCAATTAAGGAACACCTAAATCTAGAAAATGATGGTGTAACCAGTGATGGAAAAGTTTCAGTGGAACATATTGAGTGTAATGCGGCATGCGATTATGCACCTGTAGTTATGGTCAACTGGGAGTTTTATGACAATCAAACTGTTCAATCTGTAAAAGATTTAGTAGATAGCGCTCGAGCAGGAAATCCTCCAGCCCCTACTCGCGGTCCAAAATCTTTAAGAACTTGGAAACAAAACTCTGCAGTGCTAGCTGGAATCTCTGATGGATTAGCAAATGAAGGTGTGCAGGCAGGTCAGCCCTCACTCTTAGGACTTAAGAAGGCAAAAGGTGGAGCATGAGTAAGTTAACTCCAGTACTTTCTGCAAGTTGGGATCAAGCTGATTCATTTACAATCGAAGGTTACAAGCGCAATGGTGGCTATACCGCAATTGCTAAAGCGCTCGCTATGCAGCCAGATGAGGTAATTCAATTAGTAAAAGATTCTGGATTACGTGGCCGAGGTGGGGCTGGCTTTCCTACTGGAAGTAAGTGGGGATTTATTCCACAAGGAGATAATAAAGAGCATTACTTTGTCGTAAATGCAGATGAGTCTGAACCGGGAACTTGTAAAGATACGCCACTGATGATGGCAAACCCACATGTATTAATCGAAGGAGTAATTATTGGCTCCTATGCAATTAGGGCCAATTACGCCTTTATTTATATTAGAGGTGAAGTCACTCATGTAGTCAGAAGAGTGCAACAAGCAATTGAAGATGCATATAAAGCAGGATTTCTTGGGAAAAATATTCTGGGTAAAGGATTTGATTTAGAACTAGTACTTCATGTTGGAGCCGGTGCATATATATGTGGCGAAGAGACAGCATTACTGGATTCCCTTGAGGGCTTTCGTGGGCAACCTCGACTTCGCCCACCATTTCCAGCAATCGCCGGGCTATATGCAAAACCAACCGTAGTTAACAATGTTGAATCAGTTGCATCTGTGCCATCAATTATTAGCAATGGTGTGGCCTGGTTTACAGGTATGGGAACTGAAAAAAGTAAGGGATTCACTCTGTACTCATTGTCTGGGCATGTAAATAATCCAGGACAATTTGAAGCACCATTAGGAATTACATTGCGACAACTTCTAGAAATTTCTGGCGGGGTAAGAAGCGGACATAAATTAAAGTTTTGGACACCAGGTGGTTCATCTACTCCAATTTTTACTGATGCTCATCTAGATGTACCTCTTGATTATGAAGGCGTCTCAGCTGCCGGATCAATGCTTGGCACTAAAGCTCTACAAATATTTGATGAAACTACTTGTGTAGTCAGGGCAGTTTTAAGATGGACTGAGTTTTATAAACATGAATCTTGTGGCAAGTGCACGCCATGTCGTGAAGGAACTTGGTGGCTAGTTCAAGTTCTTAAAGATTTAGAGGCAGGACGTGGCAGCGAATCAGATTTGGATAAGTTATTAGATCTTTGCGACAACATTATGGGACGATCATTTTGCGCGTTAGCAGATGGTGCAGCTAGTCCGATTATTTCCTCACTAAAATACTTCCGCCAAGAGTATTTAGATCACTTAGTTGCTGGTAAATGTCCGTTTGATCCAATGGCTTCGACTTTGTTTGAAACTGCAGGTGTTAAATGAGTATCCAAGAATTAGGAACAGAGTCTCAAGTTCAAATTGAAATGATTACCTGTGTTATTGATGGATTTGAAATTACAGTTCCAAAGGGAACATTGGTCATTAGAGCAGCAGAAAAATTAGGAATTCAAATTCCGAGGTTTTGTGACCATCCATTATTAGCGCCTGCCGGTGCATGTCGCCAATGTTTAGTGGATATTGAAATAAATGGTAGAGCATTTCCAAAACCGCAAGCATCCTGCACAATTCCAGTTGAAAATGGCATGGTCGTTAAGACGCAATTAACTTCGCCAGTTGCTGATAAAGCACAAAAGGGAGTTATGGAGTTGCTCTTAATTAATCATCCACTAGATTGCCCAGTTTGCGATAAAGGTGGAGAGTGCCCGCTTCAAAATCAAGCGATGTCTAATGGCCGACCAGAATCAAGATTTGAAGGAATTAAGCGTACATTTGAAAAACCAGTTCCAATCTCATCACAAGTTTTATTAGATAGAGAACGGTGCGTGCTCTGTGCAAGATGTACTCGATTTTCTGAACAAATCGCAGGTGATCCTTTTATTACATTGAATGAACGTGGTGCACTGCAACAGGTTGGTATCTATGAAGAAGAACCATTTGATTCTTATTACTCAGGAAATACTGTTCAAATCTGCCCAGTAGGTGCGTTAACTGGAACCTCATATAGATTTAGAGCTCGGCCATTTGATTTAGTCTCAACAGATTCGGCATGCGAGCACTGTGCTTCAGGTTGCGCTATGCGCACAGATGTTCGCCGGGGTAAAACTTTAAGAAGACTTGCTGGAGAAGATGCAGATGTAAATGAGGAATGGAATTGCGATAAAGGTCGTTGGGCGTTCAAGTACGAGGTTGCAAAAAATAGAGTTAAATCACCAATGGTTAGAGATTCAAATGGACAATTACAAGAGGTATCTTGGCCAGAGGCATTAGCAGCAGCCGCTGAAGGACTAAAAAATTCTAGAAGTGGTGTACTGGTCGGCGGTAGAGCCACAATCGAAGATGCGTATGGTTACAGTAAATTTGCCAGAGTTGCACTAGGTACAAATAATATTGATTTTCGCGCTCGCAGACATAGTCAAGAAGAGTCAGAGTTTCTTGAGACAACCAAGTTAACTGCTACTTATAAAGATATAGACAATGCTGATCATATTCTCTTAGTGAATTTTGAACCTGAGGATGAGTCGCCAATAGTATTTCTTAGAATTTACAAGCAAGTACATAAGCGATCAATAAAAGTCACAACTATTGCTCCACTAGCAAGCCGTGGAAGCGAGAAGCTCAAAGCTAAATTAATAAGAACAACTGCTGGAGATGAAACTCAAGCTATTACAAATATTTCTGGACTAACTGGTAAATCTGTTATTTTATTAGGTGAGAGAATTTCTGAAACCGAGGGTGCTTTATCTGCAGTAGTAAAATTAGCAGCTGATTCCGGAGCCAAGTTAGGTTGGGTACCAAGAAGAGCTGGAGAGCGTGGAGCGATAGCCGCTGGAGCATTACCAAACTTATTGCCAGGTAATAGATCAGTTTCAGATCCTGCAGCCCGGATAGATATGGCTACAGCATGGTCGATTGATTCAATTTCAAATGAACCCGGAATGAGCACTGATGAAATGGTGAATTCGGATTTACAGGCACTATTAATTGGTGGTGTAGATCCAATGGATATCTCGGCTGAGGCAAAGATTAAATTATCTAAGAAATTTATTGTTTCATTAGAAATTCGCCAAAGTGATATTACAGAAATTGCATCAGTTGTTTTACCGGTAGCAGCTGTTGTAGAAAAATCCGGTTCATTTATGGATTGGCAAGGTAAAGTTCGCAAATTTGAAGCTGCTATCGATCAAACTCTAAATCGAAGTGATGTGAGAATTCTTTCCATGCTTGCAGATGAAATTGGTAAACCTATTAACTTACCAACAGTTAAATCTGCTAGGGCTGAGCTAGATTCATTGGGAAATTGGGACGGGCCAAGTAGCGATATGAAAATGCGAAATCCTACTGCTGCTCAAAAAGTTAGTGGTGATGAGGCTGTCCTAATTTCTTGGCGAAATTTGTTAGATAAAGGTTCGCTACAAGATGGTGAAGAAAACTTGGCTGGAACCGCTAGAAAATCGACCATAATTATTAGTAATTCTCGAGCTCAAACTTTAAATGTTAGAAGTGGAGAGCACGTAAGGGTTTCAAATAATTATGGAGCTATAACCTTGCCGTGCCAAATAGGAGACATCGATGAATCATCTGTATGGCTTCCTAGAAATTCACTAAATAGTCAATTAATTAGAAATTTATCAGTGGTCAGTAACTCAGTAGTAAAGGTAACTAAAGCATGAGTAATGCTGAACTAATTGGTCAAGATCCAGGGTGGGTAATTGTTCTAAAGGGCGTTTTAATATTTGCAGTTTGTGTTTTCTTGACAATTATGTCAGTTTGGGGTGAACGAAGAATTGTCGCAAGAATGCAACAAAGAAGTGGCCCGAATAGGGTAGGTAAGTTTGGATTACTTCAAGCATTAGTCGATGGAGTTAAGCTGGCATTAAAAGAGGATTTGATTCCCAAAGCTGCAGATAGAGTTGTATTTGTTATTGCACCAATTATCAGCACGACTGCATGTTTTATGGCCTTTGCTGTGATTCCACTTACTGGACAAGTAAATTTCTTTGGACATACAACTGTTATGCAAATGACTGATCTATCAGTTGGGGTGCTATATGTGCTTGCTATTGCATCGGTTGGTGTTTATGGAATTGTGTTAGCAGGCTGGTCATCTGGCTCTACTTACCCGCTACTTGGTGGGCTTAGATCCTCTGCTCAGGTAATTTCATATGAAGTTGCAATGGGATTATCTCTTGTTGCAGTTTTTATCTATGCCGGCTCTATGTCTACATCTGAAATTGTTGCAGCTCAAGATCAGTGGTGGTTTGCAGTGATACTTTTCCCGTCATTTATTATTTATGCAATCTCAATGGTAGGTGAAACTAATAGAGCACCATTTGATTTGGCTGAGGCCGAAGGTGAATTAGTTGGCGGATTTCATACCGAGTATTCATCACTTAAGTTCGCACTGTTCTTTTTGTCAGAGTACGTAAATATCATTGCCGTCTCTGCACTAGCCACTACTTTATTTTTAGGTGGATATCGAGCATTGCCAGGATTAGGTTTTACCGAGCAATGGTTAGGTGGCTGGTTTACTTTAGTCTGGTTCTTTATAAAAGTACTAGGATTCTTTTTTATATTTGTTTGGCTAAGAGGAACACTTCCACGGTTAAGGTATGACCAATTTATGAAGTTTGGGTGGAAAGTTTTAATTCCATTTTCATTGGCATGGATTTTAGTTGTTTCTACTTTAAGGGTTATGTCACAACAAGGTGCATCACAGGGATTAATAGCTACTTTTATATTCTCGATAGCGTTGATTTATGTTGCCATAACAACATTATTGGATCGTAAGAAAGCTGAATTAACTAAAGCATCAAGAGAGATTAAGGCACCTGAACCGAGCTTTCCAGTACCGTCAATTCCAAACTCAAGAGCGGAGCAGATAAATGGCTGATGATTTAGTCCCACGTTCTGATGAATTTGGTTTAGCTCACGCTGATCAATCTAAGGCGCCAATTACCAATCAAAATACTGCTAGTTTCGGGAAGCAATTACTTGGTTTTTGGGTAACTTTCAAAACTATGTTTAAGAAGGTCAATACAGTCCAGTATCCAGAGGTTAAAGAGCCAACTGCACCAAGGTTTCATGGTCGCCATCAATTAAATAGGCATCCTGATGGATTAGAAAAATGCATTGGTTGTGAACTTTGTGCATGGGCATGCCCGGCTGATGCAATTTACGTAGAGGGTGCGGATAATAAAGAAGGTGAAAGATTCTCTCCTGGTGAGCGTTATGGCAAGGTTTATCAAATTAATTACTTGCGCTGTATTTTCTGCGGATTATGTATTGAAGCTTGTCCAACTAGAGCATTGACTATGACCAATGAGTACGAGTTAGCTGACAACACTCGAGGCAAATTGATTTTTGAAAAGGATGATCTTTTGGGCCCACTACGTGCCGGTATGGTGCCACCACCACATCCAATGTACCCAAACACAGATGATAGTAATTATTACCGCGGCGAGGTTACCAGTTCTCATCCATCACAAGGGATTGCGAAGAATGATTAACGTTGCTCTAGATGTCGGTACAACCGCATCACCTGAATCCTATTTATTTTATGTTCTGGCTCCACTCTCGGTGGTTGCTGCAATTGGCATGTTGTTAGTTAAAAAAGCTGTTCATTCTGCATTATTGCTCGCTTGGGTTATGGTCACACTTGCAATATTTTATATAGCTCAAGAAGCACTCTTCTTGGGAATCGTACAAATAGTTGTTTATACCGGTGCAGTTATGATGTTGTTTTTATTTATTTTAATGCTTGTCGGAGTTGATACTTCAGATTCTTTAGAAGAAAACATTAAAGGATTAAGAATCATTTCAATAGTTGCAGCTTTGGGATTTGGTGGCTTGCTTGTCACGCTACTATCACGTGCAACATTTGGTCGACCTGTCGTAGGACTAAGTGTCAATAATTCCGAAGGAAATGCTAAAGGGATAGCCGTAGAGTTATTCACTCGATATGTCTTTGCTTTTGAAGTAATTTCAGCTCTTCTTATTACCGCAGCGGTTGGTGCAATGGTGTTAGCCCATAGTCAAAAAGCAAAATCCAAATTTGTTCAGCGGGATTTATCAATTGCACGATTTAGAAAAGGAGAGCTAAAGGATGCTGCTGGATTACCTGGCTCTGGAGTTTATGCACTCCATAACGCTGTAGATGTACCAGCTTTGCTACCAACTGGAAATCCTGCGCCATCTTCAATCTCAGCAGTTCTTCAGGCACGGGGAGACATTATTGAAACTTCTAATTTTGAGTTAAAAGAGCAGACCGAGGAAGATAAATAATGTCAATTGCTAATTATCTTTACCTCTCAGCCATATTATTTACAATAGGAGCAATCGGAGTGGTTGTTCGCCGCAATGCCATAGTTGTTTTCATGTGTATAGAGTTAATGCTAAATGCGGCAAATCTAGCATTTGTTACCTTTGCACGAATTAATGGCAATCTTGAAGGACAAGTGGTTGCATTTTTTACTATGGTTGTTGCAGCATGTGAAGTAGTTGTGGGGCTGGCAATAATTGTAACCATTTATCGCTCCCGTAGATCTGCATCCGTTGATGATGCAAGTTTGTTGAAAAGATAATGCTTCAAACATCAGCAAATTTAGTGTGGTTTATTGCACTTCCACTGTTCAGTTCAGCATTACTTTTACTTGCTGGTAAAAAAGCAAACTCATGGGGTCATGTATTAGCTACTACAGTTTCTGCATCAACATTTACAATTGGAATAATTGAGTTTCTGGCGATGCAAGCAAGACCAGAAGAAAATAGGGCAGTAGGCCAAAAACTATTTACTTGGATATCAGTTGGTGCTTTTAACGTAGATGCTTCGCTATTACTTGATCAGCTCTCTATTTGTTTTGTACTTTTAATTACTGGAGTTGGAACATTAATTCATATCTATTCAATATCTTATATGTCTCATGATTTAGACCGAAGGCGATTTTTTGCATATTTAAACTTGTTTATTGCCGCGATGTTATTACTTGTACTTGGGGATTCTTATCTAAATCTATATGTTGGATGGGAAGGCGTAGGACTTGCCTCCTACCTATTAATCGGTTTCTGGAACCAAAAACCAGCTTACGCAACAGCGGCTAAGAAGGCTTTTGTAGCTAATAGAGTTGGCGATGTTGGTTTATCACTGGCAATTATGATTGCATTTGCCACATTTGGTGATGTCTCATTTTCAGGTATTAAAGCGCAAGCTGAAAGTGCATCAACAACTCAACTAACTGCTATTGGATTGATGTTGCTATTGGCAGCATGTGGAAAATCTGCACAATTTCCACTTCAATCTTGGCTTGGTGATGCGATGGCTGGACCAACACCAGTTTCAGCATTGATTCACGCAGCAACAATGGTTACGGCAGGTGTTTATCTAATTACAAGATCTAGTTTTATTTTTGATGAGGCTCCAATAGCGCAGATAATGGTGTTAGTAGTTGGCGCAGTTACCTTGTTATTTGGAGCAATTATTGGAACTGCAAAAGATGATATTAAAAAAGCTTTAGCTGCATCAACGATGTCACAAATCGGATACATGATATTAGCAACTGGATTAGGCCCAATTGGATATGCATTTGCAATTATGCATTTACTAACTCATGGCTTCTTTAAAGCAAGTATGTTCCTAGGTGCTGGATCAGTAATGCATGGCATGAAAGATGAAGTAAATATGAGAAAGTATGGCGGCATAGGGAAATTCATGCCAATTACTGCCCTGACTTTCGGATTAGGTTATTTGGCAATTATTGGAGTTCCACCATTTGCTGGTTTTTACTCTAAAGACAAAATTATTGAAACTGCCCTTAATGCTGGAGGAATAAAAGGCATTGCACTTGGTATTGCAACATTACTTGGAGCAGCTATAACCGCTTTCTATATGACCCGTGTAGTAATTCTTACTTTTTTTGGTAATGAAAGATGGGGCCACAAGGATGAGCCTCATGAAAGTCCAGCATTAATGCTAATACCTATTTCACTTTTGTCATTAGGTTCAATAGCTTCTGGCTACTTACTGTATCAAGGCAAAAGTTTAGTGAATTGGCTTGAACCTGTAGTTAATCCACTAAAAGAACATCATGCGGAAGAACTTTTCTCTCCGAATGCAGTCTCTGCAATGACACTTACTGTAGTTGCAATTGGAATCTTTCTAGCAGTTCGTAAGTATCGTGGTAACCAATTGGATTCAGCACCTGAGAAGGTATCAATTTTTACCACCGCAGCTCGGAAAGATTTATTCCAAGATTCACTTAATGAAAAAGCATTTATGCTGCCAGGTCAATCCTTAATTAAAAGATTACTTCAAATTGATTTATTGGTGATCGATGGATTTGTAAGGTCGGTAGGAGCAGTTTCAGTTGGTGCTGGAACAAAATTGCGTGCTTTACAAAGTGGATATGTTCGAAGTTATGCATTAATGATGGTTGTAGGTGCCCTTGCTTTAATTGCCACAGTTTGGATTGTGACAGCATGAGCCTGCTAACAGCTATTGGGTTACTTCCGCTAATCAGTGCTGGCATGATTGCATTAATTCCAACTAGAAATAATGAATTAATTAAGCGAGCAACTTTAGTTGCGACCACAATAATTGCAATTTCATCTATATTTTTGGCAGTTAGTTTCGATAAAAATTCAGATCAATTACAGTTTGTTCAAAAAAATTCCTGGATTTCTGCATTTAATATTAACTTTTCACTTGGAATAGACGGCATCTCTTTAGTTCTAATTTTACTTTCAACTATTTTGGTACCAATTGTGATACTTGCAACCTGGAATGAATCGGAAAATGGGCGTTGGAGTTCTAAAGTATTTTATGTTTTATTATTGACCTTAGAGTCACTAATGATAGGTGTTTTTGCAGCCAACGACCTCTTTTTATTTTATGTTTTCTTTGAAGCCATGTTAATTCCAGTTTATTTCCTAATTGGTGGATATGGAACAGGCAACAAATCAGCTGCTGCGATAAAGTTTTTGTTGTATAGCTTATTTGGTGGTTTGTTAATGTTGGCTTCAATTATTGGAGTTTATATAATTTCAAGTAACCAAATTGGTGCAACTTTTGATATTACCCAGTTAGCAACATTAGAAATTGATAATCAAACTGAGAATTTCTTATTCCTGGGCTTCTTTATTGCGTTTGCTATAAAAGCACCATTGTGGCCGTTTCACACCTGGCTACCAGATGCAGCAAAAGCTGCAACACCTGGTACATCAGTATTACTTCTTGGAGTTCTCGATAAAGTTGGAACCTATGGAATGATTCGTTTTTGTATCCAGCTATTCCCTGACGCTAGCAAAACCTTTACTCCTTTAATAATTACCTTAGCAGTGATCTCAATAATTTATGGCGCCTTTATGGCTATTGGTCAACGTGACATTAAAGGATTAATTGCATTTACCTCTATCTCACACTTTGGCTTTATTACGATGGGTATTTTTGCTATGACTACGCAAGGTATGTCAGGAGCAAATCTTTATATGATCAACCATGGTTTTTCTACCGCTGCACTTTTCTTAATTGCGGGCTGGATGATTTCACGTAGAGGCTCCTCGACCATTTCCGATTTTGGAGGTTTGCAACGAGTCACACCAGTAATGTCATGGTCATTTTTTATAGCTGGCATGTCAAGTCTTGCATTGCCCGGCTTGTCTAGTTTTATTAGTGAGTTTTTAGTTTTAGTAGGTACTTATACCCGATATCCAGTCGCAGCAATAATTGGAACTCTTGGAATAGTTCTTGCTGCACTTTATATTTTAATCCCGGTTCAAAAAGCCCTCCACGGTCCAATAGTGAGTGGAAATGAAAATCTTAAGGATTTAAACTTGAGAGAAAAAATTGCTATAGCTCCAGTTATATTAGTAATCGTTTTCATGGGTTTTTATCCAAAGCCAGTCCTAGATTTAATAAATCCAACTTCTGAAAAAGTTGTGGTGAATGCTGGATTTTCTGATCCGATCGCAAAGGTAGGTAAATAATGTTAAGTGCGCCTTCATTAAGCTACATGCTGTTATCGCCAATGTTAATTATTTTTGGTGCAGCGGTACTTGGCGTGCTAATTGAAGCCTTTCTAGGAAAAACCCATCGGGCGGCAGTTCAATTGACAATTAGTATTGGTGCACTTTTATTAGCACTTCTCCAACTTTGGCAAATAAAAGATATGACTTCAACAACGGCTGCCGTCAACTCGGTAACAATTGATAGGGCAGGAATATTTTTTCAGTTCATAATCGTAGCGTTAGCATTAGTTGCGATTTTATTAATTGCAGATCAAGATAACTTTGTAGCTCAAGCTTCAGCAGTTCCAGGCTCTACTGAGGAAAAGATTGCTACCCAGCAACGAGTCCAGCAAACTGAGATATTCCCATTGGTTTTGTTTGCAGTTGGTGGAATGATGCTTTTCACCGTAGCGTCAGATTTGATCACATTGTTTGTTGCGTTAGAAGTCTTTTCACTACCACTTTATTTATTAGCAGGACTTTCTAGGCGCCGAAGATTACTTTCCCAGGAAGCGGCGCTAAAGTACTTTCTGCTCGGCGCTTATGCTTCAGCTTTTTTCCTATTTGGTTCTGCGTTCATCTATGGGTACGCAGGAACTGTTTCAATCTCTGCAATTAGTGCAGCAGCTGGAAGTGCTAATGATATTTTCCTTTTTATAGGAATTATTTTTATGTCAGTTGGCCTACTTTTCAAGGTAAGTGCAGTTCCATTTCACTCTTGGACTCCTGATGTTTATCAAGGTGCACCTACACCTATTACTGGTTTCATGGCAGCATGCACAAAAGTTGCAGCATTTGGAGCCATACTTAGAATTTTCTATGTCGGATTTGCAGATGCACAATCACTTTGGCAGCCAATTATTTCTGTTATTGCCATTATTACGATGATATTTGGATCAGTGGTTGCAATTGCTCAGCGTGATGTTAAGAGAATGTTGGCTTACTCCTCAATAGCCCATGCTGGCTTTTTACTATTAGGTGTAATTTCGTTAAGTAAAGAAGGATTAGCAGCATCCTTGTTCTACTTATTTAGTTATGGATTTACCACAATTGCTGCATTTGGAATTATTTCACTGGTCCGAGATTCAACAGGTGAAGTAAGTGATTTAAATAGGTGGGTTGGGCTTGGCAAGAAATCGCCCTTGGTTGCAGCAGTATTCTCATTTTTACTTCTAGGTTTTGCTGGAATTCCACTTACATCGGGATTTATTGGAAAGTTTGCAATATTTTCAGCGGCCTATCAATCTGCAAATATTTCTCTAGTGGTAGTGGGTGTTTTGGCGAGTGCAATTGCAGCTTTCTTTTATATCAGAGTCATAATTATGATGTTCTTTACCGACCCAGTAAATGACTCTGTATCAGTGATAATTCCATCAATTCGAAGTCGAATCGCAATAATTTGCGCAACATTAATTTCATTACTTCTTGGAGTGTTTCCATCACTTCTATTAAATGCTTCAAATTCATTTGCAAATTTAATTAAATAATGAATCCAATTGGAATTCCAAATATAGATAAATCTTTGGAAGCATCTTTATTAGCTGATATGGCTAAAGTAGAGTCTCTACTTAGGTCACATATTGAAGGTGAATATCCATTAGTAATCGAAACCTCAAGACATTTAGTAGAAGCTGGTGGAAAGAGACTTCGACCACTACTTACATTACTTGCAGCCCAATTTGGAGATCCAACAAATTTTGACATTATAAAAGCTGCTGTTTCATGTGAATTAACCCATCTAGCAACTTTGTATCACGACGATGTTATGGATGATGCTTTGTTACGAAGAGGTGTAACAAGTGCTAATACAAAATGGGGTAATGCAGTAGCAATTCTCACCGGTGATTATTTATTCTCTAAAGTTTCAGATATGTTGGCAGATATCGGCCCTGAAGCTGTTAAATTACAAGCAAAAACTTTTGAGAGACTGGTCATTGGACAGATTAAGGAAACGCAAGGGGCAACCGAAGGTTTGACACCAATTGAACATTATTTAAAGGTCGTTTCAGATAAAACCGGTTCATTAATTGCAACTAGTGCAAGGTTTGGAGCATTACTATCTGGTGCCAAACCAGAAGTAGTTGAAATTCTTACAAAATTTGGAGAAAAAATTGGAATTGCATTTCAGATTGCAGATGACCTACTCGATGTAGTTAGTGACTCGACTGCATCTGGAAAGACTCCAGGAACCGATCTTAAAGAGGGAGTTCCAACACTTGTAACACTATATGTAATCAATGCTAATGCTCCAGAAGATAAGGAACTTATAGCAAAGTTGAGTAAACCAATTTCTGAGGAGGAGATAAGTGGCGTTATCTTGCAACTTCGCTCACATAGAGCATTAACTCAGGTGCGAGAGTATTTGGCAAAAATAGCTAGTGAAGCCAATTCACTACTTGAGGGCCTACCAAATGGCGCTGCTAAAGAAGCACTTAAGAGTGTTGCTTTTGTTTTAGTTAATCGATCCACCTGATTTATATAAGTCTCGACCAAGGATTGCCAAAGCAATCCAAATAAATAAAAATCCAACAATTTTGACCAATTGCAATGGTTCATGAAATACAACAATTCCAATGATAAACATGATGCTTGGAGTTATATATTGAAGTAGTCCAGTAATTGTTAACGGTAATCTAGTGGTGGCAGCATTAAAAAACAGTAATGGAATTACTGTCATTAGGCCAGTGGATACCAATGCCAATGAAAATCCTAGTTCTTCCCCGAATTGGGCATCGTTATTCTTTAGTAAATAACTTAAATATATTGAACTTGGAATGAAAGCAATGATCGTTTCAACCGATAGAGTTTCAAGTGCACCTGCATTTAATTGTTTTTTAATTAAGCTATATGAGCCCCAACTTATGGCAAGTCCAATAGCTACCAAAGGTAAATGACCATACGCAATTGTTAAAACCAATACCCCAATTCCAGCGAGAACAACTGAAATTAATTGCATATTTCTAAGTTTCTCTTTAAGCGCAAAAACTCCAAAACTTACAGCTACCAGTGGTGTTATGTAATATCCAAGAGCAGCTTCAACAACTCTATCTACAGAAACTGCCCAGATGTAGATTCCCCAATTAAGAGATAAAAGCAAGGAGGTAAGTGCTAAAAGTGATAATGTTCTAAAATTCGTAATCAACTTGAAGGTCTTAATTAATTGTTTCTGAAAGGCCAGGAATAATATACAAAAAATTAATGACCAGACAGCTCGGTGACTTAGTATTTCAAAAGCAGATGCTTGTTCAAGCCACCTCCAGTATATTGGGAGCAACCCCCAGATTACATATGCACTAACACCATAAAAGACTCCCGACCCATTTAATTTCAAAGTTATTTACTCAACTTATCAGCGATAATTCGTAAATTGAACTGCAAAATCCCAGGTTTCTTTTTTAACTAATGCAATAGCGGCTTGTAAATCATCTCGACTTTTACTTGAAACTCTAAGTTCCTCGCCTTGGATTTGAGTCTTAAGAGACTTAGGTCCAGACTCCTTTAAAAATTTCGCAATCTTTTTTGCATTTTCTGTGGAAATTCCCTCTTTAAACTCACAATTAATAAGGTAGGTCTTTCCACTCAATTTAGGTTCACTTGCTTCAAGATGTTTTAATGAAACACTGCGTTTAACTAATTTATCTTTAAATACGTCTAATGCTGCCTTAGCTCGTTCCTCAGTATCCGACTCAATTACAACCTTAACCCCACTCTTCTCAACTTTGGTCCCCGTGTTTTTAAAGTCAAATCTTGTAGAAAGCTCACGCTCACACTGGTTAAAGGCGTTATCCAACTCCATTTGATCGATCTTTGAGACGATATCGAAACTACTGTCAGCCATGTCTATACTTTACTAGTTAAATATGGATGCTTTGCCTAGAGTGACTGGAGTTAATGTGAGCACAGTTAAGGTCAAGCGTCGCATACCAAGCCCGAAGGATTTAGCGCAGCTATTGCGTTTTCGAAAGTTTATTTTTAGCAGCAAAAAAAGAAGATTATCTAAAGCATTAACAATCTATGATTTGAGAGATATAGCTAAGCGTCGGACCCCACAAGCTCCTTTTGATTACACCGACGGTGGTGCTGATTCTGAATCAAGTTTAGATAGAGCCAGAGCTGCTTATGAAAAGCTTGAGTTTCAACCCAAGATTTTAAAAAATGTTAAGAATGTTGACTTGTCTGTAAAAATGCTAGGCAAAGTCATGAGTATGCCGTTAGGGATTGCTCCGACTGGCTTTACCCGAATGATGCAAACTGAGGGTGAGTACGCTGGAGCGTGCGCTGCCGCAGATGCTGGAATTCCATACACACTTTCAACTATGGGAACTAGATCGATAGAAGATGTTGCAGCGGCAGCACCCACAGGTCGAAATTGGTTTCAGTTATATATGTGGAAAGATCGTGACCGCAGTATGGCACTTGTTGATCGTGCCAAGCAGGCAGGTTTTGATACTTTAGTTTTAACCGTAGATGTTCCAGTTGCGGGTGCCAGATTACGCGATGTTAGAAACGGTATGACAATTCCACCATCACTTACAGCAAAGACAATCATAAATGCAATTCCAAGACCTGCCTGGTGGATAAATTTTTTAACAACTGATCCTTTAAAGTTTGCGTCACTTGATTCATGGAATGGAACCGTGGCAGAGCTTTTAGATTCCATGTTTGATCCCACAGTTACTTATGAGGATTTGAAATGGATAAGAGAGCAATGGAATGGAAATCTAGTTGTTAAAGGTATTCAAAATGTTGGTGATGCCGTTAAATCTATTGAATCGGGAGCTGATGCCATAATTCTTTCAAACCATGGTGGCAGACAATTAGACCGTGCTCCGGTTCCACTGCATCTACTACCGGAGGTAGTTAAAGAAGTTGGGAATAAGGCAGAAGTCCATGTTGATACCGGAATAATGCATGGACAAGATGTCGTTGCGGCACTTGCATCTGGTGCAAAATTCACCTGGATTGGTCGTGCTTATCTTTATGGATTAATGGCTGGTGGCAAATCTGGAGTAGATAAATCTTTAGAAATTTTCCGGACTCAAATCACCAGAACTATGAAACTACTAGGTGTGAGTTCAGTGGCAGAGCTAAATCCTGAACATGTAAGATTTATTGCAAGATACGCTGATAATTAATAAGACTTTGGTTAAAAAGAATTTAGGCTTTAGACTTCGCTTCGCTTAACAATCCTTGGCGGGTTGCCCGAGCGGCCAATGGGAGGGGACTGTAAATCCTTACGGAACCCAAATTAAGCCTAAATTCCACCTTCAATATTTAATTGTCTTCGTAATTCCAGAGTATTCCATTCCATACTGACATCGTCTAGGGGTAAGTTGAATTTAGAATTAATACAAAACTAATACAGGCTTAAATGAAGGCCCCACCTTTAATCCATGCTGATTTAATCGTTTCCCAGGGGTTAGCCACGGGTGTGCGGCGTCTATAC
>RHBS01000017.1 GCA_010030895.1 Actinomycetota bacterium | reverse complement strand
GGTTGCTGTTTTGACTGACATTATTCGCTCCCTGCGCTAGCTGAGGCGAGCGCATCTGCGCCGCCTACGATTTCACTGATCTCTTGGGTAATTTCGGCTTGACGAGCCGCATTTGCAAGTCGAGTTAACGACTTAATTAATTCATCAGCATTGTCAGTTGCTGATTTCATAGCACGTCGCCTTGCTGCATGTTCACTTGCTGCAGATTGCAACATGGCATTAAACACTCGAGCCTGAATATAGCGAGGTAGTAATGCATTTAGTACCTCACCAGCATTAGGTTCGAATTCATACATCGGCAAAATTACTGCCGGTCCAGTTGACTCAACAACTTCAAGAGGCAACATTCGCTTTGCATCAGGAGTTTGAGTGATCATAGATTTAAATTCAGTATAAATAATATGTAATTCATCTACCCCATTTGGATCACTTTGAGCATCAGCGATGAATGCATTAATTAATGCATCAGATACCTCTTTGGCATGGGCGTAGGTTGGATTATCAGAAAAGCCACTCCAGGAAGCGGTTATCTTTCTATTTCTAAACTTATAGAAATTAATTCCCTTCCTACCTACTAAATATGGATTTACCTCTAAACCTCTGGATTGAAGTAGCGCGATTAGTTGATCGCCCTCTTTAATTGCCGCATTTGAGTAAGCACCTGCCATACCGCGATCTGCTGTAATTATTAATACTGCAGCCCGCTTTGGATTAGCAGAGGCGGTGGTTAATGGATGGTTAGCACTTGATAAAGATGCCACCGCTGATACGGCACGGGTCAACTCGTTGGCATAAGGAGATGAGGCAGCAACTTTTTGTTGCGCCTTAACTATGCGAGAGGCTGAGATAAGCTCCATCGCTTTAGTTATCTTCTTAGTCGCCTTTACCGACCGCATACGGCGGCGATAAATTCGAAGTTGGGCACCCATTTACTTTTTCTCTTTTCTTATCTCTTTATTGCCGGCACTTGTCGAGTTATTTGCTCATTATCAACCTCATCTAATGCCTCAGCTTTTTTCTCATTAACCGCTGGTGCAACTGATGATTTGAATTGAGTTTTAAAGGTTGCAATCGCCTCCTCCAGAGAGGCCACAGTGTCATCATTTAACTCTCGTGTTGTTGAGATGACATCAAAGATTTGTTTGCGCTCACGAGCAATAAAATCTAAGAACTCACTTTCAAAGCGACGGATATCAACAACTGGAATTGAATCCATCTTGCCGGTAGTACCAGCCCAAATAGATGCAACTTGGCGCTCAACTGAAAATGGTGAGTACTGACCTTGTTTTAATAGCTCCACCATTCTTGCACCGCGCTCTAGCTGTGCTTTAGATGCAGCATCAAGATCAGAACCAAAGGCTGCGAATGCCTCTAACTCACGATACTGCGCTAGATCTAGGCGCAAACGTCCAGCAATCTTTTTAATCGCTTTAGTCTGAGCAGATCCTCCCACGCGAGATACTGAAATACCAACGTTAATCGCAGGGCGAACGCCGGCGTTAAACAAATCAGTCTCCAAAAAGCACTGACCATCAGTAATTGAAATTACGTTTGTTGGAATAAATGCAGAAACGTCATTACCCTTTGTTTCAATAATTGGTAGACCAGTCATAGATCCACCGCCCAAGTCATCAGATAACTTGGCACACCTCTCAAGTAGACGTGAGTGTAAGTAGAAAACATCTCCTGGATAAGCCTCGCGACCTGGTGGACGACGAAGTAATAACGAAACTGAACGATACGCTTCAGCTTGCTTTGAAAGATCATCAAAAATAATTAGTACATGCTGACCCTTATACATCCAATGCTGACCAATTGATGAGCCGGTGTAAGGTGCTAAGTACTTAAAGCCTGCTGGATCTGAGGCTGGAGCTGCCACAATTGTTGTGTACTCCATCGCACCTGCTGCTTCTAGGGCACCTTTAACAGATGCAATTGTTGAACCCTTTTGACCAATAGCTACATAAATACATTTAACCTGTTTTTTAGGATCACCACTCTTCCAGTTTTCCAACTGGTTAATAATTGTGTCTACTGCAATTGCGGTTTTTCCAGTTTGACGATCACCAATAATTAATTGACGCTGACCGCGGCCGATTGCAGTCATAGCATCAATAGCTTTAATTCCAGTTTGAAGTGGTTCCTTAACTGGTTGGCGCTGCACTACAGATGGCGCTTGAATTTCAAGGGCTCTTGTAGTTTCAGCTTTGATCTCACCTTTACCATCAATTGGACGACCTAGCGCATCTACTACGCGACCTAGGAATCCATCGCCAACTGGAACTGAGAGAATTTCTCCAGTACGACGAACTGATGTTCCCTCTTCAATTCCGGTGAACTCGCCCAAAATAACCACACCGATTTCACGAACATCTAAGTTCAGCGCAAGTCCTAGTGTGCCATTTTCAAATTTTAATAACTCATTTGTCATCGTAGATGGCAATCCTTCAACACGTGCAATGCCATCACCTGCTTCAGTAACGCTACCGATTTCATCTTTGACGGCAGCACCTGGTTTGTATGCAGCGACATGTTTTGCCAATGCATCCCGAATCTCATTCGGGCTGATCTTTACTTCGGCCATCTTCTCTCTCTTCTCTCTCTAAATAACAGATACTTTTTGAGTATCTGTTAAAACTAACCTACGAGCGATCTGCTCGCTTCTGCTAAGCGATTACTTATGGTGCCATCAATGACATCATCGGCATATCGAATTGATATGCCACCTAAAACCTTTGGATCGATCTCAATGTTCACATGTACCTGCTTACCCATTTGTTTAGTAAGGGCTGCTATTAATGATTTCTTCTGTGATTCAGTCAGAGCAACAGCACTCTTTACATGAGCAACTAATCGATTACGGCTGGTAGAAACATAATGTGAGTAGGTAGCCAATGTGGCATCGATATTTCGACCACGACGTAGGGCCACAACCCGAGTAAGTAGATTTAAAGTTGAGCCTGCATACTTGCCCTTTACCACTGACTCTAAGAGCGCTTGTTTACCGGCATCAGACTCAGCTGAGGAGTTTAGAACCTGGCGAAACTCTGGATTTGCTACCAATATTTGAGCAAAATCAAATAATTGACTCTCAACCAACTCTAATTCATCATTTTTATCCGCTGCATAACTTTCAGCCTCAACCGCTAAATTCTCAAATGCATCTGCAATCTCAGCTGGTGAAGACCATCTAAGTGATACTGCCTGAGTAAATAATGAAGTTGCAGCCGCACCTAGATTTTTTCCAAATAAATTTGAAATTAGCTCACTCTTTGCCGCCGTATCTCTAGAGTTATCAGTTAATGCCCGGCGCAATCCAACTGATGAACTTAAAACCTCAAGAATTGTAAACAAATCATTAGCAAATTGAGCAGAATCAGCAGCAGAAAGTTTACTTGCACTCTCTGCTAACGCTTTTCGTAGAGTTAGTACTGATGCTCTACTAGTTCCGCCCAAAATTTTCATATTTACTTACTCTTCTCCAAGTCTGCTATGAATCGATCAACGATGCGTGATTGACGGACCTGGTCATCTAATGCTTCTCCGACAATCTTTCCTGCCAACTCCGTTGCCAATGCGCCAACTTCATTACGCAGCGCAGTAACTGCTTGTTGACGCTCTGCTTCAATTGCAGCAGTTGCAGCAGCGGTAATTCTGGCTGCCTCTTCTGCAGCTTTAGCACGCAGATCTTCAATTATTGCCGCTCCTTGAGCTCTTGCATCTTCACGAATTTTTTGTGCCTCACCACGAGCTTCATTTAATTGTGTTGTGTATTGGGTAAGTGCGCGCTCAGCTTCAAGTTGAGCCCGTTCAGCTTTTTCCATTCCGCCCTGAATTGCTTCAGTTCGAGCCGCAAATGCTTTTTCAAACATAGGCACAACTTTTGACCTAAGAACTAGGAATAAAAGTGAAAATGCAATAAAACCAACGATCAACTCCGCGGTGTGCGGAACTAATGGGTTAGCACCTTCGCCAGCTGCCCAGTTATTAAACTTAATTAAAGACATGTTTTATTTACTCTCGCCTTTTATAGAACGAAAGCTAAAACCAGACCGAATAGCGCCAAAGCCTCTGCAAGTGCGAAGCCAAGGAATGCAATCGGCTGCAAAACAGATCTTGCCTCAGGTTGGCGTGCAACACCACTTATATAAGCGGCGAAAATCATGCCAGTTGCGATTGCAGGTCCGATTGCAGATAGGCCATAACCGACCAGGTTGAGTGTGCCTGTCATTTTCTTTTCCTTCTTTCTTTGTTAGTTGTTTCTTTGGTTTTTTTAGTGCTCATCCGCCAACGCGCCCGCAATATAGAGGGCAGTTAGAAGAGTAAAGATATACGCCTGTAGGCATTGGACCATAAACTCAAAAAAAGTTAAGGCGATACCGAAGGCAAAAGCAAAAGGTGAGACTAGCTTGAGGCCAATTACTCCCTGTAATAAATGCTCCCCACCTAAAATAAATACTAGTAGCAGTAGGTGGCCAGCAAACATATTTGCAAACAGACGAAGTGATAACGTCAATGGTCGAACTAGAAAATAGGTTGCAATTTCAATTGGCGTCAGCAGGATATACACAGGTTTTGGAACACCCGGCATAAACATTATCTCCTTTAGATAGGCGATTAAACCCTTGTGCTTAATAGCAACATAATGGAAAATCACAAATGTAAAGAGGGCAAGTACATATGGAAAGCTAACCCGTGACATTGTTGGAAACTGCAAAAATGGAATAATCCCAAAGAGGTTATTAGTTAAAATAAATGTAAATAAGGTAAATAGATATGGAACAAACCGCATAAACTCATGCCCAATTACATCTCGAGCTAAATCATTTCGAACAAATGAGTAAATGGATTCACCTGCAAACTGAAATTTCGATGGCACAATCGCAGCTTTACGAGCTGAAAGAATAAAAAATACTGAGATTAAAATTACTGAGAAAAATGCTAGAAATACTGGTTTTGTTGTAAATGGATTATCACCAAAAACTGGCGGCAAATTAAAATCTGCAGTGCTAGGTGGTTTGAAACCATCTTCACTTGCTAGATACACGCCCACTTAGATCTCCTGAATTTTTGAATTCTTGGACTCACCTAGCCGGAGGGGATGATCGGCTACGGGCGAAACCCTATTAGGTATGGCAGATTAATGTGAAATTAGGAGGGGTAAAAATCCCCCGCCCAATGCTGAGAGTATCTTTTTGGTGATCTTAATCGCGTCCAAAGCGAAGCCATACTAGATAAATTGAAGCCCCAGCACCCAGAAGTAAACCGACCAAGACAAAGTATGAGGTATCTAGCCAGTTATCGACTCCCCAGCCAATTCCGCCCCAAATTACAAGCCCTGATAAAAGGTAGCCAACAATTGACCAAAGTGCATTCTCTTCATTCTTTGAATTATTTTGATCTCCACTATTTGGATTCTTTTTGCTCACTATCAATCTCCTTTTATCTTTGGCAAAGGTAGCTGCGCTCTAAGTTTTAGAAAACTCCGTATTTCTCCAAGTAACCAAGCCATGGTAATCAAAATTGCACAGATTGCAAAACTAACGCGGTCAACTGTGCTGCGCTCAGTATATTTTGTGACCAAAAATAAAAAAACACCCATGAAGATCACTTTGGCAAAGTAGGAAAACATCGCCAGTGCCATAGTGGTTATTGGGTCTAGATTTCGAGAAACTCTGGCCACAATTAAATGGATACTAAAAAATATTATTACAGTTATGGATGCTAAGGCAGCACCGATCGCACCTGATTTGCCATTTATAAAACTTAACAGGATTAGACAAATTAGTGCAGTAATTAAGGAGGGGATTATTGCTCCCCGCCAAAGTTGTGCATCACTATTGTTTTTATCTGGCATTATTTCCTAACATTTTTTGTCGTACTTTTTATGACAATTACGGAAGCTGCAAATATTAATACCCCAGAAAATATTGCAAACCAAATTGGAACAAATGCTGCGATCACGGTTGGAAATGCGAACATAGCAGTCCATAAATACAAAACAATTGTGGTGCGCTGTTGTGTTAATCCAAGTCTCATAATACGGTGGTGCAAGTGCTCACGATCTGCATCAAATGGTGATCTGCCAGCCTTTACTCGCCGCAAAATTGCCATAACAAAATCAAGTAACGGAATAGCCAGAATTGAAAATGGAAGTAACAATGGCAGTAATGCATTTCCGCCATTACCTTCATTTATCGCTGAGGCATCAACTTGACCAGTCAAAGTTATAGCTGAAGCACTAATTAGCAATCCCAAAAACATCGCCCCAGAATCTCCCATGAAGATTTGGGCTGGATGGAAATTATGGGGTAAAAATCCAAGGCAAAGCCCAATAACAACTGCGGTAATAAGTGAAGGTGCACCAGCTCGGTTTAGCCCATTAATTACTGCCAATAAATATGAAAATGCAAAAAATGAAGCAGCGCAAATTAGTACGATTCCAGTAGCAAGGCCATCTAAACCATCGACAAAATTAATTGCATTTATTACTACCATAACGAAAATAACTGTGAGCAACTGACCGATATTTGTTGGTAATGTAGTAATTCCATTAATAGGCAACCATAAAATTTGGATTCCATATATTAAAAGAATCCCAGCCGATAATGCCTGGCCAGCAAATTTGGTAATTGGATCTAAATCAAATCGATCATCTAACATTCCCAGAAATAAGATGAAGGTGCCACTTAAGAATATTCCGATCGCTTCACGCCCAAAGGATTTATTTATGAGCGGTAAATAATTTGCAATTACTAAAGTTAGCGCCATTGCAAACCACATGGCCAATCCACCCCATCTTGGAGTGGGCTCTAAGTGAACATCCCTAGATCTAATCGCCGCAACCGCACCAGATTTCACAGCGAGATCACGCACTAATGGCGTTACCAAATATGTAATTATCGCCGCCAATAAAACCGTTACTAGGTACTCGCGCATCTAGATCTCTTTAGATACTAGGTTCAGGGTAAACCGAAAATCTCTTTGTTAATTGGTGTACTTCAGATTTAATCTCTTTGGCTTGGTTCTCATCATCGCCACTCTTAATTGCACGTGAAATTAAACCTGCAATTACCTTCATTTCTTCCCTACCCATACCCTGGGTAGTGACAGCAGCTGTTCCAACTCTAATTCCACTAGAAACAGCTGGAGATTCTGGATCAAATGGAATTGAATTTTTATTTAATGAGATTCCAGATTTACCACATCTTTCATCAGCTACCTTGCCATTTACACCTGTTGATCTAATATCAATTAAAGCTAAATGGGTTTGCGTTCCACCTGAAACTGCGCGCATTCCTTCACTCTGTAAGTCGCTTGCAAGTGCTTGGCAATTTTCAATAACTTTTTTAGCATAATTTTGATAGGCAGCAGTAGCGCATTCTTTTAAAACCACCGCTTTACCAGCGACCGCACTCATGATTGGTCCACCCTGCATTCCTGGAAAAATTGCCTTATCGATTGCTGCCGCATGCTTTTCTTTGGACAAAATCATGCCACCGCGTGGACCGCGTAAAACCTTATGGGTAGTAAAAGAAACAACATCTGCATAAGGAACCGGAGATGGAATAGCCTTTCCAGCAACTAGCCCAATAAAGTGGGCAGCATCGACCCACATGATCGCGCCAACTTCGTCACAAATTTGTCTCACCTTTTCAAAATCGATCAAACTTGGATAAGCAGTTGCACCGGAGCAGATCATCTTTGGCTTATGTTCAAGTGCTAAATCTCTTAACTGGTCATAGTCAATTAGTTCATTATCTTGCCGCACACCATATGAAACGACGTTAAACCATTTACCAGAGAAGTTAACTTTTGCACCATGTGTTAAATGACCACCATGAGGTAATGACATTGCCAGCACAGTATCGCCTGGCTTTGTAAATGCCTGATAAACCGCAACATTTGCACTAGCACCGGAGTGAGGTTGTAAATTTGCATGCTCTGCACCAAATAAATCTTTGGCTCGTTGAATTCCAATTAATTCAACCTTATCTACCTCTTCACAACCTCCGTAATATCGCTTACCTGGATAACCTTCAGCATACTTATTAGAAAGTGTTGAGCCCATAGTTGCTAATACCGCAGAGGATGTGAAATTTTCACTTGCAATTAATTGCAAATCATGGCGTTGACGCTCTAGTTCAGAGATTACGACAGATGCAATCTCTGGATCTTGTCGCTCAAGGGCATTGAAATCAGGTCCATAATATTTTTCACCTCTAGCCATGGGAATAGCCTAAAGGTTTGCAGGCAAAATGGAAGGAATTAATACTTGTAAATCTGAAAGTGAGACCGCACCCTCTCGTATAAGTGTGATCTCATTCTCAGAAAATTTAAGAATTGTGGTTGCAAAGCCAGAGTCTAAAATTCCTTCATCAAATACCGCCCCAACATCTGCCTCGCTAAATATTAGCTCGGACAAATCAGTAATAGCGGTTTTGCCAGCAAATGCAATTGATGCAGATGCAAGTGGCCCAGTTGATTCTAAAACCTTACTTAAGAACTCTCGTTTTGGAATCCGAACATTTATAAAACCTAATCTTCGCTCATCACCAAGATCCCATTTTAGACCCGCTTGGGGCTTTAAAGTTACCGAGAGTAATCCTGGCCAAAATTTTTTTAAAACTTCTATTTGTATTTGAGTTAACGGTGCTGCAATGCCAGAGAGGACATCTACACTTTTAATGAAAACTTGAGATGCAACTCCAGCTTCATCCCTCCTTAAAACATGAATTGTTCTTACCGCATCAGTATTAAATGCATCTGCTAAGTACACATATCCAAACTCAGCAGCCACAATTATTACTTTGCCAGTATTTAAATATCTAACTGCTGACGAAACTGCTTCATTAAATTTACTCTGCTCTGATGTGAAAGATCTAATTCGCTCAGCCAAATTGATTACCGCCTTCGCGCACTAGTAAATCTATCTCTACCAGTTAGATCAGCATGTGTCTGTGGTAATTTAAAATCTTGATTAAGCACTTGCTTTATCAATTCAGCCTGTTTTTCATGGTGCTCAATAATAAAAATACCATCTGGCTTTAACAATCTGGCAGCTGCTTCAATAAATATTTTAGGAACCTGCATACCATCTACTTTTCCACCCCGAAGAGCAAGTTCTGGCTCAAAGTTTTCAACCTCATTCGGAAGAGGTTCATCATTTGGAATGTAAGGTGGATTTGCAACCACCAAATCTGCCTTAACTCCTGGTAGAGCAGTTTGTACATCCTCAATTACCACCCGAATTGGTAAATCATATTTTGCTATGTTCTTGTTTAACCACTCAGCTGCTTTTTCTGATTTTTCTACTGCAACTACTGAAACCTTTAAATTCTTAAGGGTAGCTTCACTTGCAATAGCTATCGAAATTGCACCACTGCCCGCGCCTAGGTCAACTACACTTTTATTTAGATCTTTGTCATTGGCTGAAGTCAAAAAACCTATTGCTCGATCAACTAAAACTTCAGTCTCTGGCCGTGGAATCAATACTCCTTCGCCTACCTCTAAATCTAAGTATCGAAATGGTGCACTTCCAGTGATGTATTGGACGGGACGACCTAATAAACGTTGACTGATTAGATCATTGTATTCGTTTGTAATTTTTTCCAACTGTGTATCATCTATTTCTAATCCCTGGCTATGGATTTCCTTACGAGATACTCCCAATAGATGGGCTAATAAGATTTCAGCATCAACTAATGGAATTTTATTTTTTTCAAATTGGGTAAATGCTGCTCTTAGCAACTCTTTCAAGAGTTACCTGCTGTTAATTTTGCGGTTCGATCAGCATCAAGTAGGGACTGGATTACGGCCTCCAAATCTCCATTCATCACAGCATCTAGATTGTTTGCCTTGTAATTCACGCGGTGATCACTCAATCTATTTTCGGGAAAGTTATATGTTCTTATTCGCTCACTTCTATCGACTGTTCTTACCTGGTTTTTTCGTTCGGCTGCTGCTGCTCGTTCTGCCTCTTCTTGAGCAGCTGCGAGCATACGAGCCCGCAAAATTCGTAGTGCTGATTCCTTATTTTGTAATTGGCTCTTTTCATTTTGGCAGGAAACTACAATTCCCGTAGGTATATGAGTAATTCGTACCGCAGAATCGGTGGTGTTAACACTTTGTCCACCCGGACCAGATGAACGGTAAACATCAATTCTTAGATCATTCATATTTATATCTA
Source organism: Actinomycetota bacterium (assembly GCA_010030895.1). GTDB lineage: Bacteria > Actinomycetota > Actinomycetes > Nanopelagicales > Nanopelagicaceae > Nanopelagicus. The sequence continues at coordinate 9,950 of RHBS01000017.1, read as the reverse complement.
CATCAATCTCTTCTGCCTCTGGCAAGATTAAAACTCCAGCTGCAGATGTGTGAATTCTGCCCTGAGATTCTGTCTCAGGCACACGCTGCACTCTATGAACCCCACCTTCAAACTTTAATTTTGCATAGGGAGTTTGTCCTGGTTTTGCTACACCTTTTGATTTTATTGCTACTGACATATCTTTGTAGCCACCCATATCACTTGGAGTGGTATCAATTACCTCAACTTTCCAACCTTGCTTTTCAGCATATCTTGAATACATTCTAAAAAGATCTCCAGCAAAAATTGCTGACTCATCACCGCCGGCGCCAGCTTTGATCTCCATAATTACATCGCGATCATCATTTGGATCTCTAGGTAGAAGCAACTCTTCAAGTAATGCCGCAGCTTCATCTTTACTCTTTTCTAAAGCTGCAAGTTCAGATGTAAAGGCTGGGTCAGATTCTGCTAACTCTTTGCCCGCATTAAAATCATCCTCGGCCAACTTGTAAGCACGATATCCTGCAATAACCGGTCCAAGTTGTGCGTATCTCTTACCTAGAGATCTAGCTCTATTTTGATCAGCATGAATGGCTGGATCTGCCATTTGAGCTTCTAATGACTCATACTCCGTAAGCAATTCATTAACTTTTGAAAACCGTTCCATTTACATCCTCCTTTCTAATCTAAAAAGCTAAATTAAAAAAGAGAGCACACAACATCTAATTGATGTCTTGTGTGCTCTCTTTAGAAAAACTACTTACCGCCGGTTTTATCTGCCTTTCCGAAACGCTCTTGGAACTTGGCTACTCGGCCACCGGTATCAAGAATTCTCTGCTTACCTGTATAGAAGGGATGGCAAACGGAACAAACTTCAACGTAGATTGAACCATTCTCCTTTGTACTGCGGGTAGTGAAAACTTCACCGCAACCACAAGTTACTTTGGTCTCTACATACTGTGGGTGAATCTCGTTCTTCATATTTCTCCTTGATTGTTACTGGGTCAAATCTTCTGAGTGAAAATTTGTGAACCAGTAGGACTAGTGAAGTACTAGAGGGGATAAAGAATAACTGGAGTTTCTAAGCGGTCAAAATCTACGCTTATTAGGCCTCGCTGCTTTCCTTATTTGCAGATCCAGTTCCACTAGGTGCCTCTCCACCTGTAGTTGTCTTTTGAATTTGAAGTAGGAACTCAACATTTGATTTAGTTCCTTTCATCTTCTCAAGCAGTAACTCAAGAGCTTGTTGTGGCTCAAGTGCGTGAAGCACTCGACGCAAGCGCCAGACAATACTTAACTCTTCGGTTCCCATAAGAATCTCTTCTTTTCGAGTTCCAGATGCAACTACATCGACCGCCGGGAAAATTCGCTTATCTGCAAACTTACGATTGAGAATAAGCTCCATATTTCCAGTGCCTTTGAACTCTTCAAAAATAACCTCATCCATCTTCGAACCGGTATCAATTAATGCAGTTGCCAAAATAGTTAATGATCCACCATTTTCGATATTTCTGGCAGCGCCAAAAAACTTCTTTGGCGGATAAAGTGCTGCTGAATCAACACCACCGGACAAAATTCGTCCAGATGCTGGAGCTGCAATGTTATATGCGCGGCCTAAGCGGGTAATTGAATCAAGTAATACAACTACATCATGACCTAACTCCACTAACCGTTTTGCACGTTCAATCGCTAATTCAGCAACGGTGGTGTGATCATCTGCAGGTCGATCAAAGGTTGATGCAATTACTTCACCCTTTACCGATCGTTGCATATCAGTTACCTCTTCAGGACGTTCATCTACTAATACCACCATTAAGTGACACTCTGGATTATTTGTAGTAATTGCATTTGCAATTGCTTGCAGCACCATGGTCTTTCCGGCTTTTGGTGGTGAAACAATGAGACCACGTTGACCTTTTCCAATTGGTGAGATCAAGTCAATAATTCGGGTAGTTAAAATATTTGGTTCAGTCTCAAGGCGAAGACGCTCTTGAGGATATAACGGGACTAATTTAGAAAAATCAACCCGCTCCTTTGAATTTTCTGGTTCTACACCATTTATGGTTTCAACTCTAACTAAGGCATTAAATTTTTCTCTTCGTTCACCCTCTTTAGGTTCACGAACTGAACCAGTAATTACATCACCTTTACGCAGAGAGTATTTTCTAACCTGCTGCAGTGAAACATAAACATCATTTGGTGATGGCAGATAGCCACCAGTTCTTATAAATGCATAGCTATCTAAAATATCCAGTAATCCGCCCACTGGTAGTAGGACATCATCTGGGCCAATTACGATTTCTCGCTCTTCGCGATGCCCGCGGTCTCGATTGCGATCTCGGCCACGATCTCGGCCACGATCTCGGCGATTATCTCTACCACCAAAGCGACGATTGTCTCCACGATCTGAATCTGAATAATTGTTTGAAGAATTATTTGAATTACTTACAGAGTTATCAGAACCAGAGTCATTGCCTTCAGATTCAGAATTATTATTACGATTATTTCTATTATTTTGTCGTTCCATACGACGAGCCTCTCGTTCATTTTTGGCAGCCTCACGATTGGCTGCTTGCAGATCTCCAATAGCTTGGACTAACTCTGCTTTCTTTAAAGTGGCAGCATTTTCAATTCCTAATTGCCCGGCAACTTTCTTAAGATCACCTAATGCCATGTCCACTAACTCAACCGCATCTGAGCGGTTGGTTTTTTTCTTTTCTACCATCTACCTATTGCCATTCTTTCTGATTATTTATCTTTATGTGAGTTGCCCGCAAAAAATATTTTATTTAGGGATTTTTTGGGATTTAAACTGTCGTACTTTCCGACCGGCATAAATCTACCACAACAAGATAGGTATTGCGAAAAAACGCTATTGCGCTCCAGTTTTTGCGATGGCCAGCTTCATTGCGCTAAAGCCGGGGGCTAGCGCTGGAACCTGATCAATCTCATCTTCACTATTTGCATATAAGACCATAACTGATGGCCCAGCACCAGAAACTACCGCTGCAAGCCCTGCTCCTCTTAACTTATCTACTAGTGCAATACTCTTTGGCATCGCAGATTGGCGATAACTTTGGTGAAGTAAATCTTGAGTTGCAGTAAAAAGTAAATCAGGGCGCTCTGCAAGTGCATGTACAAGTAATGCTGAACGTGAGGAGTTAAGTACAGCATCTTGGTGAGAGATGCTTTCAGGCAATAACTTTCTAGCTTTGGCTGTTGCTAATTGATTATCAGGAATCAGAAGTAACGCTTTAATTCGCTCATCAACCTTTAAACTAACAGCTCTTCCAATATTTTTACTCTCACCAGATGAATTTGTGGATTTTTCAATCCAAGCGATTGTGGCTCCTCCATAAAATGCTGCCGCAACATTATCTGGATGACCCTCTAACTCTGTGGCTAGAGTAATTAAATCATCATCACTCATGTATTGCTCACCAGTTAGAACCAATGATCGAGCTAATGTTAAACCACCAACTATTGCACTAGCTGATGAACCAAGACCTCTACCATGTGGAATTACATTTAATGCTCGCAGTGCAATACCTGTGGGTTTAGCACCCATGTGTTCAAATCCTCTAAGCATGGATTTAATAACTAAATTTTTTGAATCTCTCTTAACTTCATCTGCGCCCTCACCACTTACATCAACATCAAAATTTGGTTCATCTAAGATTTGAGCTGCATATCGATCTCGTAATTCCAACGCCAGCCCGAAAGAGTCAAAACCAGGACCAATATTGGCACTACTAGCTGGCACGCTAATTTGTGCCATAGTTGCTTTAAAGGTTAAGCCACTATTTACTTTGCGAGCTGCCACTACTTTAGACCAATCACTTTTGCAGCTTTTTTCACATCTACCGAGATAACAATTGGTTTTCCAGCAGAGTTTAAAACCCATTGAACATCTTTTAATCCATTGCCGGTAACCGTAACCACAATAACCTGCCCTTTGGGTAGTTTTCTCTGCTCTTTTTTCTTAATTAAACCAGCTAAACCTGCCGCACTTGATGGTTCAATGAATACACCCTCTTTTGCAGCTACTAATCGATAAGCATTTAAAATCTCTTTGTCAGTTACTGAATCAATTAATCCTTTTGATCCTACCTGTGCTGCAACTGCTTGATCCCACGAAGCAGGATTACCAATTCTAATTGCAGTTGCAATTGTCTCTGGATTTTTAACAATTTTATTTTTAACTATTGGAGCAGCTCCTGCTGCCTGAAAGCCCCACATCATTGGTAAATTGCTAGCTAAGCCAGCTTTCTTATACTCCTGATAACCCTTCCAATAAGCAGTTATATTTCCAGCATTACCAACTGGCATAACATGAATATCTGGAGCAGTTTTTAACATATCCACTACCTCAAAAGCTGCAGTTTTTTGGCCTTCAATCCTAAATGGATTTACCGAATTAACTAGAGAGACTGGATAATTTTCTGACAACTCTTTGGCTAAGGTTAAACAATCATCAAAATTACCTTTAACTTGCAAGAGCACCGCACCATGAGCGATCGCTTGTGCCAATTTTCCCATTGCTATTTTTCCTTGAGGTACCAATACCACTGGCTTCATACCTGCTTTAGTTGCATAAGCTGCAGCTGATGCACTTGTATTGCCGGTTGATGCGCAAATTACTGCCTTAGCCCCATCCTCTGCCGCTTTTGAGATTGCCATTGTCATACCACGATCTTTAAACGAGCCAGTTGGGTTCGCACCTTCTACCTTTAACCAGACCTCATTACCTAACAACTTAGAAAAATACTCTGCATGCACAAGTGGTGTGCCACCCTCACACAAAGTTACTACCGGAGTTAGATCGGTTACTGGTAGCCAACTTCTATACTCATTAATTACACCGCGCCATTGGTGAGCACCGGATTTTTTACCAAATAAATTACCTAGCTTCATTAGTTGAAACCCTCAACCCTCAAAACGCTTGCAACATCAGTTACTGCAGGTAATTTGCCTAGATCTGTGACAGTTGCACTAAGTGCAGATTCAGTTGAACTATGAGTCATAACAATCAATTCTGCCTTATCCCCAGCTCCTGTTTGGCGAACAGTTTGAATTGAAACTTGGTGGGATGCAAAAACGTGGGCAACTGACTCTAATACACCGGGCTTATCAGCAACATTTAATCTTATTAAATACTTTGTTTTAGTCTGACCAATCTGGGCAATCTTAAGATCGGCGTAATCACTCTCTTTAGGTCCTAGTCCACCTGAAACTTTATGCCTGGCAACTGCAACTAAATCACCAAGAATTGCACTAGCGGTTGGTTCTCCACCAGCTCCTCGACCATAAAACATCATCTGTCCGGCAGCTTCAGCTTCAACAAAGACAGCGTTAAAAGAATCTCGCACTGAGGCTAATGGATGCTCACGAGATATTAAAGCCGGATGAACACGGACTGAGATACTGCCATCTGCTGTTAATTCCGCAATTGCCAATAATTTAATAACCATATCGATTGCCTTTGCAACCTTCACATCTGTTGCAGTAATTTTTGAGATACCCTCTCGATATACATCAGAATCAGTAACTCTTGAATGAAAAGCTAGGCTAGCTAAGATTGCAGCTTTTGCTGCAGCATCAATTCCTTCGACATCGGCAGTTGGATCAGATTCAGCAAATCCCAAATCCTGCGCTTGCTTTAATGCTTCAGAAAATGCTGTGCCATTTTCATCCATCTTGGTAAGAATGTAATTAGTTGTACCATTTACAATTCCCATAACCCTTTGAACGTGATCTCCAACTAATGATTCTCTTAATGGCCGTAGGATTGGAATAGCACCTGCGACTGCTGCCTCATAATATAAATCAACATTTGCTTGATCAGCTGCCGCATACAACTGGGCACCGTGTTTTGCTAATAGTGCCTTATTTGCGGTAACAACTGACTTTCCATTTTTTATTGCAGTCAAAATCAAATCTTTTGCAGGATCGATACCACCAATTACTTCAATTATTAAGTCAATCTCTGGGTCAGAAACAACAGAATTAGAGTCAGATGTTAATAAATTACTAGCAATTCCCTCTCGCTTAGTTTTAACATCTCTGACTGAGATCTTTACTAGCTCTAAATTTGCACCAGCTCTAGAGGATAGATCCGCTTTATTGCCAATAAGTAACCGAGCAATTTGCAGCCCAACCACGCCACAGCCAAGCATTCCAATTTTTAGAGTCTTCATAGAGTTAAGTATCTCAAACTTATGACAGTTGCCGTGGCGCTTGCACTACATCTAAATTGAGCAGATCTTGCTCATTTTCCCGTCGCAATATCAATCTAGCGCTGCCATTTTGGACTGCAACTACTGCTGGCCTTGGAATATGGTTGTAATTACTAGCCATACTTCTGCCGTAAGCGCCAGTTGACGGTATTGCCAATAAGTCACCAACTTTGAGATCTTTTGGTAAATCAATATCTGAAATCAAAACATCACCGGATTCACAATGCTTACCTACAACTCTTGATTTAACTGCAATTTCATTTGAACTTCTATTTGCTATAAATGCTGAGTAGGTCGCGCCATATAGTGCTGGACGAATATTGTCACTCATCCCACCATCGACTGAAATGTATCTTCTAATTGATCCATCCGCTAACGTAACATCCTTAGTAGTTCCAACCTTATATATTGTCGTTGTAGTTGGACCCACTATCGCTCTTCCTGGTTCAATTGCAATTTTAGGAATTGAAATATTCAATCGCTGACATTCAGATTTAATTATCTTAGCAACAACTGGAATTACTGCTTCTGGCGAAATCGCTTTCTCATCAAGCGTGTAAGCAATGCCATAACCACCACCAATATTTAATTCAGCCAACTCTCTCCCATACTTACTTTTAAATAAAGCGAGTACTTCAAGTAGGCGCTTTGCAGCAGTAATAAAACCTTCTACCTCAAAAATCTGTGAACCAATATGACAGTGAATACCAGCAAGTTCTAAATTGCCAATGCTCATACACCTATCAATTGCATCAGCTGCACCTCCTGAAGCTATTGAGAAGCCAAATTTCACATCCTCATGAGCCGTAGATATAAACTCATGTGTATGTACCTCAACTCCTGGAGTTAGCCTCAAATAAACTTTTTGAATTTTATTTAAACTTTTTGCAATACTAGAAACTCGATTAATCTCATCTAACGAATCAAGAACAATTACGCCGACGTTTGACTCTATTGCTAACTGAATTTCACTCTCCGACTTGTTATTTCCATGAAACTCAATATTTGGTGCTGGAAATTTTGCAGCTAGAGCAACTAAAAGTTCACCACCACTACAGACATCAAGACTGACATTTAGATCCTTGAGCCACTTTGCAATTTCAACACTTATAAATGATTTGGCGGCGTAGTAAAGATTATTATCAGCAAATTCAGCCTCTAGCGCAGATTTCCAGGCCTTAGTTCGTAAATAAAAATCATCTTGATCGATTACAAATAGAGGAGACCCAAACTCTGCTACTAGCTTTTCCGCTGTGCAGCCAGCTATTGAAAGCTTTCCACCAAATTTATTTTCGTTTTCAAATTGTAAATTGCTAGAAAACAATTCAGTTGGGTAATTACTGGCAGCCATTACATTTTCTCCGGAGCACTAACACCCATTAAATCTAATCCATTACTTATCACTTGTGCTGTAGCTTGACATAAAGTGGCCCTACTTGAATTTAATTCCGTTGGTTTTTCATCCCCAAGCGGTAGCACACGGCAGTCATTGTAAAAGCGATGGTACTGACCAGCTAATTCCTCTATATATCTTGCAACTCTATGTGGTTCTCGCATCTCAGCTGCTGAAGCAATCACTCTAGGAAACTCTGCCAATAATCCAATTAACTCTCGCTCACGCTCATGCACTAAGAGCTCTGGCTTAAAATCATTAGCACCAAATTTGATCCCCAAGTCTTTTGCATTTCGTAAGACAGCACAGATGCGAGCATGTGCATATTGAACATAGTAAACCGGATTATCATTTGTATTTTTGCGAAGTAAATCCACATCCATAACCATTGGGGTATCAGTTGGATATCTGATTAATGTATATCTAGCGGCATCTTTGCCAACCTTCTCCACCAGCTCTTCTAAAGTTATTATGGTTCCAGCACGCTTAGAAAGTTTTATTTCTTCACCAGCTTCGATAATTTTTACCATTTGGCCAATTAAAACTTCAACATCTTTTTCTGGATCATCACCTGCACAAGCAGCGAGCGCTTTAATTCTTCCAACATATCCGTGGTGATCAGCACCCAGCATATAAATACAAAGATTAAATCCCCGCTCTTTTTTACTCACATAGTAGGCAGAGTCAGAAGCAAAGTAAGCAAATGAACCATCGGATTTAATCATTACTCGATCTTTGTCATCTCCAAAATCGGTAGTTCGAAGCCAGGTCGCACCATCTTGTTGGTAGACATGACCTTGTGACTTAAGTTTTTGCATAGAATGGTCAAAGAAATTATTTTCATACAAAGATTTTTCAGAGAACCAGATATCAAAGTGGGTACCAAAATTATTTAATACCCGATTCTGTTCATCCAATTGCAATTTATAGCCAGCATCTCTAAATGCTGAAATTGATTCCGATTCAGGTAGTGAGGTAAAAGTAGGGTTAGCTTTTACAATTTCTTTTGCTAAATCTTCAATATACGCCCCGTGGTAGCCATCTTCGGGCCGTGGTTGATTTAAGGCAGCTGCCCGAATGGAGGCACCAAATAAATCCATCTGATTTCCGCGATCATTTACATAAAATTCGCGAGTTACATCAGCGCCGGCAGCTGACAAAACCCTACCTAGTGAATCTCCTACGGCAGCCCACCTAGTGTGTCCTAAGTGCAGTGGCCCAGTGGGGTTTGCACTAACAAACTCTAAATTAATCTTCTTTCCAGCTAATAAATTACCAGTACCGTACTTACTTCCAAGTGAAATAATTTTTAAAATACTTGCAGCCTGGCTTGCACTATCTAGTGTGATGTTTATAAATCCAGGGCCTGCGATTTCTACCTTGGTAATTCCGGCAGGAAGTAATAGATCATTATCTGTTAAACAATCAATAATCACCTGTGCAATCACCCTTGGTTGCGAATTTGCCTGTTTTGCTAAGGCAAGAGCGATTGAAGTTGCATAATCGCCGTGGTCGCGGTTTTTTGGACGTTCTAAAGTTAATTTGTCAGGTATTGCGCAGATAATGGCTTTGGAATCAACGGCTATTTTCAGCGCTTTTAGAATTGCCTCTGCAACCCTGCTTTGCACCGATTCTGCACTCATTTGAGCAAGGTTACCCGTTCAAGCTTGCTAAAGGTCGCTGAGTTTTGGTGATGCCGCCATTTAAGCCGTAATCTTTCTTCCTCACTTACTTAAAAAATGCGGGAGTGGTGAAATGGCAGACACGCAGGTCTTAGGAACCTGTGCTTCGGCGTGTGGGTTCAAGTCCCACCTCCCGCACCAGTTGTTTTTCATATCTTTGTAGGGAAGGCTAGATACATGGCAGAGAAAAATTTTTTATCATGGGTTGGGTTTAAGGGCGAGGATGCGAATAAGCCGGCACCTTCACAAAACGCTTTAGAACGAATTCGTGAACTTGAAAGTCAATTAAATGACTTACGCTCCCGTAAAGATATCACTGGCTTAAGTCGTGAAGAGTTTGAAATATTAGCTACTGAAACTGCTATGAGCATGATCAAGTCTGCTCAACAGCGCGAGGCTAAAGCCAATGCCGCTGTTAGTCGCTTGGTCAATGAGACAAATAGAAGTGCCAAAGAAAAAATTGAAAGTGCCGAAGCAAAAGCAAAAAGTATTCTTTCATCTGCTGAATCTCGTGGTCGTAAGTACATTTCAGCCGCTGAAACTGATGCTGCGGATTTAATTTTAAATGCTGAAGGACAAGCAGAAGAGACTTTAAATAAAGCTGCTAGGGATGCATCACAAATTACTTCTGGTGCAAAAAGAGATGCACAAAGATTAGTA
>RHBS01000016.1 GCA_010030895.1 Actinomycetota bacterium | reverse complement strand
CAATTTGACTACCATAGCCAGTCAAATTAATTTGCTCACCGGCCTTGATAAATTGTTGATGCATCTCTGGGGTAAGTAACTCTACTTTCTTATTATCCACTGGTAGTGGTGATTTCAGAATAATGATTGCAAAATCATTTTGTCGAGTGATTGCGTTTCCTCCCCTAAAAGAATCGCGTCCCTTAAAATTTTGTGGAAAGATTAACTTTTCAGATTCCACTCGCCTAACATTTCTAGTTAAGGTATCACCTGGATATCCAACCCATAGTTTAGCTCTCGGTTCCTTTGGATCAACTATTTGATCATTCCCGATAAATACATTATGGGCAACGGTAAAAACTATTCTCGGTGCGTATAAAAAACCACTTGCACAATAGTTACCATAAGGTGAAAATAGGATTGGAACTGCTCTTTTATCTTCTAAATTCAGTGTGCCATTCCAAACGGCATTTGCCGGAAGAATTGCACCAGAAATAAAAATGCTTATTAGAAAAAAGAGGCTTATAATCCGTAACATCGCACTACCAACAACATTTGCCTGGGCTGGAATACCACGAGCTGCTGAAACATAAACAAACTTTGGAAAAGTTGAGAATGTGCCAGAGTTAAAGTTGGTAATAATAAAATCATCAAAAGAGAGTGAAAATGCCAGTAGGGCTGCCCCTGCAATTCCTGGCATTACTAGCGGCAAAGTTACATACCTAAAGGTTTCACGTTCATTTGCATATAAATCCATGGCAGCTTGTTCAAGTCTTGGGTCTAATGAAGCGATTCTAGCTTTTACCGTTACCACCACAAATGAGATACAAAACATCACATGCGCTATGACAACCGTCCAAAATCCAGGATTAATTCTAAGGTTTAAAAACATAGCAAGTAGTGAGGCTCCTAAAACTACCTCAGGAGTTGCCATAGGTAAAAAGATTAATAAGTTTGTTGATTTGCGACCTTTGAATTTATATCTACCAAGTGCAAAGGCAATCATTGTTCCTAAAAAAGTGGCAAGTAAGGTTGAGATCACACCTACCTTTAAGGAGTTAACAACAGATTCACAAACTTGGGGTGCACCGCAGGGATTTTTCCAATTATCTAAAGTAAATCCTTGCCATACTAAATTACTCTTTCCAGCATCATTAAATGAAAATGCAAAGGTGTATGCAACTGGAATAAACAAATATATAAATGCCACAGCGGCATAAATCCGGATTAAATTTCTAGAAAACCACCTAGCAGCACGGTGGCTAAGGGTTGGCATCGGAGCTATAGAGGTTGTCATACCAACTCATCCGTTCCAGATTTACGAATATACAACGATACTAAAATTAGAATTGTGGCCATTAAGGTAAATGAAAGAGCTGCAGCTGTTGGGTAATCAACTACTGCAAAAAAGCGTGACTCAATAACATTTCCAATCATCTTGGTACTTGGATTTCCTAAAATTGCGGCGTTAACATAATCACCTGCTGCTGGGATAAAGGTCAATAAGGTTCCAGCTACAACACCTGGCATAGAAAGTGGCAGGGTTACCTTTCTAAAAGTAGTTAAACCGTTGGCGTAGAGATCACCTGCTGCCTCTAAAGTTCTAGGATCAATCCTTTCCAAACTTGCATAAAGTGGAAGTGTCATAAATGGTAAAAAGTTATATGCCAATCCAATTACTACTGCAGTTGAGGTATTGTTTATTCGAAATAGATCATCGATAAAAGGCAATACTTTAATCGCCGAAACAACTGGTCCTTGATCAGCCAAAATTTGAGTCCAAGCAATAGTCCTAAGTAAAAATGAGGTAAAAAATGGTGCAATCACAAGCACCAATAAAATATTTCGATACTTGCCAGATTTAAAGGCAATTGCATAGGCAAGTGGGTATGCAATAGCTAAAGCCACCAAGGTAGCAAGTGCTGCGTAAATAAATGATCTTAAGTATTGATCTTTATTTATTAAAAAAGCATCGACATAATTTGCAAACCTTAACTCTTGGACATAAACACCAACTTGAGCACCATCTGGTCTGACCATAGTTGAGGTGCTGGCCAGTGAAAAAATTGGAATTATAAAAAAAGTAATTAACCAAATTAGACCTGGAGCTAGAAGTAAGTAGGGAGTTAAGGATCTTCCTTTTAAAGCATTTTTTACCTGTGAGTGCCCAGTTGCTACTCCGTGCAGAAAAGCCATTACTTACTCTTCATCATCAAGATCGGCACCAGCATTAATATCTTGTGCGCCATCTAAAGCAAAGGTGTGCTCGGAATCCCATTCAAGTGAGACGGTATCGCCAACCCGCAGATCATGTAATCCCTCATCATTTTGTTCAAAAACTACTAACTCTAAATCCCAAGGTGCTCGCACAATGTATTGGGTAGAGGTACCAACAAATGAGCGATCTGTAACCACACAATTTTTAATTGAGTTAACCCCATTATCATCTAATCTAAGTTTTTCCGGCCTTACGCCAATAAAGACCGATTCATTACTGGTAGCAACTCTTGAAAGTGGTACTTCAAAGGTTAAGCCTTTGGCGGTAACTAAAGCTTTATCCCCTGATTTTGAAGCAATTTTTCCTTTAATTAAATTACATTGGCCTAAGAAGTTAGCCACAAAAGCTGTCTTTGGTGACTCATAAAGATCAGTGGCACTACCCATCTGTTCAATTTTTCCATTATTCATAACCGCAATGGTGTCTGCCATTGTCATCGCCTCTTCTTGATCATGGGTCACATGAATAAAGGTAATTCCAACCTCAGTTTGAATACGTTTTAACTCAATCTGCATCTGCCGGCGAAGCTTAAGATCCAATGCACCTAATGGTTCATCCAAGAGTAAAACCTCAGGTCGATTTACTATCGCTCTTGCAACTGCAATTCTTTGTTGCTGGCCACCTGATAATTGATTTGGCTTTCGATCTGCAAGGTGTGCTAACTCAACTAGATTAAGTGCACTCTCCACCTCACTTTTAACATCCTTTAATCCTCTGCGGCGCAGACCAAATGCAATATTTTCAAAGATTGTAAGGTGTGGGAAAAGTGCATAATTTTGGAAAACAGTATTTACGTTTCGTCTATATGATTTTTGAGTTGTAATATCAGAGCTACCGATAGAGATAGTTCCAGCCGATGGCTCCTCTAATCCGGCAATCATTCTTAAGGTTGTAGTTTTGCCACAGCCAGATGGTCCAAGGAGTGCAAAAAATGAACCATCAGGAACTAGTAATGACAGATCATCAACGGCGCAGAAATCTCCGTAGTACTTTGAAACTCTATCTAATTTTAAATCACCAGTATCTTGCGAGACCTTAGTGTTGGCCATACTAGTTAACTATCGAGACTTTAATTGCCGATAGCTTCGTCAAAAGCTGTCTGGAACTTTGTTGCCTCATCAGAAGAAAGTGATCTAAATACTTTAACCTTTGCCAAAGTTGCAGCATCTGGGAATATAAATGGACTATTTGCGAGTTCCGGATCAATTTTTTCTAACTCAGGTTTAGCCGCCTCAACTGGACAGATGTAATTTACATAAGCTGCTACTTGGGCTGCCACGGCAGGCTCGTAGTAGTAATTCATTAAGGACTCTGCATTCTTTTTATGGGCCGAGGTTGAAGGAATCAACATATTATCGCTCCATAAAGTTCCACCAGATTCAGGAATTGCAAAATCAAACTTTCCGCCACTTTCAGAGCGAAGAATAAAGATATCGCCAGACCAGCCAATTACCGCATTAGCGTCGCCACGCTTTAGATCCTCTGAGTATGAATTACCTTTAACCTGGCGGATAAAGCCATCGGCAATCTTTTTCTTGAAGAAATCTATCGCATTCATAAATTGATCTTCAGTGAAGTTAGATGATGGATCCACACCTTGATAGAGCATGATTACACCGATGGTATCTCGCATCTCAGATAAGACCACAACTTTTCCTTTATTTGCTGGCGCAAACAAATCATCCATTGTGCGAACACCCTTTGGAAGTTTTTGAGTATTCCAGCCAAAGCCAGCAAAACCTGATTGCCAGGTTAGAGAGTATTGACGACCCTTATCAAAGCCAACATTTGCTAACACCTCACGGATATTTGATTTATTTGGAACATTTGCAGCATCAAGCTTTTGTGCATATCCCTGCTCAATAAATCTTGCCGCCATCCAATCTGTTGGGGTAACAACGTCATATCCAATATCTGATCCAATTGATAGTTGACCTTGAACCTTTCCATAAAATGTATTGTTATCATCAATTGCTTCTTCGTAAGTTACTTTGATTCCACTTTTTTGCTCAAAGGCAGCAAGTGTTGGATAGACCTTGGTATCCTCATTAAAATCTAAGTAAAGTGGCCAACTTGCCCAGCGAACAATTTTTTCGCTATCACTAACATCTACAACTGTTTTTAAACCAGTAGATGATCCAGTTCCACATGCGGCTAATACACCAGCTGCAGATACGGCACCAACTCCAGCAAATAATGTTCTGCGAGTCATCTGCGCTTTGATAATTGCACGAGCCTCTGGGGAGAGTGATTGCATATCCTTCTTCATTAATTCACTTTCTTCCTCGCTAGATTGTTGGGAGTGTGGGAAAATCTATCAGGCGTTTAGGTTTGTCATCACATGTTTGATGCGAGTGTATTCCTCAAATCCATAAGCAGAAAGGTCTTTTCCAGTACCTGAGTGCTTAAATCCACCATGTGGCATCTCAGCCACCATTGGAATATGGGTATTTATCCACACGCAACCAAAATCAAATGCTTTGGCCATTCTCATAGCACGGCCATGATCCTTAGTCCAAACACTAGATGCCAAGCCATACTTAACCCCATTGGCATATCGCACCGCCTCTGCCTCATCGGTAAACTTTTGAACCGTAATTACTGGCGCAAAAATTTCATTTTGGATCATCTCATCGCTCTGTTTTAAATCAGCAACAACTGTTGGGTTCCAGAAGTAACCAGGGCGCTTAATTGCGCTACCACCAGCGGTAACGCGGGCATGAGCTGGTATGCGATCCAAAAATCCTTGAACTCTTGCTAATTGATTAGCATTATTTACTGGACCTACTAATACATCCTCATCTGGCATACCAACCTTGATTACATTCTTTGCCTGCTCAGATAGGAGGGCCACTACATCCTCATAGGCGCTAGCCTCAACTAAAACTCTAGTTGCAGCGGTGCAATCTTGACCGGCGTTAAAGTAACCAGCAACCGCTATCCACTCACATGCTGCCTGCAGATTTGCATCATCAAAAATTACAACTGGTGCTTTACCACCTAACTCTAAGTGCAATTTCTTTAGATCCTTAGCTGCACTTGATGCCACCTCCATACCAGCTCTTACTGAACCAGTAATTGAAACCATTTGCGGGATCTCATGCTCAATTAATGCTCTACCAGTATCACGATCTCCTACGACAACATTGATTACACCCTCTGGTAAAAACTCTTGCATTAACTCAGCCATCCACAGAGTTGAAACTGGAGTGGTATCACTTGGTTTTAAAACAACGGTATTTCCAGCGGCAATTGCAGGTGCCCACTTCCAAACTGCCATCATCATTGGATAATTCCAAGGGGTAACCTGAGCACAAACACCAATTGGTTCACGTCGAATAAATGATGTGTGGCCTTTGAAGTACTCGGCGGCAGATTTGCCCTCTAAATTTCTAGCTGCACCTGCAAAAAATCTAATTTGATCCAACATTGGACCAATCTCTTCAGCTCTAGTAACTGCAATTGGCTTTCCGGTATTTTCAGATTCAATTCCAATTAACTCTTCACTTCTAGCCTCAATTGCATCTGCAATTTTATTGATCGCTTTTTGGCGCTCACCTGGTGTTGACTCTTTCCAAACCTCAAAGGCAGAAGCTGCTGCCTGCATCGCTTTATCAACATCGGCGGCGTTAGATACTGGTGCCTTAGCAAATACCTCACCAGTTGCTGGATTTATTAAATCCTGGACCTTATCTGAAGTGGCACTAACCTTTTTACCATTTACAAAATTTTGCAGAGTTCTCACAACAGCTCCTTGGCTTAATTACGAAATCAATATCGCATGAGTCTAGTTACTACCATTTAACTTATCAATACTCATTTTGAAGCAAGAAATACCAGCCTTGGCTGCCCTAAGTTTTGGGAATATAAAGTATTTGTTACTTACTATGGCAGATCTTTAAGACTCCAGTGGGTGCCTACCACAGACATTCTTAGGATTTTGAGTTAGCAAAAAATCTAATCGGCCCAAGATGTTCTAAAGCGACTTTCTCGCCAGTTGCATACTTTGCCGGCCCTGGAATTCTTACCTGCACCGACTCATTGCTTACCGCTATTTCAACCATTGCATCATGGCCGTAGTAATCAATTTTTGTAATCTCACCGATTATCTTTGCTGAGCTTAAATCTTTTGAAATCTTAATCTCCTCTGGACGAATTACTACCTCGCCAATCTCTAAGATATTTGCATCTAAGTTGATGGGATTAAATAAGTAATTTGTCTGGCCATTTACCAATCTTTTAGCTGATAAGACCAAGGTGTCACCAGTACTCATTGCAGTAGTTGCCGAGGTTGGAGATGAGTAAACCTGCTCAGGTGAGCCTTGTTGCATAATTTTTCCATCCCGCATTAATGCAACCACATCTGAGCTAACCAGCGCCTCCTCCCGATCATGGGTAACGAGAATTGCAGTAGTTTTTTGGGTACGCAAAAGTTTTATTACATCTGTGCGCAACTCTGCTCGTAACTGAGCATCTAATGCTGAAAATGGCTCATCTAATAAGATCATGGCGGGTTTAACTGCAAGTGCACGAGCAAGTGCTACGCGAGTCTGCTGTCCACCAGATAATTCATTAGGCATTCTCTTATCAAGACCAACTAGATCAATTAGCGTTAGCATCTCTTTTACCACCTGCTTAATCTGCTCCTTAGTAAAAGCTGATCGATCAATTCCAAAGGCAATATTTTGAGCAATATTTAAGTGCGGAAACAATGCTCCTTCTTGTGGAACATAACCAATTTTTCGCTTATGTGCAGGTAGAGATAAGGATGAAAGGCTTACTAACTGCTTACCAAATCTAATAGTGCCAGCATCTGGCTGAATCAATCCGGCAATACTTCTAAGCAAAGTAGTTTTGCCACAACCTGAAGGACCAAGTAGGGCAGCAATCTGACCAGAATCTAAGTTAAAAGATAGATTATCTAAAATCTTTTTCTCACCAAATGAAACATCTAAGTTCTTAATCTCTAAAGTTGTCACTTTAACCCCTAATTTCTTGGGTAGTAAGTGCCTTATCAACCCTATCTGGTCTGCTCAAAATAAAGGTCGGAACTGCAGCAATTATTAAAAGTACCAAAGCATATGGAGCTGCTTCATTAAATCTACTAATTGCAGCTGATGACCAAATTTGAGTAGCAAGAGTTTCAAATCCAGTTGGACGCAACATTAATGTGGCTGGTAACTCCTTCATCGCAGTTAAAAATACCAAGGTGGTTCCTAGCGCAATGCCAGGTGCTGCGATTGGAGTTACTACATTTTTTAATACCGCCCACTTATTCATACCTAATGTAGCGGCCACCTCTTTAGCGCCCTCTGGAACCTTTGCTAGTGAGCCACTCATGCTAGCAACTGATTTTGCTAGAAATAATAATGCATACGCAAAGGCTAATAAGAAAGTAGTTTGATAAATAAATCCAAGCTTTGAGCCAAAAGCAACTAGGGCAAGCCCAACCACTACCCCGGGTAATGCATGTCCGATCAAGATAACTCTGTTGGTAATTCTTGAATACCTCGTTGGTTTTTCAGAGAGTAATACTCCTATGGGTATTGATAAAACTAGTGCAATAACCGCACCGAAAAAGGCAACCACAACCGTTGATATAGAAGCGGTTGCAATTGATCTCCAATCAATTGCAACTGGATTATTAATAAAACGAGTGAGTAAAACATAAACTGGTACTGCAACTGCCACCAGTGTATTAACGGCAAATACGCTTATCAAAGTGATTTGATAAGGCTTTGAGCTAATTGTGTATACCTTTGTACCAGTTGTCTTTGTGGTTTTATTCAGAAGATTTTTAGATTTAAATCTCTCATCCGTAATTACAAAAAGGGCAGAGAGGAAGACTAGAAGTAAGCTAATGACCGCTGCAGCATTTCGGTCATAAGAAGCGCGATACATATTTTGAATAGTCACAGTTAAGGTATCTACATTTAATAGTGAAACAGCTCCAAAATCACTCATAGTATAAAGTCCGACTAACAGTACTCCGCCAGAGATGTGACCACGAATCTGCGGTAATACAACCTTGAAAAAAATTTGAGCATTATTAAAACCAAAAGATCTTGCCACCTCAATTTGGGAGCCATCTACTCTGCGCAACCCAGCTAAGCTAGCAAGAATTACATATGGCAGGGTGGTAAGAAAGAGGATAAAAACCGCTGCCAAAAAGCCAGAAAAGCTTGGAAGTAGCGCAATCCAGGTATAGGTAAATACATAAGAGGGTATCGCTAACGGAATTACTAAAAGTATTAAAAAGGTTGCTCGGAATGGCAGTTTTACAAAGTGCAATCCAGTAGCAATTAAAATTCCAACTAAAGCAGTTAGTGCGACAACTGCCACTACTAAAAGTGATGTTGTTAAAACCACCTCTAAGGTTTTCGGGCGAAATAATAGTGCCCATATTTCAGCAACTGGCTTTTGAAAAGCTCGCATTAGTAAGTAAAAAATTGGAATTAAAGTAAGTGCAATTACCACAAAAACAAGTGATAAAACTATAGCTTTGTAAGTATTGCCTCGATTAATCGATGAGTTTAGCGAACCTGTAGTAGAAGGGATTTTGGTAAGTTGCACAATTACAACAGTCCGACCTTAATTAAAAGATCTTGAGTCTTCTTAGTATTTTTTAGCACCTCTAAATCAATATTTGGTGCACCAAGATCACTAAGTGGTGGCAAATCTTCAGGTATTGAGATATTTTCCAATAAAGAGTACTCATGTATATCAGATACAAATCTTGATTGAATTCGCTCTGAGGTTAGAAAATTAATAAAATCCTCAGCTTTAGCTTTTTTACCACTTGAGGCTAAAATTCCAACACCGGAAACATTAATTAAATTTCCTAAATCATTAGCTTTAAAGTACCCATTTTTAACATTAATTGGTCGACCCAAAGCCTCAGCTACCTCCCAAACGTAGTAGTGATTTACCAACCCAATTGAAACCTCACCTTTATCTATTGCCTCAATAATGGCTGAATTCTTTGGGTAGATTTTTACGCCATTTGCCTTTACTTTTCGTAACCAATCCTCTGCAAAAGGTAAACCCTTGTTACTGATTACTGCAGTTAAGAAGGCTTGAAATGAGGCATTTGTTGGCGCAATTGCAACTTGGTCTTTATATATTGGTTTAGATAAATCAGTAAAGGATGTTGGTAACACTTTTACTCGATCAGGTGCATATGCAAAAACCCGCACTCGGGCGGTTAGACCTACCCACTCTCGATTGCCCTGAATATATTTAGCTGGAACGCCCTCTGCCACATCTTTTGGGAGAGGGGTAAGTAATCCTTGCTCTGCAACTGCTCCCAAAGAGCCAGCATCCTGAGAGATAAATAAATCTGCTGGAGAGTTCTTTCCCTCCTCTAAAATCTGGGCGGCAAGCTCTGCTGAGTCACCATACCTAATATTTAGTTTTACCCCTGACTCTCTCTGCCAGATCGCAAAATATGGCGCAATATACTCCTCAGTTCTTCCTGAGTAGATCGTTAACTCAGAGATTTTAGACTCCGATGAAGAGCAACTGGTGGTTAAGGTAAGTAAAAGGGCAGAAAGTAATCCGAAGATTCCGATTTTTCTCATTACTACAGGCTAGCGTTGAAAGTAGAATTACGCAACATTTATGTTGCGTAATTAATCACATCAGTTAATGGCTTAAGTGAAAACTAGCTCTTTGCTTCACTAGCAGCGAGCTGACCACATGCGCCATCAATCTCTCGTCCCCTGGTATCTCTTACCGTAACTGGCACGCCATACCCTTCCAATATCTCAACAAAGGCCCGCTCATCCTCTGGCCGAGATGCTGTCCATTTAGATCCAGGTGTTGGATTTAATGGAATTAGATTTACATGTGCATTTCTATTCTTTAATAATCTTCCTAAAAGATCTGCTCGCCAAGCTTGATCATTAATATCTCTTATCAACGCATACTCAATTGAGTATCTTCTACCAGTTTTTTGCTCATACTTATCGGCAGCTGCTAATACCTCTTTAACCTTCCAGCGTGAGTTAATCGGTACTAGGGTATCTCGTAACTCATCATCTGGTGTGTGTAGTGATATCGCAAGAGTTACTGGAATATTTTCATCGATCAATTTTTCAATTCCACTTACTAGTCCCACGGTCGAAAGAGTTACTGATCTGGCTCCAATTCCTAAGCCATTTGGTTGTGGGTTGGTAATATTTCTGATGCTTTGCATCACCGCCTTGTAATTTGCCATCGGCTCGCCCATTCCCATAAAAACAACATTTGATAATCGAGTTGGGCCACCTGGCATTTCACCTAAATCACATACCTTGGCAGCCATTACAACTTGAGCAGTAATCTCCGCTGCAGTTAAATTTCTAGTTAAACCAGCTTGGCCCGTTGCACAAAATGGACATTGCATACCGCAGCCGGCCTGTGAGGAGATACAAACCGTTGTGCGATCTGTGTATCTCATTAAAACTGACTCAACAAGCACTCCATCATGTAGTCGCCAAAGATCTTTCCTAGTTTTACCACCATCACAGGTAACAGTTCTAACTAAACTCAATAGCTTAGGTAAAAATGCATCAGCAACTGTTTGCCTCAACTCTTTAGGTATATCGGTAAAACTTTCCACATCATCATTGTGATGGGTAAAAAAATGAACTGCTAATTGATTAGCTCTAAATGCCGGCAATCCAAACTCCTGCGCCCGCGCCTTTCGCTCCTCAATAGTTAAATCTGCTAAATGGGTTGGTGTTTTTTTCTTAACCGCTGGAGCTTCAAATACTAAATCGGCCATCTATAAATACCGGGCAATAAGCTCAAAGGCAAACCAGACTGCCGGAGCGGTAAAAAGCGCAGAATCTAATCGATCCATAATCCCACCATGTCCTGGCAATAAATTAGACATATCCTTTATCGCTAAATCACGTTTTATCGCTGATTCAATTAAGTCACCACAAGTTGCAGTTATTACCGTCATAACTCCAATTGCCGCACCAATAATCCACTCAGTTTCAAACAAATAATGAAAAATGGCAGCCCCACCTAAGACCGCAGCTATCGCCCCACCAATCAAACCCTCCCAGCTTTTTTTAGGACTAATACTTGGCGCTAACTTATGTTTTCCAAGTAGGACACCGGCAAAGTAAGCAAAGGTGTCATTACAAGCTATCAATGCAACTAATGCAAAAATTCGAAGTGCACCATCTGGATGATTTGCTAGCAACAAAATAAAACCGCCAAGTACTGCCAGGTAGAAGGTAATAAAGACCGCTGAGGTAGATCTCTTAATGAAATCTACTTGCGAGATCAGTAAGAGTGCAAACATTAAAATCGGAATTGTTAGACCCGCTGAGACCGCTAACCCTTGGGTATTACCATTCCAAGTTGCAGCTAAGAGCACAGTAGCTGCGATCATCAATAGGTAATCCGGTAGCTCAATTCCACCCTTTCGGTAGGCAGAAGCTATTTCTCTAATTCCAATCATGATTACAATCCAAATAAAAATAAAAAATAACAAGGGGTTTACTGTAATAGTGCCAAAGATAAGGCCTAGTAGTAAAAGTGATACCAATATTGACGGGAGTAACTTGCGACCTGCTCGCTTATTTATCGCATCATTTATCGCGTGCAGATCAGCCATCATTAAACCTCTAGCAACTCTACTTCTTTATGCTTTAGTAACTCATCAATTTTTGCAACATGCTCACCAGTAATTTTTTCCAACTCTTTTTCTGCTCTAGCTAAATCATCTTTTCCAACCTTGCCATCTTTTTCTAATTTTTCCATAGACTCTTTCGCACCTCTTCGGATGGCACGAATTGCAACTCTAGAATCTTCAGCCTTTGCTTTAGCAACCTTAATAAACTCTTTGCGACGCTCTTCAGTTAATTGCGGAAAATTAACTCTAATTACTGTGCCATCTGAACCTGGGTTAACGCCAAGATCTGAATCTCGAATCGCTTTTTCAATCGCAGCCATGGCACCTTTGTCATATGGCGTGATTAAGGCAAGTCTGGCCTCTGGTACTTGAACAGTTGCAAGTTGGGCAAGTGGGGTACCAGTTCCGTAGTAATCCACCATTAATTTTGCAAACATCGATGGGTGAGCTCTACCAGTGCGAATCGCAGCAAAATCCTCTTTGGCCACATCAATTGCCTTATTCATTTTACTGCTGCACTCTGATAGAAATGAGTTCAAATCTGACATTTGCTTCTCCCTTGAATTAATACCACTCTACTAGGACATCTTCTACTCATAAAATTACCCTTAATTAACCAGCGTGCCTATGTTTTCTCCAGTGACAGCTCGCTTGATATTGCCTTTATTTTTTAGGTCGAAGACAACAATTGGTAATTTATTCTCTCGACATAGTGAGAATGCAGCAGCATCGGCAACAGCCAGAGATTTACTTAAAACCTCATCGTAGGAGACAAAATCAAATTTCTTAGCGTTCTTATCTTTTCTTGGATCGGCATCATAAACTCCATCAACACCACTTTTAGCTAGTAGTAACGCATCTACACCAATTTCAAGTGCGCGCTGAGCTGCAACCGTATCGGTGGTAAAAAATGGCATACCTGCACCAGCTCCAAAAATTACAACTCGACCTTTTTCAAGATGTCGAATTGCCCTGCGTGGCACATATGGTTCAGCAACCTGCCCCATAGTTATTGCAGTTTGAACTCGAGTTTCAATTCCCTCTTTTTCTAGAAAATCTTGTAACGCTAAGCAGTTCATTACTGTGCCCAACATACCAATGTAATCTGCCCGAGCTCGATCCATACCGCGCTGTTGTAACTCGACTCCTCTAAAGTAATTTCCGCCGCCAATTACGATGGCAACCTCAACCCCAGATCTGACTACATCTGCAATCTGTCCAGCCACATCATGAACAACATCAGGGTCAACACCGATGCCCTTTTCGCCACCAAAAACCTCACCAGATAATTTAAGGAGCACTCGTTTATAGCTTTTACGTGGCATGAGAGCTCCTTAATTTAATTATTTATAAGTGAAGTTTACTGACCTACGCGGAATCTATTGAAGGCAGACACGGCTGTTTTAGCCTCATCTAGAATTTGTTGAACAGTTTTCTTTGCATCCTTTGCAAATGCTTGCTCAAGCAATGACACCTCTTTAACAAATCCAGTTACCCGACCTTCAACAATTTTTGCAATAGAGGCTTCCGGCTTACCTTCAGTACGGGCGGTCTCCTCAGCAAGTCTGCGTTCCTTTGCAATTTCATCTGCTGGAACCTGATCACGACTTACAAATTGTGGTGCAAAAGCTGCAATATGTTGAGCAATATCTTTACCAACTGCTTCAGCAGCATTTTTTAATTGAACTAATACCCCAACTTGTGGCGGCAGATCTGGTGAAGTTTTGTGTAGGTAAAGTGAGACTGGAGAGCCAGTAAGTACCGAGATTCTTTTAATCTCAATCTTCTCTCCCAACATCGCATTACCTTCATCAACTACCTCTTGCACACTCTTACCTGAAGCTAACTTTGAAGATAAGAACTTATCTAACTCACCAATTTTTGATGCTGCTAAATGATTTAGTAGCTCATCAGCTAGTGCTTGAAACTTATCGCCCTTAGCAACAAAATCCGTCTCACAATTTAGCTCAAGCATTACGCCAAGATCACCCTCAGCCTTTGCCGTAACTAAACCATTTGAGGTAGCTCTACCCTCGCGTTTGGTAACACCCTTTAAACCTTTAACACGAATGATCTCTACCGCTTTTTGATAATCACCATTTGCCTCATCTAGTGCCTTTTTGCAATCAAGCATTCCGGCAGCGGTCTGCTCCCGTAATTTTTTTACATCCTCTGCTGTGTATGACAACTTAAGCACCTGCAGTTTCAGTTGGCTCTTTGATTAAATCCTTTTCCCAATCAGCAAGTGGTTGTTCAGCACTCTTTTCTGCAGCTGCTGCTGCTTCTGCTGCTGCTTTATCTGCAATCTTTGCCGCATTTGCTGCACGAATTTGTAGACCAGCCACAATTGCATCAGTCATTACCCGTGTTAACAATGCAATTGAGCGAATCGCATCATCATTTCCAGGAATTTTAAAATCAACCTCATCTGGATCACAATTTGTATCTAAAATCGCAATAACTGGAATTCCCAGCTTTTTCGCCTCAGCAACTGCTAAGTGCTCTTTCTTGGTATCAATTACCCAAATAGCTGCTGGTAACTTAGTCATATTTCTAATGCCATCAAGGTTTTTGTTTAGCTTCTCACGTTCGCGACGAAGTACTAACAACTCTTTTTTAGTTAGTAGCTGATCATTCGCACTCTCAAGCGCTTCCAACTCTTTTAATCTAAGGACACGCTTGTAAACAGTTGGGAAGTTGGTAAGCATGCCACCTAACCATCGCTCTGTTACATAAGGCATTCCAACTCTGGCTGATTGCTGCTTAATTGGCTCATGAGCCTGCTTTTTAGTTCCTACGAAAAGCACATGTCCACCCTTTGCAACTGCATCTTTAATAAATTCATATGCAGCATCAATAAGTGCTAGTGATTGTTGGATATCGATAATGTAGATACCGTTGCGCTCAGTAAAGATATAGCGCTTCATCTTCGGATTCCATCGACGAGTTTGGTGACCAAAGTGCACACCACTGTCGAGAAGTTCTCGCATTGTTACAACTGCCATTACGGCACACTCCTTTTCGCTCACTTATTACTTAAAGTAATAATGAGCACTCGGTTTGTGATTTAGCAATTTACTAAATCCCTAGCATCTTGAACCGAGTAGCTATTGCTAACTACACCGAACAGGTCCATAAGCTCTTAATTGGTAATCAATTAATCACTTTAAGATGCGTGAAGTCACAAAACCCTTTTTTGAAGATTTTGTGCTGAGGCAAATCCTACCTGAAGTTTTAAGCCCAAATTTCCACAATTTTGCGCTCAGTTAACTCCTGATTACACCA
The DNA here is from genome assembly GCA_010030895.1 of Actinomycetota bacterium. Lineage (GTDB taxonomy): Bacteria > Actinomycetota > Actinomycetes > Nanopelagicales > Nanopelagicaceae > Nanopelagicus. The sequence goes on along the minus strand of RHBS01000016.1, from coordinate 5,636 downwards.
GTATGGCAGAGGATCTCTAGATGCCGGTGCTGCTTATATTAACCACCCTGGTAATTGGATTAATTACTGGCGTTTCAATTGGTAACTCTGAAGTTATTGATTGCGAACTAACTGCAAGTAAGTACTGCAAACAAATTGATCAACTAAACCTTCGCCGAAGTTTTTAACTCCTGCGCCAATAAATTTGCTAGGTGTGGCTTTATTTGCCACTGATCAAGCATTTGAAGGTATCGTTCCCTATCAATTTGCGAAGGAGAGGTATCACTTTTTACCGCTCTAATCATCAAATTTCTAGCAGTATGTTCACCACCAATAAACTCAACAATATCAACTTTATAACCTAGTAATTTTAGGATTTGAGCTCGCAGCGAGTCTGTCAATAAATCAACTAATCGCTCCTTAACTAATCCATACTTAGTTAGCAATCCCCATGGCTCTGGTGAATCTTTAATTTGAGTTTGCAATTGATGCATACAGCATGGAGCAACCATGATGATCTTGGCATCATTTTTAACCGCCCAATTTATTGCATCATCCGTTGCAGTGTCGCAGGCATGTAAAGCGATTGCGATATCAACTTTTTGGTTAGGTGTATCGGCAATCTTGGTAGCTAAAAATTTGGCATTTACCTTAAGTTTTGCGGCTATTTCTTCATTGTGAATTTTTGAATCACTTCGCTCATCAACGCCAAGTATTGAAACTTTTTGGCCCTTACCCATTAGAAACTCTTGAACTGCAAAAGTTAGGTAGGCGTGGCCACAACCAAGATCGACAATTGATAAATCTTTTTGTTCTGAAAGCTCTCCTTCAATTAACTGATTCATTAATCTTAGAAATTCATCAACTTGCTTGTATTTATCCATCTTGGTTGGCTTAATTCGACCCAACAAATCTGACATCTCTAAAGCTTTGAAAACATGATTGGACTCAGCCAACATCCGCTGCTTTTGCCGATCATGGGAGAGTTCTCTGGTTAATTTAACCTTGCTTATTCCTGATATTGCTTGATCCTTCTTTGAAATTTTTACTGAGTATGACTCAGTGGTTGTATCTACCTGTAAGTTGGCATATCCAGATAAAAATAAGGGTGAAAAGCTAAAATCTACTTCAACGTTTTTTGTTAAATCTTTCTTTCCATCACTACTTACTATCTGAAACTTTAATTCATCTTTAATCAATACCGGCTTAATGTCCACTCGGACAAACTCTGGCTGAATACTGCGCCGCTTTCCACTTAATACAGCTCTTACAAATAAAGGGTCTTTTATTCTTATTGATAACTGTTCAATCGCCTCAGATAATTCAATCTTCATTTAATTACGCTCGCGGATGTGCTTGTTTGTATGCAGATTGCAAACGTTCAGGAGAAACATGAGTGTAGATCTGAGTTGTAGCTAAGGATGCGTGTCCTAGAATTTCTTGAACTGTCCGCAAATCAGCACCCCCTTCTAATAAATGAGTAGCTGCACTATGGCGAAGTCCATGAGGACCCATAGTTGCACCAACTGACTTCATGGCTTCATAAACTACTTGCCTCACGGTGCGTTGATCTATCCGCTTTCCTCTGGCACCTAAGAAAACAGCAGCATCTGATAATTGATTTGCAAACTCCCCTCGACCGATTTTTAGATAATTGGAAAGTGCATTAATTGCGGGAATTCCGATTGGCACTACTCGTTGCTTATTAGCTTTACCAATAACATTTAAAGTATTTCTGGAGTCATCAATATCACCTAGATCTAGACCACACAATTCAGAGACTCTTATGCCAGATCCATATAAGACTTCTAAGATTGCTAGATCTCGATAATTTAATGCAGTTGGCTCTTCAGCAACTTTGACCTCTAGCGATTTAATTACTGTTGCTGCCTCATCTACATTTAAAACTTCTGGTAGGACTCGATGTGGTTTTGGTATTGCAAGATTTGCACCTAAATCTGAAGTTAGCCACCCATTGGCTGCTGCCCAATTAGTAAAGGCTCGAATTGAAACAATCCTTCTAGTTAAAGTAGATCTGGCCACACCTGTGCTTTGTAAATTGGCTAACCATGATCGAATATGCTCAATCTCTAATTGATTAAACTCAACAATCCCCAATTTTTCCATGTGTTTTAAAAATGATTCTAAATCTGTGACATAGCCTCTAATTGAGTTACTAGATAAATTTCTAACTAGAGCTAAATGCTCTTCATATTGGGTGACTAGGGCCGCTGACATGATCAGCAGATTACTCGGGTTTGCGCCCTTGCCTTAGTAAGCCATAGGTGACCGCGTCATCTAATGCCATTGCTGAGGCTGCGATCACATTCTCATGAACACCAACTGTGCTCCACTCACCCTCACCATCGCTGGTTTCAACTAAAACTCTAGTCACTGCACCTGTACCAAGCCGGCCCTCTAATATTCGGACTTTGTAATCGGTTAGCTCTAATTTTGCTAGCTCTGGATAAAACTTCTCCAAACCAGATCTAAGAGCATTATCGATTGCATTAACTGGACCATTTCCAACTCCAGTTGCAGAGATAGATTCATTTTTTGCATGAATCTTTACGGTCGCCTTTGATGATACTTTTCCAGACTCATCTTGATGAACCGTAGTTTGCCAATCCTCAATTGTGAAAAAACTTGGCCGCTTACCTAATACCTCAGTTCTCAACAGTAATTCGAAGGAAGCATCGGCAGCTTCGAAGGTGAAGCCTTTTCCTTCAAGCTCTTTGACCTTTTCTACTACCCTGCCAATTAAATCCTTATCGCCACCTAAATCAATTCCTAATTCAGCAGATTTAAGTTCAATGGAGGCTCTACCTGCCATTTCAGATACCAACATTCGCATGTCATTGCCAACTGATTCTGGAGTTTCATGTTGATACATCATGGGATCAACCTTTATTGCCGAAGCATGTAATCCTGCTTTATGGGCAAAAGCTGAGGTGCCAACATAAGGCTGGCGAGCACTTGGTGCCACATTTGTTATCTCAGCAACTGCATGAGAAATTCTAAACGCCTCTTGTAATTTACCTGCTGGTAAAACTGCTTTCTCTTTTTTTAACTCTAGATTCGCAATTATATTAACTAGATCAGCATTACCAGTTCGCTCTCCATAACCATTTAAAGTACCTTGAACATGTGTAACTCCAGCAGATATTGCTGCTAGTGAGTTAGCAACTGCACATCCGGTGTCATTATGGCAATGAATTCCAAGTCGTGCCTTTGAAGCGGTAAGAACCTCGTGGACAATATTTGATAATTGATCTGGCAACATTCCGCCATTTGTATCGCAAAGAGCCACAACATCAGCTCCCGCCTCAACAGCTGCTCTAACAACCTCAAGTGCATACGCTTTATTTGAAAGATAGCCATCGAAAAAATGCTCAGCATCAAGAAAGACTCGCTGCCCACCAGATTTTAAGAACTTAATGGAATCAGTAATCATTGCTAGGTTCTCATCAAGATTTGTCTTTAACGCCAAATCAACATGGCGGTCATGACTTTTTGCAACCAGTGTTACCACTGGTGCTTTTGAATCCTGTAATGCTCTAAGTAGCTGATCATCTGCGGCTTTAACACCAGGCCTTCTAGTGGCGCCAAATGCAACAAAGGTCGCATTTTTAAGTTTGAGCTCTGTCTGCGCTAACTTGAAAAACTCAGTATCTTTTGGATTTGCTCCAGGCCAACCACCCTCAATAAAACCCACGCCTAGATCATCTAAATGTCGTGCGATTGTTAATTTATCGTGAACTGAAAGATTTAATCCCTCTTGTTGTGCACCATCACGCAACGTAGTGTCATAAATATGAAATGAATCATTAATCGCCATTAGACAACTCGCTTATTCCAGCCATGTTTATCAGCGGCTGTGCCATGTTGAATTGCCAGTAATGCAGCTCTGATCTCATTTGTAATTACACCAGGCTTACCATCACCAGTTTGCCATGTTCCTTGAGCGCTCTTTGCAGCACCAACTGCTGAAATTACCGCAGCAGTTCCGCAGGCAAAAATCTCAGTGATTTCACCACTTTTAACACCATCGCGCCATTGATCAATTGAGATCATACTTTCTTCAGTTTTATATCCAAGATCATTTGCCAGAGTAAGAATTGAATCTCGAGTTATTCCTGGAAGTAAGGTGCCAGTTAACTTTGGTGTCATGATTGTGGCTTCTTTTCCACTTCCTTTAATGAAGTAAAGATTCATTCCGCCCATCTCTTCCACCCATTTACGCTCTTTAGCGTCGATGTAAACAACCTGATCACAACCTTCTTGTGCTGCTTGTTTTTGAGCAAGGAGTGAGGCTGCATAATTTCCACCACATTTTGCCTCTCCGGTGCCACCAAGTGCTGCTCGCACATACTCAGTTGAAATCCAAACTGTTACCGCTTTAGCTGCGTTGAAATATGCTGCAGCTGGAGTTGCAATCAAAACATATGTGGCATGGTTTGATGGCCTTACACCTAATCCAACCTCAGTAGCAATTAAAAATGGACGAAGATAGAGAGATTCACCAATTTTCTTAGGTACCCAACTCTTTTCTTGTTTAACTAACTCCTCCACCGTTTGTACAAAAAATTCAACTGGCATCTCAGGAAGTGCAATCCGTGCTGCAGATTTGGCAAATCTTTTAGCATTTGCATCGGGCCTAAAAAGTGAAACCCCACCATCTGGTTGGCTATACGCCTTCATACCCTCAAACACCTCTTGCCCATAATGAAAAACCATGGTCGCAGGATCAAGTGTTAATGGACCATACGCTCTTAATTCTGCATCTTGCCAACCAGTTGCTTCACTCCATTGAGCGATCACCATATTGTCGGTGTAGTACTTACCAAAGCCAGGTTCACTGACTCGTTTTTCTCGTTCAGAGTTAGGTAAAGGGTTTTTATTTGGGTTATTAATTACTCTCATGACACACCCTTCACAAGCGCTTGACCAATCTCAGTTGTGGATCGTTTTTTATCACCACGAGTTAATAAGTCATGGGCAACAGCCCTCTCAACATCAGAGGCTGCTTGAACCTGACCTAAATGATTTAGCATCATGGCAACTGATAGTACTGTGGCAGTTGGATCAGCGAGATTTTTTCCCGCAATATCTGGGGCGGAACCATGAACTGGTTCAAACATAGATGGAAATTCTCCGGTTGGATTTATATTTCCACTAGCAGCCAGGCCGATTCCACCACAAATAGCGGCTGCAATATCGGTAATTATGTCACCAAATAAATTATCGGTAACAACAACATCAAATCGTTCCGGATTAGTTACAAAAAACATCGAGGCAGCATCAACATGCAAATAATCAGTTGTCACTTCAGGAAAATCTTTAGCTACCTCTTTAAATACCCGACTCCAAAGTCCACCTGCTCGAGTCAATACATTATTTTTGTGGACCAAGGTTAATTTCTTTCGCGGTCTACTCATTGCGCGATTAAATGCATCGCGAATTACCCGCTCAACTCCCTTATAGGTATTTATCGACTCTTCAATTGCAAGCTCGTTGTTGGTTCCTTCATCCTTGATTGAACCAGCTCCTACATATAGACCTTCAGTTCCTTCGCGCACCACAACAAAGTCAATACCTTTATTATTAGTAATTGGTGAGGTAACTCCAGGAAATAATTTAGCGGGTCGTAAATTTAT
>RHBS01000015.1 GCA_010030895.1 Actinomycetota bacterium | reverse complement strand
TGCATGCTGTAGCTCGCGCGACCTTGTGTCCTGCTGCGAAGATCTCCGACGTAGCCGAACATCTCTGACAGTGGCACTAGTGCCTTAACGATTCGGGCACCTGACCGCTCATCCATGGCCAAGATTTGACCACGACGACTATTAATGTCACCGATGACATCACCCATGAAATCTTCAGGGGTAATAACTTCAACTGACATAACTGGCTCTAGCAATACCGGACCAGCCATTTTCGCTGCTTCCTTAAATGCTGCGATACCAGCAATCTTGAAGGCAAGTTCTGATGAGTCAACATCATGGTATGCGCCATCAAGAAGAGTAACTTTGACATCAACTAATGGATAACCAGCAAGTGGTCCACTAGCGAGTGCCTCTTGGCAGCCATCATCAACAGATGGGATGTACTCCTTAGGAATACGACCGCCAGTAATTTTATTAACGAATTCATATGACTGTTCAGAACCTGTTGGTAGCGGCTCTAATGAAATTTGAATCTTTGCAAACTGACCAGATCCACCAGATTGCTTCTTGTGTGTGTAATCGTAACGAGAAACTGTCTTGCGCAAAGTTTCACGGTATGCCACCTGTGGCTTACCAACATTTGCCTCTACTTTAAATTCACGCTTCATACGATCAACTAAAATTTCTAAGTGCAACTCACCCATACCAGAGATAATGGTTTGGCCAGTCTCTTCATCTGACTTAACGTGGAAAGTTGGATCTTCTTCAGCTAAAGATTGGATCGCTACGCCAAGTTTTTCTTGGTCTGCCTTGGTCTTTGGTTCGATTGCTACTGAGATAACTGGTGCTGGGAAATCCATTGATTCTAAAATTACTGGCTTATCAATATCACATAAAGTTTCGCCGGTGGTTGTGCATCAAGCATTGGTTGCACACCCTTGTTCTTAAATGCAGAACCAGTAAGAACTGGTGTTGCCTTATCAGCAAGGGTTGCGCGACGGATTCCAGCAATAATCTCTTCTTCAGTTAACTCAGCACCTTCTAGGTACTTCTCCATTACAACATCATCACACTCAGCTAAAGTTTCAAGTAAATCATGACGGCCTTGCTTGGCCTTTTCAACTAAGTTAGCGGGGATCTCTTCAACAATATAATCTTCACCTTTTTTAGTTTCTCCTGGCCATACCAAAGCTTTCATTGCAATTAAATCAACTAGACCAGAGAAGTCACCTTCTAAGCCGATTGGAATCTGAAGTACTAATGGTGTGGCATTAAGACGAGATTTAATCATCTCTACGCAACGATCAAAAGATGCACCAGTACGGTCCAACTTATTAACAAAACAAATGCGAGGAACGTTGTAGCGATCTGCTTGTCGCCAAACTGTTTCAGATTGTGGCTCTACTCCAGCAACACCATCAAATACAGCAACTGCGCCATCTAATACTCGAAGTGATCGCTCTACCTCAACAGTGAAATCTACGTGACCAGGAGTATCAATGATGTTAATCATGTGATCTTTCCAATGGCAGGTAGTTGCCGCAGATGTAATAGTGATTCCACGCTCTTGCTCTTGTTCCATCCAGTCCATAGTGGCTGCGCCCTCATGAACCTCACCAATTTTGTAGTTAATACCGGTGTAGAAAAGAATTCGCTCAGTTGTAGTTGTTTTACCCGCGTCAATGTGAGCCATGATTCCAATGTTTCGAACCTTGGCTAAATCGATTGCGGTTGCAACTGACATTTTCTTCTACTCTCCCGTTATCTCTTAATTACCAGCGATAGTGAGCAAACGCCTTGTTTGCTTCAGCCATCTTGTGTGTATCTTCACGCTTTTTAACTGCTGCACCTAGACCGTTGCTAGCATCAATTAATTCATTTCCTAAACGCTCTGCCATTGATTTCTCGCGGCGCTCTCTTGAGTTATCTACAATCCAACGAAGGCCAAGAGCTAATGCTCTAGCTGGCTTAACTTCAACTGGTACTTGATAAGTAGCTCCACCAACACGACGAGATCTAACCTCAACTGTTGGCTTCACATTATCTAGTGCACGCTTTAATGTAATAACTGGATCGGTATTTGTTTTCTCACGGCAATTCTCAAGTGCGCCATAAACAATCGCTTCAGCGGTACTTCTCTTACCATGCATTAAAATCTTATTAATTAATGAAGTAACAACTGGAGAGCTATACACAGGATCTGCAACAACTGCCTCTTTTGCAACCGGGCCTTTACGTGGCATTACTTCTTCTCCTTCTTAGCACCATAACGAGAACGTGATTGCTTACGATCTTTAACACCTTGGGTATCCAGGGAACCGCGAACAATTTTGTAACGAACTCCAGGTAGATCCTTAACGCGACCACCGCGAACTAAAACGATTGAGTGTTCTTGTAAATTATGTCCTTCACCAGGAATGTATGCAGTAACTTCCATGCCACTAGTTAGGCGTACACGTGCAACTTTACGAAGCGCTGAATTTGGCTTCTTAGGTGTTGTTGTATATACACGTGTGCAAACGCCTCGACGTTGCGGGCTACCTTTTAACGCAGGTGTGCTCGTCTTGTCGGTTTTCTCGGCGCGGCCCTTGCGAACCAGCTGCTGAATTGTTGGCACGAAACTAATCTCCTGTATCTAAAGTTTTTAAATAATTTTTTTTAAAATTATTTATCCCTACACTTTGGTATTTACGCTCCGCTTACCGACCCACGAGGTCGGGTGTGTTGCCCGGTCCTTGTAGATCACACACAATTAAATTGCGTGCTTGATGCGGCTCTTAAATAAAAGAGCAAGGTCGGCAAGGGTAGCCCAGCGATGCTAGGTGGGTCAAAACGGTGCTTTTACTCCTACCAGGACCAATCTCCTAACTACGACACGCCGAAGCTTTTCCAGAGCCTGCGCCTATGGTTGATAGATGGAAAAGCCAAAATTACGAGGAACCATTCACTTAGTGATGTCACCAATTAGTTTGGTGGCGGGCTTAACTCTCATCACTTTGGCCGATGAACTTCGTGGTCGAATAACTCTAGGCATCTTCACCTTAACCGCAGTTACCTTGTTCACCTGCAGTGCCTTATATCACCGAGTTGGTTGGACCGATAAAAATCGAGCAATTTGGCGCCGAATAGATCATTCAAATATCGCAATATTAATCGCAGGTACCTACACACCATTTGCAATTTATTTACTACAACCATACCAAGCAAAAGTTTTATTAACTTTGGCTTGGGGCGGAGCCATCCTTAGCTCACTTCTAAGAATCTTCTGGCTTACAGCCCCTAGAGGATTGTATGTCGGTGGCTACATTGCCCTGGGTTGGGCAGCTGTAATTTACCTACCAGAGTTTCTAAACAAAGGTGGCGTTGCAATATTTGTCTTGATAATTGTTGGCGGTATTTTGTATTCAGTGGGCGGAATTATTTATGCGTTAAAGAAGCCAAACTTTTCTATCAATTGGTTTGGTTTTCATGAGCTGTTTCACGTCTTAACTGCGGCTGCCTTTATTTGTCACTTTGTGGCTGGAGCGCTAACGGTATTTTTAAAGGGATAATATGAAAAGTAAAAAAGTAATATTGATTTTGTTTGCAGTATTAATTACTGCATTTATTTTAGGAATATATTTACCAAAATTTACTTCATCTGAATCTAAATTAATGCCCTGCTATCATGCACAAGTAGCAGATAGCAGTTCGTTACTAAAAATCTTCAGTCAAGATAACAACCTAGTTAATGGGGAATTAATTTTTCAAAACTACCAAAAAGATAGCTCATATGGAGTTTTTAATGGTGAGCTAATTAATAAGAAATTAGAGATTAATTTTAAATTTCAATCCGAGGGTGTTGAGTCAACTAGGCAAATTTCACTTAACCTAAACGGAGAGTCATTAGTGGGTGAGGGTTTTAACTTCAAGCCCGTAGAAAATTGTAATTCAATTACTTATAACCAGGGCTTGGGTTTAATTCCATTTGATATGAAATTGCCACTGCACCTATTCCCCAGAATTAAATTACAACCAATTACTGAGCAAGAGCTCACCAATACCTTTGGTCCAGGAGGTTTTAAGCCAATTCAATCAGCCAAGATTGTTTACACACCAACAAAGGGAGAGCCAGTTGCAGCTGTAATTTTCTATCTTTGGCAGAAAAGTGTTTGGAATGTAATAGCTAATCCAAATGAGGCCCCAGATTGGGGAGTAATGCAATGGAGTGATCAATCCCATGTTTTTAGTGTTAACGGAGTTCAAGATTGCGTATACCCAAATGAACCTGATTGCGGAAATATAAGTGAGATTTTTAAATTTATTTACGATAATAATTCATATATAAATAAAGTTCCACCATACTCAGAGGTAAAAGTTAAAGTAACAAAAACCAAAACTTTCCATGATCCTGAGACTGGTTATTATGTAGTATCTGAATTTAATATTTTAGGTATTGGGGCTAATCAAAGTTATCGTTGTGATATCTCAGCTTTTGATAAGGGCGGCAAAGTTATAATAAGTTGGAGTACCGAAGGATTAAGTTTTTCGCCAAATCCATCAACAATTTACTCTGGTCAAACAAATATTAAGCCAGATCAAGTTTCTACAGTTGGTAGTAGTACTGTGAAATGCAAAGTGGCCGATGCTATTGGTTAGCACCGGCCACTTTCTAGGATTTTAAATTACCTTACTTCGAACTCATCCAAACGAACTGCTTCACCTGATCCTTGTGACTCAAATGGTGTGAACTCATACTCATCGTAAGCAGCATAGACCGCAGCCTTTGCTTCCTCAGTTGGCTCAACTCGAACGTTGCGATAACGAGCAAGTCCAGTTCCAGCTGGGATTAACTTACCGATAATTACGTTTTCCTTCAGTCCAAGTAATGGATCACTCTTTTCAGATAATGCAGCATCTGTTAGAACACGAGTTGTCTCTTGGAATGATGCAGCAGATAACCAGGATTCAGTAGCTAGAGATGCTTTGGTAATTCCCATAAGTTCTGGACGACCTGAAGCAGCTTTTCCACCAGTTGAAACTACGCGACGATTTTCTTCTTCAAAGCGACCGCGCTCTACTAACTCTCCTGGAAGTAAATCAGTATCACCTGGCTCTAGCACTGTAATGCGCTTAAGCATTTGGCGAACAATAATTTCAATATGCTTATCGTGAATTGATACACCTTGCATACGATAAACCTCTTGAATTTCACTTACTAAGTGAATCTGAGTTTGGCGAGGTCCAAGGATTCGAAGAACTTGCTTAGGATCAATTGCACCAACAACTAATTGTTGGCCAACGATTACCCGTGAACCCTCTTCAACTAGAAGTTTTTGACGACGAGTAATTGGATAAGCAACCGCTTCACCACCATCATCTGGGGTAACCACAATCTTCTTACCCTTTGCATCCTCAAGGAATGAAACAGTTCCTGCAGTTTCAGCAATTGGTGCTACACCCTTTGGTGTTCTAGCTTCAAACAACTCTTGAACACGAGGTAGACCATGGGTAATTTGAGTTTCACCAAGTAATTGAGCACCACCGGTATGGAAGGTACGCATTGTTAACTGAGTTCCTGGTTCACCAATTGATTGGGCTGCAATAATACCTACCGCTTCGCCGACATCAACTAATTTTCCAGCCGCCATTGATCGGCCATAACACATTGCGCACTGACCAACCTTGCTATCGCAAGTTAGTACTGAGCGAACCTTTACCTCTTCAACTCCAGCAGCCACCAAGGTATCAATATTTCTATCTCCTAGATCAGTGCCAGCAGTAAGAATTACCTTGCCAGATGCTGAAACATCTTCAGCAAGGTTTCTTCCAAATAGTGAGGTTTCAACATGATCATCACGAACTAATTTGCCAGATGAATCTTTAGCTGCAATTCGAAGTGTTAGACCACGATCAGTTCCGCAATCCTCTTCCCGAATAATTACATCTTGAGCCACATCGCAAAGACGGCGGGTTAGGTAACCAGAGTCTGCCGTACGTAATGCAGTATCCGCCAAACCTTTACGCGCACCGTGAGTTGAAATGAAGTACTCAAGTACTGAAAGACCTTCACGGAAGTTGGATTTAATCGGACGAGGAATAATTTCACCCTTTGGATTAGCCACAAGTCCGCGCATACCTGCAATTTGGCGGATCTGCATCATATTTCCACGAGCGCCTGAGTAAACCATCATCCATACTGGATTTGTGCGAGGGAAGTTATCTTCCATCTCCTTTGCAACCTCATTAGTTGCAAGTGTCCAAATCTCAATTAACTCTTGGCGTCTTTCATCATCGGTAATCAATCCCTTTTCATACTGAGATTGAACCTTGTCTGCCTTAGTCTCATAACCTTCCAAGATTTCGCGTTTGCGGCCTGGAGTTACAACATCATTAATAGAGATAGTTACACCGGCACGAGTTGCCCAGTAGAAACCAAGTGACTTAAGCGCATCAAGTGTCTGCGCCACAGTTACTTTTGCATATCCTTCAGCTAAGTTGTCAACAATTAAACCAAGAAGTTTCTTAGTTACATCGTAATCAACAAATGGGAAATCAGCTGGTAGTACCTCATTAAATAAAGCTCTACCTAATGTGGTTTCACGGATCTCGGCCACACCGCTCTTGTCAATACGAAGTTTAATTTTCGCTTGAAGTGAAAGGCTACCTTGATCAAATGCCATTACTGCTTCAGCAATTGATGAAAACGCTCTGCCTTCTCCTAATTGTTTTTCACGAAGTGAAGTTAAGAAATAAAGTCCTAGAACCATATCCTGAGTAGGAGATGTAATTGGGCGACCAGATGCTGGAGATAAAATGTTATTACTTGAAAGCATTAACACTCTAGCTTCAGCTTGCGCTTCTGCAGATAATGGAAGATGTACTGCCATCTGATCACCATCGAAGTCTGCGTTAAATGCAGTACAAACTAATGGGTGAATCTGAATAGCCTTACCTTCAACTAATTGCGGTTCAAATGCTTGAATACCAAGACGGTGCAGTGTTGGTGCACGGTTTAGTAATACTGGATGCTCAGCAATTACCTCTTCTAAAACATCCCAAACAACAGGTCGAGCACGCTCAACCATGCGCTTTGCAGATTTAATATTTTGGGCATGGTTTAAATCCACTAATCGCTTCATCACAAATGGTTTGAATAATTCAAGAGCCATTTGTTTTGGCAGACCACACTGGTGCAATTTAAGTTGTGGTCCAACAACGATTACGGAACGACCAGAGTAATCAACACGCTTACCAAGTAAGTTTTGACGGAAACGTCCCTGCTTACCTTTTAGCATGTCAGATAGAGATTTAAGTGGACGATTTCCAGGTCCAGTTACTGGGCGGCCACGACGACCATTATCAAATAATGAATCAACTGCCTCTTGCAACATACGCTTTTCATTATTAACAATAATTTCTGGCGCACCAAGATCTGCAAGTCGCTTTAGACGATTATTACGATTGATTACACGGCGATATAAATCATTTAGATCGCTAGTTGCAAATCGACCACCATCTAATTGAACCATTGGACGAAGATCTGGTGGAATTACTGGTACACAATCAAGCACCATAGATGCTGGCTTGTTGCGCGTATTTAAGAATGAGTTAACAACCTTTAATCTCTTAATTGCACGAGTCTTCTTCTGGCCCTTACCAGTTTGAGATAACTCAGTTAACTTATCAAACTCAACCTGCAGATCAAATGTTTGTAAGCGCGCTTGGATAGCCTCAGCACCCATTGAACCCTTAAAGTAAACGCCATAACGATCACGTAGTTCACGGTACAAAGACTCATCGCCTTCTAAATCTTGAACCTTTAGATTTTTAAATCGATTCCAAACGGCATCTAAGCGATCTAGTTCACGTTGGGAGCGATCACGAATAGTTTTTAGCTCACGCTCACCAGCTTCTCTAACCTTACGGCGAGCATCAGCTTTTGCACCCTCATCCTCTAGATCTGCTAAATCAGATTCCATTTTCTTGGTACGAGTATCTAATTCAAGATCGCGACGTGTCTCAATCTTTTTAACATCAGCTAAGTACTTCTTTTCCAAAGTTGGCATATCTTCAGCACGAGCCTCAGTATCAACCTCAGTGATCATGTACGCAGCAAAGTAAATAACCTTTTCTAAATCTTTTGGAGCAAGATCTAGTAAATAACCAAGGCGACTTGGCACACCTTTGAAGTACCAGATGTGAGTTACTGGGGCAGCAAGTTCAATATGTCCCATGCGCTCACGGCGAACCTTCGCACGTGTTACTTCAACTCCGCATCGCTCGCAGATAATTCCCTTAAATCGAACACGCTTATATTTACCGCAATAACATTCCCAGTCACGAGTAGGACCAAAGATTTTTTCATCAAATAATCCATCTTTTTCTGGCTTTAGCGTGCGGTAGTTAATTGTCTCTGGCTTTTTAACCTCGCCAAATGACCACTCACGAATATTGTCAGTTGAGGCAAGACCGATTCTTAACTCATCAAAAAAGTTAACATCTAACATGGTTATCCTCTCCTCACACTTCTTCTACAGAACTTGGTTCAACTCGGGATAAGTTGATACCTAACTCTTCAGCGGTTCTAAATACCTCTTCATCAGTATCGCGCATTTCAATCGCTACACCCTCTGAAGAAAGTACTTCAACATTTAAACAAAGTGATTGCATTTCCTTTACCAAAACCTTGAATGACAATGGTTGTTGCGTGATCATTGAGTAAGGACCGGTAGAACGTGCATGGATCTTGTCATCAACTAAGTGGTGCAGTTTGAGGATATACATATAACCAACTGAGATTGGTTGCTTGTATGGCTCACCTGTACGACCATCAAATAATTGCGCTTTGCCATCTGCACCAATTAGACGCATGCCATCTTTGTTTGGCAAAGTTGAGCCAAGAAGTCCTGATAACTCTTCCTCTTTTGTGCCATCAAATACTGGTGTTGCTACCTTGGTATTTGCTGGTGCATCGGCAAAACCATTATCTCTTAAAGATTTCTGCCAAGCTTCATTTCCTTCTAACTTCCAACCAGATTTAGCTACCCAACCTAAGTGAGTTTCTAATACCTGACCAACGTTCATACGGCCTGGTACGCCAAGTGGATTAAGAACTACATCAACTGGAGTGCCATCTTCTAGGAACGGCATATCCTCTACTGGCAAAATCTTTGAGATAACACCTTTATTGCCATGACGACCAGCAAGCTTGTCACCATCTTGAATTTTGCGCTTTTGTGCAACATAAACTCGAACAACTTGGTTTACACCAGCTGCTAATTCAAATCCATCAGATGAATCTTGAATACTTACGCCAATAATTTTTCCTGACTCACCATGTGGAACTTTGAGTGAGGTATCTCGAACTTCACGAGCCTTCTCACCAAATATCGCACGAAGTAGGCGCTCTTCTGGAGTTAATTCAGTTTCACCCTTAGGTGTTACCTTTCCAACCAAGATATCTCCTGGTACTACATCTGCGCCAACGCGAATAATTCCACGCTCATCAAGATCTGCTAATACCTCTTCAGAAACATTTGGAATATCGCGAGTGATCTCCTCTGCACCTAATTTGGTATCGCGAGCATCAACCTCATACTCTTCAATATGAATTGAGGTAAGCACATCATCTTGTACTAGGCGCTGTGACAAAATAATCGCATCCTCGTAGTTATGACCTTCCCAAGACATAAATGCCACAAGTAAGTTTTTGCCAAGTGCCATCTCACCCATCTCGGTACTAGCGCCATCGGCTACTACTTGGCCAGGCTCAATCTTGTCACCTACTGAAACCACAACTTTTTGGTTGCGACTAGTACCTTGATTTGATCGCACAAACTTCTCAACAAAATAAGTCTCAGTTGTGCCATCATCATTTTTTACAGTTACCTCATCTGAATTAACCTCAGTAACAACACCGGCTTTACGAGCAAGAAGTACATCACCGGCATCAACTGCGGCACGAAACTCCATACCAGTTCCTACTAGTGGTGCTTCAGCTCTAACAAGTGGCACAGCTTGGCGCATCATATTTGCACCCATCAGCGCACGGTTAGCATCATCATGCTCTAAGAATGGAATCATTGCAGTTGCAACTGAAACCATCTGTCGAGGTGATACATCCATGTAATCAACCTCAGAAGATTGAATATTTTCAACCTCACCACCACGTCGGCGAACTAACACTCTTGGTTCTGCAAAATGATTGTCCTCAGTTAATGGCGCATTAGCTTGCGCAATAACATGCTCATCCTCTTCATCTGCTGTTAGGTAATCGATGCGATCTGTAACTTTGCCATCTACTACCTTGCGATAAGGAGTTTCAATAAATCCAAATGGTGTCACCCGTGCATAAGTTGCAAGGGATCCAATCAAACCAATGTTTGGACCTTCTGGTGTTTCAATCGGACACATGCGACCGTAATGAGAAGGGTGCACATCGCGAACCTCAAAACCAGCTCGTTCACGAGATAGACCACCAGGTCCAAGTGCTGATAAACGACGCTTGTGTGTCATACCTGAAAGTGGATTTGTTTGATCCATAAATTGTGAAAGTTGTGATGTTCCAAAAAACTCTTTAATTGATGCCACAACTGGACGGATATTGATCAAAGTTTGTGGCGTAATTGCCTCTACATCTTGAGTAGTCATACGTTCACGCACCACACGCTCCATACGTGATAGACCGGTGCGAACTTGATTTTGAATTAATTCACCAACAGTACGAAGTCTGCGGTTACCAAAATGATCAATATCATCAGTTTCAACACGAACCTCTTTGCCATACTCCATCAACGCATCTCCGCGATGTAGCGCAACTAAGTAGCGAATTGTTCCAACAATATCTTCAATAGTTAATAAGCCACGGCTTAGATCTAACTCCATACCTAACTTCTTATTAATCTTAAATCGACCAACCTTTGCTAGGTCATATCGCTTTGGATTGAAATATAGGTTTTCAATTAGATTTTGTGCTGCTTCTTTAGTTGGTGGCTCACCTGGACGAAGCTTGCGATAAATATCTAGTAATGCTTCATCTTGAGTTTCAACATTATCTTTTTCCAAAGTAAGTCTGATTGATTCAAACTCACCAAACTGCTCAAGAATTTGAGCACTGCTCCAGCCTAAAGCTTTTAAAAATATAGTAACTGATTGTTTACGCTTGCGATCGATACGAACACCGACCATATCTTTCTTATCAACTTCAAATTCAAGCCAAGCACCACGGCTAGGAATAATTTTAGAAGTAAAAATATCTTTGTCTGAAGTTTTTTCAATAGTACGTTCAAAATAAACACCAGGTGATCGAACAATCTGTGAAACTACAACACGCTCTGTTCCATTGATAACAAATGTTCCTCTTGGAGTCATTAATGGGAAATCACCCATAAACACAGTCTGAGATTTAATTTCGCCTGTGATGTTATTTGTAAATTCAGCAGTTAAGAAAAGTGGAGCTGCGTAGGTGATATCGCGCTCTTTGCATTCGGCAATTGTGTACTTAGGTGGTTCGAATCTGTGATCACGGAATGAAAGTGACATCGAACCCTGGAAATCTTCGATTGGAGATATTTCTTCAAAAATTTCCTCAAGTCCAGATTGCTTAGGAACTTCGCCTCGGTTTGATTTCTCGGCATCATTTAAGCGAGCGCGCCATGCTTCGTTACCTAGTAGCCAATCAATACTTTCTAATTGAAGCGAAAGTAGATTTGGAACTTCAAGCGGTTCACGAATCTTTGCGAATGAAACACGACGTGGAGCATGAGATTTAATTTTTGAAGCGGCCAAAGTTTCCTCCAGTTGTCAACTGCGTTAAACACACGAAGACCCCTAGGTCTGAGCCGCTATATGCCGTGGACCTATTGGTTATTTCAAAATTGTGAAGGGGCAGAGTATCCAACCTCTGCCCCTTCTGTCTAATTCAAGGTAATTACTTGATTGTGACCTTTGCGCCGGCAGCCTCAAATGCAGCCTTTGCCTTATCAGCGGTTGCCTTATCAGCCTTCTCAAGCAAGGTCGCAGGGGTGGCATCAACTAGATCCTTTGCCTCTTTTAGGCCAAGACTTGAGTTAAGTGCACGTACCTCTTTAATCACTGCAATCTTCTGTGAGCCAGCATCCTCAAGAATAATTGTGAACTCATCTTGAGCAGCATCTGCAGCTCCGCCAGCAGCGGCTCCGCCAGCAGCAGCGACTGCAACTGGTGCAGCAGCTGTTACATCAAACTCAGTTTCAAATGCTTTAACAAACTCTGTTAGTTCAACCAAAGACATATCTTTGAACTGACCTAATAGATCTGCGGTATTTAGCTTTGCCATATTCTTTCCTTTTCTTCTAATCCCGACTCCAACTCTTGGTATGAGTACGGGGGTTGGGGGTCGGTTTAGTTTTCTGTGCTTTCAGCAGCATTTGCTGCTTCGGCGACAACCTCTGGTGCTGCCTCTTGAGCAACTACTTCTTCAACCTTTGCTTGCGATGCAACCTCAGTAGCAGCTTCGGCAACTGGTGCCTCAGCCTTTACTTCAGCAACTGGTGCTGGTGCACCAGCCTCCATCTTGATGCGAAGGGCATCAAAGACTCGCGCAGCTTTTGCGATTGAACCTTTCATAGCGCCAGCAATCTTGGCAAGAAGAACTTCACGGGATTCAAGATTAGCTAATTGCATAATCTCAGCAGTTGTAACTGCCTTGCCCTCAAAAATTCCACCCTTGATAACTAGCAATGGGTTTTCTTTTGAAAAATCTCTTAATGCTTTAGCGGCATCAATTGGATCACCTTTAATAAACGCAACTGCAGATGGTCCGGCAAGTAGTGAGGGATCTAAATCCACACCCGCCTCTTTAGCAGCAAGTTTGGTTAAGGTGTTTTTAACTACGGAGTACTTGTTCTTGGTACCAAGTGAGCGACGTAGTTGTTTCATTAAACCAACTGAAAGTCCGCGGTACTCAGTTAGCACAGTTGCATTTGCGGTGCGGAAATCTTCAACGATCTCAGCCACAGCAGCTGTCTTCTCTGGGGTTGCCATTTGGCATCCTTTCTAAATAAGAAAAACCTCGGCGCATAAATGCACACGAGGCTATCGTTGGCACCTATGCGGGCTGTTTTTAAACAATTAACTTTTAAAGTTTTACTTTAAAAGACCTGCAGTCTTTGGTTTTTTCTGCCTTACTAATTACTTAGTACGACTGAATAAGCCAAGGGTAGGCCTTTGGGCCCACCCAAGTCAAAATCAGATTTCTACTGGATCTGTGGTCCACCATCGCGAGCAATTGAGGTATCTAATTTGATCCCCGGGCTCATGGTCGAAGAGACGGTAGCAGATTTAATAAATCTACCCTTTGAGGATGCTGGCTTAGCACGCATAACCTCTTCAATTGCAGCAGCGTAATTTTCTGCTAATTGCTCAGCAGTAAATGAGACCTTACCAATTACAAAGTGTAGGTTGGCATTCTTATCAATACGAAACTCAATCTTTCCACCCTTGATATCACTTACCGCTTTTGCGACATCGGTAGTTACAGTTCCAGTCTTTGGATTAGGCATTAAGCCACGAGGTCCTAAAACCTTTCCCAGGCGTCCAACCTTTCCCATTAACTCCGGTGTTGAAACAACTGCGTCATAATCAAGACGACCTTTTGAAACTTCATCAATTAATTCATCCGCACCAACTATGTCAGCACCTGCGGCGCGAGCTTCTTCAGCGCGCTCGCCGCCTGCGAAAACTAATACTCGAGCAGTTTTACCAGTTCCATGTGGCAGGTTAACTGTTGAGCGTATTGCTTGATCTGCCTTCTTTGGATCAACACCTAAAAATAGAGCAACATCAACAGTCGCATCATATTTAACGGTTGAAGTCTCTTTAACCAGTTTCATTGCTTCACCTGGCAGATAGAGATTATCTAGTTTTATCTTTTCAGCAGCTGCCTTATATTTCTTGCTTCGCTTCATTTCTTCTCCTCGTTAGTTAAATCTTGAAAGGATTTTCAAGATTGGGGTTGTGGTGATTGCGAACCAGCGAGGTTCTCCCACATTTATTTATTTAATTAGAGACAGTAATACCCATAGATCTGGCAGTACCGGCAATAATTCTTGATGCCATCTCTAAGTCATTAGCATTTAGATCCACCATTTTTTGCTTGGCGATATCTTCAACCTGTGCCTTAGTTAGATTTGCAACCTTATCTTTATGTGGAATTGATGATCCCTTTTCAATTCCAGCAGCTTTTAAAATCAATCTAGAAGCTGGCGGAGTCTTAGTAATAAATGTAAATGAGCGATCCTCAAAAACCGTGATCTCAACTGGGATGATATTTCCCTTTTGGCTCTCTGTCGCCGCGTTATAAGCCTTAACAAAGTCCATGATGTTGACACCATGTTGACCAAGAGCAGGACCAACTGGTGGTGCAGGTGTGGCAGCTCCAGCTTGGATCTGCAACTTAATCAGTGCGGTTACCTTCTTCTTTGGTGCCATGTTTTTTCCTTTTCTTTGTTTGTTAAATCTTTTGGACTTGGTGGAATGAAAGTTCGACTGGAGTCTCGCGACCAAAAATTGATACCAAAACTTTTAGTTTTGCCTGCTCTGGCATAATCTCAGAGATAGTTGCAGGTAATGTCGCAAATGGTCCATCCATAACAGTTATGGACTCTCCTATTGAGTAATCGACATCCTTCATTTCAATCTTGCCGCCCTTCTTCAATGGACGTGGTGCCAAGATGTTTTCAACCTCTGCAAGAGTTAAAGGAGAGGGATGATGGGCATTACCAACAAAGCCGGTTACGCCCGGAGTATTTCTAACACATGACCAAGATTCATCTGTTAATTCCATTCTTACTAAAACATAACCAGGAAATACGTTGCGCTTTACTACCTTAATAGCACCATTCTTTAACTCTCTAACCTCTTCCTCTGGGACTTCAATTTGGAAAATAAAATCTTCCATGTTCAGAGATTGAATACGGTTTACTAAATTTCCTTTTACCTTCTTTTCATAGCCAGCATAGGAGTGAACTACGAACCACTCACCAGGCGCACTTCTAAGTGCGGCACGAAATTCAGCATTCTCATCATTTTCTTCAGTTACACTTTCGGAAACTACATCATCAATGACCGGAGTAATACTCTCTTCAATTACTGGGGCAGACTCGTTTACAGCAAGTGCGGCCTCAAATGCATCTACAGGTGGATTAGCCGGCGTTTCAATTGACATCATATTTTCCTTTTCGCCTTAGCCAAAAATCCAGAAAGTAATTTTTGTTAAAATTAAATCAAAAATTGAGACTACTAAAATCACAAATCCTACGAATACCAATACCACTGCGGTGTAAGTGGTCAGCTGATTACGGGTTGGCCAAACAACCTTTGATAACTCAGAAATGACTTGTCGGTAGAACATAGCAATACGACCGAAGAGCCCTTTGGTTTCTTCAGTTGAGACGATCTCTTCGCTCATCTACCTTTTCCTTTCTTCGCAGTGCTTTAAATCTTTGTTCAATCTTCTTGCAGGGCAGGAGGGACTCGAACCCCCAACCGGCCGCTTTGGAGACGGCAACTCTAGCCAATTGAGCTACTGCCCTTTGTCCCGAATTAAGGCAGGATTTGGTGCCGGTGAACCAGATTTTCCAACTCCAGATTACATCGTTAATGCTGCAATCGAGGCTGCAAAGATTCCAGCCAATCACCGCTACACACCTACTCCGGGATTGCCAGAATTAAGGGAAGCGATTGTTAAGAAAACAAAACGTGACTCAAATTATGAAATTACAGTAGATCAAGTATTAGTAACAAATGGTGGCAAGCAATCTGTTTATCAATCTTTTGCCTCAATTTTAGATCCAGGTGACGAGGTAATTTTACCTTCACCATTTTGGACAACTTATCCTGAGTGCATCAAATTAGCTGGTGGGGTACCAGTTGAAGTGTTCGCCGATGAATCCCAAAACTATCTTGTCTCTCTTGCACAATTAGAAAAAGCTTTAACACCTAAAACTAAGGTATTACTTTTTTGTTCACCTTCAAATCCAACTGGTTCAGTTTATTCTCCAGATCAGGTTAGGGAGATAGGTCAATGGGCTTTAAAGAATAATCTTTGGGTAGTAACTGATGAGATCTATGAACATTTACTTTATGACGGTGCCAAGGCTCCTAGTATTTGTGTTGCTGTCCCCGAGCTTTCAGATCGCACAATAATAATTAATGGTGTTGCAAAGACTTACGCAATGACTGGTTGGCGAGTCGGTTGGATGATCGGACCGAAAGATGTCATTAAAGCAGCAACAAATTTGCAATCCCACCTTTCATCCAATGTTTCAAATGTTTCACAGCGAGCAGCAATCGCCGCACTAAATGGCGATCTTTCTGCTGTGCACAAAATGGGAGAGGCTTTTGATAGGCGGCGTAAATTAATTGTTAAATTACTAAATGAAATTCCTGGTGTTAGCTGCCCTACGCCAACCGGAGCTTTTTATGTTTATCCATCTGTTAAAGGTGTATTGGGTAAGGAGATTAGAGGTAAAAAACCTAAGAGCTCAGCTGAGTTAGCGACATTAATTTTGGAGGAGGCTGAGGTTGCAGCAGTGCCTGGTGAGGCATTTGGTCCATCAGGTTACTTGCGATTCTCCTACGCTTTAGGAGATGAAGACATTGTTGAGGGCATTACAAGAGTTAAAAAGTTACTTAGTGAAGCAATTTAATCTAGATCTAAGCCGACTAGTTGCACCTCTGCTTGTAATTTAATACCAAATTTTTCAAATACTTTTTTTCGAGCTTTTTTCGCAAGCTCTATAATATCTTCTGCAGTAGCATCTCCAGAATTTGTTAGTGCCAAAACATGTTTACTTGAAATCTGAGCTCCGGCTAATTTTTCCCCTTTAGTGATTCCCGAATGCTCCATTAGCCATGCAGCTGAGGTTTTTATACTTCCATCTGGTTGTGGCCATCTTGGCGCCTCCTTCGGAAGAGTATCTGCAGTTTCCTTACTTAAAATTGGATTTACAAAAAATGAACCGGCGGAATTTATTTGGCTAGCAGTATTAATCAACATACCTTTGCTTGCTCGTAACTCTAAAACCGCTTTCCTAACTTTAGTTACCTCAACTCGATCTCCAAGATTAACTGATAAATGTTTTGCTAACTCTGCATAAGCAATCGGTAATGATTGATTTCCTCTTCGAAGTTGAAAAGTGACATTTAAAATAACATATCTACCCGGTTCGGCTTTAAAAATGGAGTGACGATAAGAAAACTTACATTCAGAGTTTGAAAAGGTAACAATTTCTCCTTTTTGTCGATCATAGGTTTTGACTCGAGCAATAGTTTCACTTACCTCATGACCGTAGGCTCCTATATTTTGAATGGGTGCTCCGCCAACTGTGCCTGGTATACCACTTAGAGTTTCTAAGTCAGCAAAACCCTTGTCGATAGTTAACGCAACAAATTTATCCCAATCTTCTCCCGCTGCTACCTCAATCATTCCGCCACTACATGCGTCATAATCTAAAGCATTTCCTTTACTTTCAACTCTTATTACAGTGCCAGCAAATCCAGCATCACTGATTAGCAGGTTAGATCCACCGCCAAGAATCAACAGTGGTTCATTACTTTTATCAGCAGCTTTTACCAACTCAATCAATTCATCCTCAGTCTTGGCGTGAACAATCTTCTGTGCAGGTCCACCTACACGTAACGTGGTGAATTTAGATAATTGCTCCATTACTTAAGCCTACCTACGTGGTGAAAGGATTTCATTTTTCCCTCTAAATCTTTCTAAAATCCTTTGATAATTCTTCTTAGAATTTTTATCCCGATAATCTGGATCAGTATCGTAGTAACCGTGATGCCTACCTTGCTCAAGTGGTAGATCTACTTGAATTAATCTTCCACCCGCAGCCCTCATTGCAAGTGAAAGCTCAATATCCGCGTTTCGATAATATTTAGCACTTGGATTTGCTCCACCTGCATTTTGCACAAAAGTACGATCAAAGGCAAAGTAGTAACTAAATAAAACATCTACCTCACCTACCCCCTTATCATCTGTGCTTCGCCATTGGTCCTCTAAATTCACTAAGCCACCTTTCCAACCAACACCTTGAAAGCCTGAATTAAGTGCATCTAATGTTTTAGGTATTGGATCGGCTAGAAATATCGTTGAAGGATCCATAATTAATAAATAATCTTCGGTGTGATTATTTATGAACAAATTAACGATGTTTCCCCAACCTAGAGGGTTTTTTTCTTGGGTAAGGCTTATCTGATCAGGGTCAAACAAATCCTCTTTAAGCCAATTGTTTTTACCATTGGCATAAATGCTTATAGGTACTTTGGAATTAGCGGTTATTGCGCCTACACACTTAATAAAATCTTCGGTAAAACCCTCTGCAATTAAGCACACTCTAATTGACCCAGCCATTGGCGGGTTCTAGTTAACGAGTTTCGCGATGAAGTTGAGAAGATTTACAACGCGGGCAAAACTTTTTTAACTCCAAACGATCAGGATCATTTCTGCGATTTTTGCGGGTTATGTAGTTTCGCTCTTTACACTCAACACATGCCATTGTAATTTTTGGACGAACATCTGCACTTTTACTTGCCATGGTTAAGCTCCTAGCCTTGTAGTTAAATTAACTATTGTTAATCTCTTATGAGATGAGATTACCTGACCCTCACCATTTACTGAAATTCACTCTTATCTTGATCGTGTTTTTCATCTGTAATACTTGTAGCGGAGGCGGGATTTGAACCCACGACACAGCGATTATGAGCCGCTTGCTCTACCAAGCTGAGCTACCCCGCCAAAATTGTTTCATTCAATATTAAATTGTGTTCGAGCCCCCTAACGGAATCGAACCGTTGACCTTTTCCTTACCATGGAAACACTCTACCGACTGAGCTAAGGGGGCGAAGTGCTGACTAAGGATACAACCCAAGATTATGAATTACGAATTGAAGCCCATTTACTTTAAGTATGCCTTGGATGCAATCTCAATACGCCTACTTTTATATGCGGGAGATGCATTAACAATTAGGTGCTCAAAAGGTTTTCCAGATTTAATTAATTTTTGCAATACATCAGGTTCTTCATTTTCATAAATCTCAAGCTTATCTGAGTAAGAAACTTTACCCCTATTGTGAGGCTTAATCCATCTATAAACTACAGTTAGTAATTGAAGTAAAGAGTAAACGAACCCCTTAAACCCACGAGCAAAAATATCTCTAATCTTTAAACTAATCAAAGTAATGGGTAAAGAGATTCCAGTTTTTGTTGGTACAGCAAGCAATTTTTTAAATATTTCTGCAACCTCACTACCTCCAGTAGTTGATGGAAGGTTATTACAGTTTCTGCTTAATTTTTCTCTCAAAACTTCATCTTGTAATTTTTTGGCATTATCCTCAATATCTTTGAGATTATTTTGATCAACAGTCAGTGCCATTTCATTATCGAAAGCCCATTTTGCTCTATCTGATTGATTATCAGTCCCTCTAACATTTGGAACAAACAGAGTTGGAATCCTTGCAGCAAGTTCTTCGTGCACACTGTTATACCCTGCAGCACAAATCGCAGCATCAAAAGCATTAAGTGCTTTTGCAAGTGGAAAGTATCTAATAATTTTTATATCTAGTCCTACTGGGGCTAAATTTTTACCATTTGAATCAATTGGTTCTTTAGTTAAAACTACCTGTAAATCTTTCCAGCCAATCAAGCCAGAGAGAGCTGCTGTTAATTTTGAATTCAAGTCAGCCTCACCTATACCTAGTTGAACAAGACAAGCTGGACGATTTTTATCTAACCCTAATTCCGCCCTCGCTAGTTCCCTACTTAATGTGGACTTAGAATCAAAAATTGATATTGGTTTTACCAAGACTGAATCTTTTCGTTTTGAAGTAGGACCATTGTCATAACTTTGTCCGAAATCACCAGGAGTTATAATTAGATCCATCATTCTTGATTGCAGTGCTAATAGGTACTTCTGAGGAGTTTTCTGCCAAAAACCACGTCGCACCCAAACTAATTTAACCTCTGGTCGTTTACTCTTGATTGCAATAATTCCTGGGTAAGGCACTACTCCATCAAAGCTAACTATTTTTGCATCTGTTTCGTCGATTAGTGCTACCAATCGATCTCTTAGATATGAGTCCCATTGAAATCTACCCATCCAATTTCGATCTCTTCCAGGAATATATTCAAATCTAACTCCTGCAATTTTTGGCACCTCAACAACACCAGCTGCCATCGAGACAATAATGGGATTTGAAAACTCTTTTAACTCTGAGGCAATAGCACTTGCGCGAGTTAAGTGGCCCATGCCAATACCATTACTTGTGGCTAAGATTATGGTCGGCTTATCCATGAAATTAGTATAACTGGATTCAAAGTTTGGGGATGAAATGAATGCCACATTGTTCTTGATCGTTATTGGCCTTCAAATCTTTATTCTCTATTACTTAATTAGAAGTGCAAGAAATCTGGGTACAAAATCTACTAAATATCACAATGACGTTTTATCAAATATAAACCTTATTAAAGAATTGCAACTTAAGTCTTCAGGAAATTCATTACTAAATCACCTAATTCCGATTCCTGGTGCAAATATTAAAGAGTTTAATTGGGATTATGTAGTATCACTGACAAGTCACCCAGCAAGATTTTCTACCTTAGCTAAATCATTAGACTCAATAAGATCACAGCGATTAAGGCCTAAAAAGATTTACCTAAACATTGCTAAATCAGATATTTCTCTCTTGCCCAAAGAAATTAAAGATTTAGAAATTAGTGAAGCTATAACCATAAATGCTTGTAATGATTTAGGCCCTGGAAAAAAACTTATTCCAACTCTCTTAGTAGAGCCGACATTGCCGATAATTGTTTTTGATGACGACTTATTTTTAGAATCAGATTTAACTTTAAAATTAATGATTCAACACCATTTAACTCCACATTGCATTATTGCAACCAGAGTACATAAGGTTAAGTTTGATAAAGACGGTAAATTTCTGCCCTATGAAAAATGGATCAAGAACTTCAATGCAGCAAGTGGGCCTGATTTAGAGTTATTTCCAACTTCAGGCGCCGGGACACTTTATAAGAGAGAATTTTTTCACGCTGATGTTATAAAGGAAGACGACTACAAAGAGCTATCGTTTCACACTGATGATTTATGGTGGTACTTTCAATCAAAAAGAGTAAATACAAAAACAAAGAAATTATCAGGCTTTAGCTTTCTCGATTACATTGAGGGAACGCAAAGTGGTGGCTTATGGCAAACTGGTAATCAAGAGCGAAATGATCAAAATTTAATTAAGCTTGTAAATAAGTATAAGTTTTAAAATTGGTGGCGGGTGAAGGATTTGAACCTTCGAAGGCAGAGCCGGGGGATTTACAGTCCCCTCCCATTGGCCGCTCGGGCAACCCGCCAAGGATTG
>RHBS01000014.1 GCA_010030895.1 Actinomycetota bacterium | reverse complement strand
TGCCAATTCATAGAAAATCATTTGCAAATATAGCTGCCCTAATTGGTTAATACCCTTAAATTCACAGTTTGTATTTAAAACAAAATTTCATCTTTAAATCATTTAGATTTCTCTGGTGTTTACTGAATCAGATTGTCGTCTAATCCTGTTTGCGTGTATTGAGCCAGCTGATGCCAACCTAAGCAAATTTATATTCGAATATGGAGCCAAGGATGTTTATTATCGATTAATTTATGAGAAGAATAATTTATATAGTAAGAGATTTCCAAAAGTAATAAATAAAGTATCAAATTGCAATTTACCTAAACTTAAAGAAGAGATAGCAAAGTCAGAGTGTCAACTTATTACCCCAGAGGATTCAGATTGGCCTTCGGGTGCTAATGATTTAGATACACCGCCAATTGCATTGCTTATCAAGGGTAGAAGAGATGCTTTAAAAGAATTAAATAAATCAATCTCGATTGTTGGAAGTCGCAAGCCAACTAACTATGGAGTTCAAATTGCCAGATACTTATCTAGGCGGGCAGCAGAGTGTGGAGTATTAGTTGTAAGTGGGGGAGCGGTCGGAATTGATAGCACAGCGCATGTGGATTCAATAGCCATGAACGGCTCAACAATTAGTGTTCAGGCTGCCGGATTTAATCATCTATATCCAAAAGAAAATATAAAACTTTTCACAGAGATAATGAAATCAGGATTATTGATAAGTGAGGTGATGCCAGATACACCTTCAAAGCCACATCGCTTTTTAATTCGAAACCGATTAATAGCAGCACTTTCAAAAGCCACTGTTGTAGTTGAGGCTGAGTATGTAAGTGGATCAATTAGAACCGCTATAGCTGCTGCTGAAATTTTTAGGCCGGTTTTTGCCGTACCAGGAGAAGTAACTTCACCTTTAAGCCAAGGTTGCCACAGATTAATAGCTGAACGAATTGCAGATATCGCAACCAATTTTGAGGATATTTTAGATGTAATCCTGCCTTTGCAAATACGTTAACAAAAAGGTGAGAGAATATGCCTAATGAATAATTTTAAATCTGGTTTCGTGGCAATTGTTGGTCGTCCTAATACTGGTAAGTCCACTTTGGTCAATGCACTTGTTGGTAGAAAAATTGTAATTACCTCACATCACCCCAATACAACGCGTAATCCAATACGAGGCATTATTAATCGGGAAAATTTCCAAATGATTGTGGTCGATACGCCAGGTATTCACAAGCCCAAGACGGCATTAGGAACAAGATTAAATACTATGGCAAGTGAAAATATTGAATCAACAGATAGTGTAGTGATTTGTCTGCCTGCAAATGAAGATATCGGTGCAGGAGATGAGTACATAGTTAAACAGGTAAAAGGTGTACAACCAATTTTCATTGTAATAACAAAAATTGACATCATTTCTAAATCTGAACTAGCTGAGAAACTTAACCAGGTCAATCTTTTTGTTAATCGCCTGAATTTGTCCCATGTAGAGATCATTCCACTTTCGGCAAAAAACTTAGACCAAACTGACCTACTTTTGGAATTACTTGCTAAGAAGCTACCAATCTCACATGCACTTTATCCTAAAGATATAAGTACTGACCAAGCGCAGGAGTTAATGATTTCAGATTTGATTAGAGAGGCAGCAATTGAAGAATTATACGAGGAACTACCTCATTCAGTGATGGTTACTATTGATGAAATGGGTGAACGAGAAGATAGTAACTTATTTGATGTTATCGCCACTCTTCATGTTGAGCGGGATAGTCAAAAAGGAATAATCATTGGCCCTCAAGGTAGTAAGTTAAAGGCAATTGGTACTTTGGCAAGAAAGTCAATTGAAAATCTAGTTGGGATGCAAGTATTTCTACAGATTCACGTAAAGGTTTCAAAGGAGTGGCAAAAAGATCCAAAGATGCTAGCTAGACTTGGATTTACCGAGTAACTTTTCTGCTAGCAAAATAGGATCCAATTAATACCAGTGGGAGTCCAATAGCAATTCCAAGTGTTATTGGTTCACTTAAAAGTACTACACCTAATAAAACTGCCACCGCAGTATTTAAATAGGTTATCAGCGAGGCTCGAGGCGGGCCCACCTCAGCAATTAACTTAAAGAAGTAAATAAATGCAATTGCAGTACATAAAACACCAAGGGCAATTACCGAACCAACCGCTTCCAGTGATGGGGTTTTGCTTGGCCAGTTCACAATTGCAAATGGTAAATAGACAATTGAGGTAATGATCATGGCCCATGTATTTATGGCGATTCCTGGAACATGGGGTATCCGCCGGTTTATCATGTTGATTGCATATGCATATCCAATGGCAGCGAGTATGACCATTCCGATAGATAGTATGTCTTGGTTTCCACCAAAGGACTCAACACCAACTACAAAAACAACGCCAATAAATCCAATTACTAACCCAAATAATCTTCCCTTATGCCAGACCGTGTGATCTCCAAATATCGACGCCAAAATTGCAGACCAAATTGGAACAGTGGCAACTAGTAAACCTGTTAACCCAGAAGTGATCTCTTTTTCAGCGTGAGTAATTAAATACCAAGGACCAACCATCTCAGTAAATGAGTAGAGAATTAAAAATGGCCAATACTTACGAGCAACTTTTAATTTGCTTGCCTTAAGAGCAATAGGAAGACAAATTAATCCTCCAATAAGTACTCTTGAAAAAACTATAACTGAGGGAGATATTTCTTCAACTGCAACCTTTAAAAATAGATAAGGCATACCCCAAAGCAAGCCGAGCAAAAGAAATCTTCCCCAACCAACTTTACTCAATTATTTTTCTCTTTCCATTACAAATCTAATATTTTCTGCGATATCGGAGTATAGCAACTCTGCATCCTCGGTAATCCCACTTAAATTAAAAAAACCATGAATTTGACCTTTATACTCTTTATAGGTTGAAAATACTGAATCTGCTAATAATTTGTTGTGATAATTTTTGCCATCATCTACAAGTGGATCAAATTCAGCATTAAAAATAATCGCAGGTGCTACACCTTTCAGAGAATTTATCTTACTTGGTATGGCATAGGGATAGTTTTTAAACTCATCACTTTGCAGGTATTGATCCCAGAACCATTTCATTGCTTTGGTTGTTAATCCAAAGTTATCTGCGTATTTACTCGCAGATTGGTAATTCATCTCATAATCATTACAAGGGTAGATTAGTAATTGGTAGCTAAGGCGGATCAAGTTAACATCTCGAGCCTTAATTGCAACTGCAGAAGCCAAATTACCACCAGCACTGTCACCACCAACTCCAACTCGATCTCTATCTACTCCTAAACGATCTGCGTTTTGAATAACCCAATTTAAGGTTGCAAAACAATCATCAAAAGCTGCTGGAAAAGGATGCTCAGGCGCCTTTCGATACTCTACGGCAACAATTACAAATCCTCCTACCTTTGCTAACTTACGTAGCGCAGGTTCATATATATCTAGAAAATTTAGAACCCAACCACCGCCATGATAAAAAACTAGTACAGGTAAATTTTTCTCACTAGATGGCCGATAAATTCGTATAGGCAATTGTGATGAGAGCCCTGGAATTTTCTGATTGCTCACCTCAAACAAATCAATTAATGGTTGCTCTAGTGCCACATGTAGATGGGTATTACCTCTAATCTCATCCAAGGAGGCTTGCCATACCGCGGGCAGGCCCATCGCTGCCCGTTGCTTCAGATACTGATCAATCTCGGGTTTTAATCCCATTGCGGCAGAGTAGACTTAGGCCCTGGCGTTGACCAATTTATAAACCAAATTAGGCTGGAGTTTATTTAATGCGCATCGGAGTTTTAACAGGTGGTGGCGATTGTCCTGGATTGAATGCGGTAATACGTGCAGTAGTCCGTAAAGGAGTTAAAGAGTACGGATATGAATTTGTCGGATTTAAGGATGGTTGGCGAGGCCCATTAGAGGGCTTAACAATGAAATTAGATCTGCCCGCAACTAGAGGAATCTTGCCAAAGGGTGGAACTATTTTGGGTTCATCTAGGACAAATCCATTTAAAATTGATGGCGGCGTTGAAAAGATAAAAGAAAATTTAGCAAAAATGGGTATAGATGCCCTCATTGCAATTGGTGGCGAAGATACTTTGGGGGTTGCAACCAAGCTAGATTCATTAGGAGTAAAGGTAATTGGTGTTCCAAAGACTATTGACAATGACTTAAACAACACCGATTACACATTTGGTTTTGATACTTCAGTAAATATTGCAGTAGAGGCGATCGATCGATTACATACAACTGCTGAATCACATCATCGTGCCTTAATTGTTGAAGTTATGGGACGTCATGCCGGTTGGATTGCATTGCACTCAGGTCTTGCCGGAGGAGCTTCATGTATTTTGATTCCTGAGGTTAAATTTTCGGTTGATCAGGTTTGCAAATGGGTGGAATCGAGGTTTCAGCAAAGTTATGCTCCAATAATTGTTATTGCAGAAGGGGCAATTCCACAAGATGGAGATATGGTTACTAAAGATCAAACTCTTGATGCTTTTGGACATGTAAAGCTATCTGGTATTGGCGAGTGGCTTGCTAAGCAAATTGAGGCAAAGACTGGCAAAGAGGCTAGAACATCGGTACTCGGCCACATACAGCGAGGTGGGACACCTACTGCGTTTGATCGCGTACTGGCCACAAGATTCGGCTTACATGCAATAACAGCAGTTCATGACGGCGATTGGGGCAAGATGGTTGCACTTCATGGCACCAATATTGAACGGGTACCTCTGGCATCAGCTACTACAAAGTTAAAAACTGTTGATCCTGCCTTATACAAAGAGGCGGAGATTTTCTTCGGTTAATTGTGGGCTTAATTAGCCACATCCTCAACTGTCGATTGCCTACCATTATCTAATGAATATGAATTCAATCTTTACTCCGAATCTTATTGCGGCCCAACAACCCACTTGGCCGGATAAGCAAGCGGTTAAATCGGTGGTTTCAGAGTTAGAAACCTATCCACCGCTGGTATTTGCTGGCGAGTGTGACAATCTGAAAAGTCGAATTGCAGAGGCTGCTGCAGGTAAAGCATTTTGGCTTCAAGGTGGCGATTGCGCTGAGACCTTTGTAGGGGCAACTGCTGATTCAGTACGAAATCGAATCAAGACCATTTTGCAAATGGCAGCAGTTTTGCAGTATTTCTCCTCTCTGCCTGTAATAAAGGTAGGAAGAATGGCAGGCCAATTTGCAAAGCCAAGAAGTAATGACAGCGAGACTCGAAATGGTGTAACTCTGCCAGCATATCGAGGTGATGCGGTAAATGATCTTGAGTTTACGAAAGAAGCTAGAACTCCTAATCCAGAAAGATTATTGAAGGTTTATAACACATCAGCTTCAACATTGAATTTAGTGCGCGCTTTTACTCAAGGTGGATTTGCAGATTTAAGACAGGTGCATAGCTGGAATAAGGGGTTTGCCGCAGATGCGAGATTTAGCGCTCGCTATGAAGAAATGGCAAATGAAATTGGAAGAGCAATTAATTTTATGCAAACTGCAGGAATTGACCCAATTTCATTTAAATCTGTCGACTTTTACTCAAGCCATGAAGCACTGATATTAGAGTATGAAAAAGCACTTACCAGAATAGATTCTAGAACGGGTAATCCATATGATGTCTCTGCCCATTTTGTTTGGATTGGTGAGCGAACTCGCCAATTAGATGGTGCGCACATGGATTTTGCCGAAAAGATTCATAATCCAATTGGCGTAAAGCTTGGGCCAAAAACAACTCCCGAAGAAGTTTTAGCAATAATCAAAAAGTTGAATCCAAATAATGAACCAGGAAGACTCACCTTTATCTCACGAATGGGAGCCTCATTAATTCGTGAAAAATTACCTGCACTTATTGATACCGTTACTAAATCTGGAGCAAAAGTCCTTTGGGTATGTGATCCAATGCATGGAAATACCTATGAGGCACCAAGTGGATATAAAACTAGAAAATTTGATGACGTATTAGATGAGGTACGTGGATTTTTTGAAGTTCATAAAAAACTAGGTACCCATCCTGGTGGAATTCATATAGAACTTACTGGCGATGATGTGACCGAATGTGTCGGAGGTGGTGATCAAATCAGCCATGAGGATCTAGCAACTCGATATGAGAGCGCATGCGATCCACGTTTAAACCATACTCAATCTCTAGAACTCGCATTCTTAGTAGCAGAGATGTTGCGAGATCACAAAAAATAGAAGGGTTCAAATTTAGTTTAGGAATAGATATAGTTACACAATGTTGGTATCAACAAATTTAAGAACTCCTATCGGAGAGTTAACTCTAATTGCTGATGAAGATATATTAGTAGCTTCAGGGTTTTATGGAATTGAAAATCTAAAAAATAGAATCTTCGATCAAGATAGGAATCAGAAAATAAAGTACAGTAAAAGTATTCCTATAATTTCGGAATTGGTTGAAGCTTACTTTGAGGGTGATTTGAATTCTATAAATGCCATAAAGGTGCGTCAGTCAGGAGCAAAATTTTCTCAGGAGGTTTGGAAAGCTCTACGCAAGATACCCTCTGGTAAAACTTTGACATATACTGAATTGGCTGCAAGAGCTGGATCGAAGGCAGCAATCCGTGCTGCAGGCACGGCATGTGGTCAAAATCTAATTGCACCCATAGTCCCTTGCCACAGAATAATAAAAAGTGGGGGAGCAATCGGAAACTACGCCTACGGGATAAAAATCAAAGAATGGCTACTAAGCCACGAGGGCGCGCTTTAAAACTTTTGGAATTTTCTCGAGAAGTACATCAATATCACTATCAGTGATATCACAATGCAAAACTAACCTTAAATATTTTGGCCCCAGAGCTGAGGTAAGAATTCCTTCCTCACTTAATAGTTCCGAAAGCTTTTTTGCCGTTAACCCCGTTTTTGAAAGATCTAAACCCACAATATTTGTTTCAACAAATTTTGAAGTAATTAGTGAGGATTCAGTGCTCTCAATACTTTGTGCTACTACTTTTGCTCGCTTATGATCCAATTCTAATTTCGAAAGATTATTCTCAATTGCATAAATACCAGCTGCTGCAAGTATTCCGACTTGTCTCATTCCAGCCCCATATCTTTTACGCCATTGTCTTGCTTTAGCAATTACCTCCTGACTGGAGATCACTAGCGATCCAATGGGGGCTGCGAGGCCTTTTGATAAACAAACACTTAAGGTATCAAAATGTTTACCGTAGTCACTTAATCCAATTTTACTTGCAACATGAGCATTCCAAATTCGCGCACCATCTAAATGCATCTTAATACCTAAAGAATTTGTTGCATTTCTTAATTTTTCAATTTCAGTTATTGACTGTACTGTACCTCCACCAAAATTATGAGTATTCTCAATAGCAATCGCAGTTGTCGAAACAAGATATGGTCCTGAGTCTGGTTTAATAATTTTTAAAACCTCATCTGCGTTTAAAAGTCCTCTATCGGCCTCCCAGGTTCGGGTTGTAATTCCGCTGAATGTAGCTGCTGCACCAAGTTCTGCCCTTACGATATGGGAGTTTGTCTCAGTAATTAACTCTTCGCCAGGAGAAACCAACATCCTAATTGCTAATTGATTTGCCAATGAGCCAGTTGGACAAAACAAAGCGGCTTCCTTACCAAATAATTTTGCAACCTTTTGCTCTAGTAAATTTACTGTAGGGTCTTCACTGTAAACATCATCACCTACCTCAGCTTGTGCCATGACATTTCGCATTTCAATGGATGGTCGGGTTACAGTGTCAGATCTAAGATCTATTAATTTCTTAATTTTTACTCCTCGTATTATCTTTAGATGATTTTTTACTGTCTGACCAAATGACCATCGCCATGGCTAACATTACTAAAGTCCCACCAGACATAATTCTCAGTGTTAGTGGATCATTATCAAAATATAGACCAAAAAATAAGGCAAATGGAGTTTCCATGGCTAGTAGCACTCCCGCAACAGTTGCACTCATAACTGCCTGAGCTCTTACTTGAATTAAAAATCCAAAAAAAGTTGCAAAAACGGCAGTAAAAATTACTGCCGACCAAACTGAGCTATCTGGCGGCAGCTGATACCCATCCTTAATTGTGAAGATCGAAAACACCACAGCCGCAACCATAATTTGAATTAGTGTTAGTGGATAGCTATTTTTACCATCACTCCACTCGCCAACTGCAACTATTTGTGCAGCAAACATCACCGCAGAAACCAAAACTAATATTTCACCAACACCAACTGATATTCCGTTATATGCAATAAGATAAAGACCCATCGTTGCTACTATTACCGCACCCCATTGAGCTTTTGTAATTTTATGCTTTAACAAAAGCCAGGCTATTAGCGGAGTGAAGACTAAGTATAATCCGGTGATAAAACCTGTATTTGAAACTGTAGTTTGAGTTAATCCAAATGTTTGAAAGATAAAACCACCACTTGTAAGCATTCCTGCAAAAACTGCTCGCTTAATAAAAACTTTATTAAGCCCAACAAGGGATTTTGGATTGAAGGCAAACATTATTAAGGAAGCAAGTGCAAATCTAGTCGCCAGAAAAGAGTATACATTTTGGCGCTCAAGTGAATCTTTCATAATTAAGAATGAACCACCCCAAATTGCAGTTGTAGCAAGTAGTCCTAGGTAAAGGAGAATTTTAGATTTCATTTACTATCTCTAAACTTTTTCAATAACTTTACTTCACTTCCATGTTCTGGCTCAGCACCAGGAGTTTCTAAGATTAATGGTGCATTTGCAATTGCTGGGTGAGAGATAAGTTCGATAAATGGTTCAGTGCCGATTTCGCCCTTACCAATATTTTGATGGCGGTCTTTAAGATTTCCGCATATATCCATGGAGTCATTGGCGTGAATCAGCTGAATTCTTTCTATTCCAACAACTTTAACAAGAAGATCCAAAGTTTCCGACATTCCACCTGGTTTTTTAATATCGTGCCCAGCTGCAAATACATGGCAGGTATCAAGACATACACCGACTTTTGGATGCCACTCCAAAGCTTCAAAGTACTTAGTAAGATCATCAAGTTTTTTTACCAGCGACTGCCCTTGCCCTGCAGTCGGTTCCAGCAAGAGCCATGGATCATCATCCTTAAGATTATTTAGTATTGGCATCACACCTTCATGTATTTGCTTCCAAGCATTATCAACATGTGATTCATCCACTGCAGAACCAGTATGAACAACTACACCTTTCGCTCCAATTTCTCGACCACGTTTTAAGGAGTAAGCGGTCGCAGAAAGTGAATTCTCATATGTCGATTTCGTTGGAGATCCCAAATTAATTAGAAATGAGGCATGGACATAGGGTTCGATATCATGTTCATTAGTTTTTTCACGAAACAACTCATCCATCTTCGGATTTGGAGGTGAGGTTGCCCAAGTTCTAGGACTTGATGCAAAAACCTGAATGGCTTCAGCTTTGATCGTTAAGGCATATTCGATAGAGCGTGTTGCCATTCCCCCCGAGGTGGGAACATGTGCACCAATTCTCACAAAATCATTTGCTTTCACCACTTGCAGAGCCTACCTGAGAGTCATGCAGATTATTACCTCAAAGTAAGTGTAATTAATGATCCTTGTTTGACCTTACTTCCAATTGCCGGGGAAATATTATTGACTTTACCAGTACCTTTTATAGATACGCGAAGCCCTAGATTCTCCAAATCTAGAGTTGCGCTATTTTTACTCTTACCTAAAACATTTGGAACAAAAATAAACTCAGGTCCCTTGGAAATTACCAGCCTAATTTTGCTTCCTATAGGAATTGCATCTGATCTATCTGGAGCCTGAGAGATAACCTGTCCTTTAAAAATATTGTCACTAAACTTATACTCAACATCAACATCAAAACCACTATCGGTCAACTCAGAAAGCGCTTGTTCGCCATTTTTTCCAATATACGAAGTTAATTCAATTTTTTCAATTCCTTTACTAACTATTAAGTTTACGACAGTGCCCCTTTTAACGTTAGATCCAACCGCTGGGTCAGTTCTAATAACAAAACCCGAATCAATTTTTAGATCAAAGCTTTCAAATATCTCACCAACATTGAGCCCTAATTCAGCAATTTTTTGCGAGGCAACATCGGGAGTTTTTCCGGTTAAGTCAGTGATAAGTATTCTTTCCTGGCCTTTTGAAATATTTAACCCTACCGTGCCATTTGGAGTGATCTTTCCTCCTCCAGCTGGCTTTGATGAAATAATTTTACCCTTTGGAATATCCTCACTGAAAATCTCACTCAAGATTTGAGATTTTAAACCAAGTCCATCCAGCACTTTGTTGGCTTCAGATTTGCTGAGGCCAACGAGCGAAGGTACTGTGATTTTCCCAGAATCTAAATACTTAATTACTCCAAAAATTAAAGCGGTAACTAGCAATAATGCAATGATTCTATTTCTTTTTACTCTTCTGGATACTCTTCTCTTTTTTGTACCGATAGATTCCTCGGGCTTGGTTGAGTTCATTGGTTGGCTAGAGATAATTTGTGAAGTTTTATCTTTAAGTCCGCTTAGGGCAGAGGTTACTGAGACTTTCTTTCGTTTTTTCAAATTAATTCTGACGGGCGGTAGATCTAACTCTAAACTTAATTGTCGGCGCTTAGGATCGATTTGCTCTTGAAAAGTGCGAATACTATTAAGTAACTCTTGAGCGTCTCTTGGCCTTTCATCTGGATTTGGAGAAGTGCTAGAAAATATTAATTCTGTCAGATTTTCTGGAATACCTTCCTTTACTAAATTGACCCTTGGAATTCTTTCATTCACGTGTTTATAGGCAATTTGTATTGGAGTATCACCATCATAAGGTTTAGTACCTGTTAACATTTCGAAAAGCACAATCCCTATTGCATAAACATCGCTTCTAGCATCAGAAATACCACGTTGGACTTGTTCAGGAGAGAGATAAGATACGCTACCTAGTACGACACTTGATTCTGCTGTCATTGTTTGACCCACTGCATTATTTCTTGCTAATCCAAAATCAGCTACTTTTATTCTTCCATCTTTAGATATTAGGATATTTTCAGGTTTAATGTCTCTATGAATAATTCCAGTTTTGTGCGCGGCACTAAGTGCACTTAAAACCGGAATAATTAACTGAATAGTCTGTTCAATAGATAAAGGTCCGTTTTCATTTAGAAAATCTCTTAATGTATTTCCCTCAACCAGCTCCATAACTATAAATACAGCTGGAGCTCCTCCCTCGTTCCACCCTTGATCTTGAATTGCGACTATATTCGGATGTGAGAGCGCAGCGGTCGCTTTTGCTTCCTTAATAAATCTAGAGACAAATGCCTCATCGCTAGCTAGATGTGGATGCATAATTTTGACCGCAACAGCCCGATCAAGTCTGGTATCTAAGGCGGCATAAATGGTTGCCATCCCACCGAAAGCCAGTTGACGCTGGAGCAAGTATCGATTATCGATTAGTTCTCCGGTTAAATCAGACACAATCGAAGTTTAGAGAAAATTTATAAATTTATAGTTTAAGGCGCGCCATTTAGGGTGTAGTGAGCGAAATTACGAGTTCCTTCGATACTAAAGTGCTTTTCTTGATCAATAAGGAATTTATTCATTTCATTTCTAATCGCTTCTCCATCTCGGTTTATAACTCGCTCGAATCCAGCTACAGGGTCAAACTCTATCCATATTGCCACATTTACAAATTCTCTAAATGCCTGCTGACCTGAACCCACACCCTCAAGAATTAAATACTTAATTCCAAAAATCTCAATCTCTTGGTCAAACTGTTTTAGCGCCCAATCATACTTCTTATAGATTGCTCGACCATTTTTTAGTATGGGTAAAAGAATTTGACTCCGTATACGAATTGCTAATTCTTCCGAAAGTGGATCAATCCAACCATCATAAAGATCATCCATATGAATTATATGAATTTCAGTGAGTTCATTACTAATTCTTTGAGCAAGAGTCGTCTTACCAGACCCAGCTACGCCATCTATAGAAATTATTGTTGGATTTGCTTTTGAATTTTTTAACTCATTAATCAGGTTAAGATAATTCATTCTTAATTGTTTCCCGCTTCCATCTTATCCAACCCCAGATAGCCACAAAACTAAAGATTACATATAGAAAACTTGTTAAATATAGTTCACCAGTAAAATACTGGTAGGTATAGGCTATATTGACAACCAACCAAATTGGCCAGGCCTCAAATTTTTGCCAAATCATAAGTAATTGAGCCGTAACGCTTCCGACAAATCCGAATGATTCGATTACCGTAGAGGTTGCACCTACATGGACCAGAATTGGCCAAAGGGCAAATGAAAAAATTGTTATTGCTGCAATCACCATTACTCTGGTATTTATTTTCAACTTTTTTGGTTGAGCACCTTTTGGACCCCAACCTAACCAACCCCAAATACCTCCCAAAATAAAAATGATTTGAAGTGATGCACTTGCATAATACTTAGATTGTAGGAAAATATATGCATACAACAAGCTTCCAGTACTCCACCAGGGCCATGTAATTCTCGATCCAAGTACTCCTAAAATTACAGCAACTAATGAGACAACAAATGCGATGATTTCTAACAGGGACATGTGAAAATCCTTTCCAATTCGCATTACCGAACTGGTCAACCGGTCGGCTTGAATTTCAAGCCCTCTCAGCTAAAACACTTAGCTCCCGTGTGCTTAGCCTATATCAACGTTGCGTTAAAAAGTATTGTCTATAGTTAGCCTGTGTTGAAATTTGGTTATCTTGCCATGATTATTTTCACCATTGTGGGCTCTTTTTGGCTGGAAGTAGTACTTAAAGTTGGAGTATTGCGAAGAGCCAAAAGACTTTTTTTAAGTATTGTGCCGGTATCAACATTATTCTTAATTTGGGATGCCTATGCAATAAATAATGGCCATTGGTTTTTTGATAGAAACCAAATTCTTGGTTGGTATGGACCGTTTGATATTCCCCTAGAAGAATTTTTATTTTTTATTTTTGTTCCGATAGCGGCGGTTATGACGATTGAAGCGGTTAGAACTGTAAAAAAACACTGGATTGTGGGGGATGAGTGATGGTTTACACGGAGATCGCAATGATCGCAGTCGTTTTTGCAGTTATTGTGGATTTATTGATCATTAAAACAAGATTAACCAGAAAAAAGGTATTTTGGACAAGCTACTCAATAATTTTACCTTTCCAACTCATTACAAATTGGTGGTTAACTTCAAGAAATATTGTTATGTATAGTCCTGAAGCCATACTTGGAGTTCGCATAGCCTCTGCTCCAGTAGAGGATTTAATGTTTGGGTTTTCCTTAGTATTGTTGGTTATGGCTTTATGGGTTTTTTGGGGCAAGCAAGGGTTTCAAAAAAGTTAAATTAACGACTAGATTTAGCTCGCAAATATGCAGGCACTCCAACCTTTAATCTTCGCCACGCAGAAGTCTGAGCTCTAAATTTAAAAATTTGGTAGTCAATTTTCTCTACCTCATCGACAATTCCACAGTAGA
Source organism: Actinomycetota bacterium (assembly GCA_010030895.1). Classification (GTDB taxonomy): domain Bacteria; phylum Actinomycetota; class Actinomycetes; order Nanopelagicales; family Nanopelagicaceae; genus Nanopelagicus. Next base: position 13,119 of record RHBS01000014.1, on the reverse strand, counting down.
GCTCACTGGCAGCCTCAATGCAAGCTCTACTACTTGGACTTAGTAATTTAATTCCAGACGCAGATTCCTTTTGGAACCTTCGAACTCTATCGATCTGTTCCTTCAGTGCACTCTTAATCTCGGGCGTTAATACTCTCTTTTCTAACATTTCCCTAGTGACATTATGAGAGCTCAGCTCCTCCATTGGAAGGTATACACGTCCTCGATCTAGATCTTCACCTACATCTCGAATGAAATTTGCAAGTTGAAAAGCAATTCCAAGTTTCTCTGCAGCATATTTTGCCTCGTCAAACTTACTTTTATCAACAACACCCAGTATAGGTAACATTTGTAGTCCAATAACAGCAGCAGAGCCATATACATACTGATAAAGATCTGTATAGGTGCGATACTCAGTAATTGTTAAGTCCATGGACATAGAATTCAAAAATGCTTCAAAATAATCAATTGGTAGGTCAAATCTAATTACAGTATCAACTAGGGCTCTACCAATTTTATCCTCACTATATCCGCGTTTAATATCTTCCAATACTGAAATTCCCCAGTTTGTTAGTACTTGTGATTTTTCAGATTCAGTCAGAGTTGAGGAGAGATCATCAACTATTTCATCAGCGTATCTGGCAAATCCATATAAGGCATGAACAAATGGTCTCTTATTTGGTGGTAAAAATTTTGTTGCTAGAAAATAAGTTTTTCCATGAGTAGAATTTAGTTTTTTACATTCGATATAGGATTTTCTAATCTTGGAATCTGTGATACCAGCAGCACTTAATTCATTCATACTTTATTTGACTGGTCCAACAATTCGCTCGGCCGCTAACCTGCCAGAAATCAAAACCATTGGGACGCCAACGCCAGGTTGTGTACCTGATCCAGCAAAAACAATGTTTTCATAACCTTTGGCCAGATTTGATGGTCTAAATGGGCCTGTTTGTAAAAATGTGTGGGCACTTGCAAAAGGAGCTCCTTGGGCCATTCCTTGTTTTTGCCAATCTAATGGTGTTGTTAGATGTTCAACTTCAATTCCTTTTGCAAAATCTTTATATCCTCTATCCTCTAAAGCTTTTATCATCTCATCACGGTATTTAGAGCCAATTTTTTCCCAATCAATATTGGCGGTTAGATTTGGAGTAGGGAATAGAACATAATAAGAAGTTTTACCTGTTGGAGCTAAAGAAGAATCGTCCATCGAAGGGACTGTAACTAAAATACTAGGATCACTCATTAAAGTCTTCTTTTTAATTAATTCATCAAAAACTCCATCCCAAGATTTACCAAAATGGATATTGTGATGGGCTAAATGATCATAACTCTTATTTGATCCAACAAGTAATGTTACACATGAAGGAGAGTACTTGAGCCTTTTGATTGATAGTGGTTCTTTATTTAGAAGATCTCGCCATGCAATGGGTAGATCTGGATTTAATACAACTACATCACACTTGTAACGCTCACCCGCTTGGGTTATTACGGCTGTAGCTCTTCCATTTTGCCGTTCAATTGAGGTTACCGTTGAATTGTATTTGAAGGTAACGCCATGTTTTTCGGCGGCAGCAGCCAACGCTCTTGGGACGGCATGCATTCCACCTTTAGGGAAAAAAACTCCATTGACTGAATCCATATAAGCAATTACGGCGTAGATAGCTAATGCTTGTTGTGGGCTGACACCTGCGTACATGGCTTGAAATGAGTAAACTTTTTGGGTCCGAGGATCTTTCAAAAATTGGTTCACTTTTGGAGCTAATTTTCTAAAGCCTCCCAGCGCAATTAACCTGGCTAAGTTAGGTGTTAGTAAATTAAGTGGTGAGTCAATATTTCGATCAATAAAATCATTCATCTCATACTTATATAACTTGGTTACGAAATCTACGTACTTTCCATATCCAATTGCCTCTTGTGAACCTATAGTCTTAGCAATTTCAGCTTGCATTTGATTGGTATCGGCATGTACATCTAGTTGGGTTCCATCATCATAAAAAGCACGGTACAAAGGCTTTAATGGAACTAAATCTAGCCAATCCTTAATATCCTCTCCTACACAAGCAAGCGCATCAGAAATGAGATCTGGCATAGTGAGAACAGATGGTCCTGTATCAAATGAAAACCCTGATTTATTTAATAAACCATTTCTTCCACCAGGGACACTTTCCCGCTCAATTACAGTAACTTTTCTCCCTGCTCCAGCCAGGCGTAGCGCAGCACTTAATCCAGCAAGTCCAGCCCCAACGATTACAACATTGTCAGTTGGTCCCTTAACTTTTGCTGTCATTTCAAATCTTTCTTTTAGTCGATAAGTTAACCAGTTGGGTTAGTAGTTCTCTGCCTATCGATGAGACACCTTCAAAGGTTAAAGCAGTGAGCGCGCTTTGAGCCAATTGTTCGATCATAGATTCAATGTGAGATTGAGCGCCACTGTCAATAATGATCTCTTGAATCTGGTTGATTCGGTCTTCAGAGAGATTTGGATCACCAAAGTACTTTGATAGAAATTTAAGTTGCGAGTCAGTAGCCCTGTCCATTGTGGCGGCAATTAAGGCAGTGCGTTTTCCTTCCCGTAAATCATCACCTGAAGGTTTGCCGGTCACTTTAGGATCTCCGAATACCCCAAGCAGATCATCCCTTAACTGGAAAGCCTCACCCAATGGGATTCCATACTTTGTAAAAGCCGCTAGAAGATCTTCGGAAGCACCTCCAAGTGAGCCCCCAAAATGCAAAGGTCTTTCAATCGTGTACTTACCAGATTTATATCTTGCAACTTTCAGTGATCGCTCAATACTTTGTGAAGCAAGTGATTGTTCATACACATCCAAATATTGTCCCGCCATAAGTTCAACTCGCATTTCATCATAAAATGGTAAAACATTTATCAAATCTTGATTTTGAATTCCTGAATTATGAAGCATTTGGGCTGACCATACTAAAGCTAGATCTCCTATTAGTACGGCAGCTGCAATTCCAAATTTAGAGGCTGATCCTTGCAATAATTCCTTTTGATGCATTGCTTCAAACAATTTATGAATACTTGGAGCACCACGTCGAGTGTCAGAACCATCCATGACATCATCATGAATGAGTGCACAAACATGAATTAATTCCAAAGAGGATATAGCTCTTACTACCTCGGCACTTGCCTTCCCACCTGTTGATAAGTAGCCGACATATGCAAACAATGGCCTAAGGCGCTTACCACCTTCAAGTAAAAATTTTTCTATACCTTGAGCCACGGGATCTAACTCTGTTCCAATTTTTGAAAGATACCTATTTTCACATTGGATAAAATCAGTAAGCGCATAATCAATGTCCTTGCGCATAGCGGACAGATCCTGGCCAAGAGTGAAAGTCACAGCGCAACGCTACCCTGGTAGTTGCTAGAGCGGAATCTGAACCGCCATTTCAAACTTATTTTTGAGCAAGCACCACCCTGAACACCTTAGAAAGGGCGTGGCAGCAACCAAATACCTAGAATTACGGGAGAGATTGTGAATCTAGTTTCAACCTGAGTAAAACTGATTTACAAATATACTTTGGATATGAACAGGAACGACTTCTATAAATCTTGGAGCGATTTACACGGTAATGCAGAAATTGTTGGAATAGTTAAAATCTGGCTAACTATTTCATATTTTGTAGCTAAGGCATTTCAGCGATTAAGAATCTCACCTAATCTAATAACTATTTTAGGATTTGTATTTTCGATTTTATTATATTTGTATGCTAAATCAGTTTGGGCACCAGTTCTCCTTGTTTTATCTCTTTTTGCAGATGGAATTGATGGCAGTATGGCGATTATTTCAGGGAAAAGTTCAAAATGGGGAGCACTTTTAGATTCAATTGTGGATCGGATATCGGAAATATTTTGGGTCCTTGCTCTCTATAAAATAGGAATTAATTTAGTAGTCTTATTTGTGGTAATTACTTTAGCCTCTATTCAGGAATACATTCGAGCTAGGTCAAGTGGTCTAGGTTTATCGAAAATCGGAATAGTAACAATTGCAGAGAGACCGGTACGTGCTTCATTTATTTTTATTACCCTAATCTTATTTCATTTAGGAATTGGTTTTATTTCTGTACCTGTATATATATGGTCAATTTTTCAACTAATAAGTCTTGTTATGCTCTTGGGCCACACAAAAGCAAAGTTAAATTAAGCTTTTCCGATTAACTTTGAAACAATTTCCGCACTGATTCCGACTAACGGTAGTCCACCCCCAGGGTGAGTAGAACCGCCTACGCAAAATAGGCCTTTAGTCTTTGATCTATTTCGTGCGCGTAAAAAAGCTGATCTTGCCGAATTGCTGGAAGTCCCATAAATCGAACCTCCCGGGGCGTTTGCATAACTTTCTAAATCAGCAGGTGTTCTAAATTTAACTAGATCAAGTCGAGCAGAGACATTTAAGCCTAATTGGTCTAACTTACTCACAATTTTTTTTGCGTATTCTGGGCCGGAACGACTCCAATCCCAGCCAAAGCCAGGTTCATGACGCGGGGCATTTACAAGAACAAACCAAGCTTCTTTATTATCGCCCTTCACCATATTTTCATCGTTTGGCGCACAAATATAAATAGTTGGGTCTGTAACAGGTATTTTTTTTGTAAATATTTCTTCAAATTCATTGTCGTAGTTTTCAGGAAAGAAAACATTATGGTGATTCAGTTGAGGACTTTTGCCTTTGGAGTTATCAAGTCCTAGAAGCAAAGAAAATCCAGCTAAAGACTTTGTAGCCTTACTTAGTTTTCTTCGTTCAAAATTTGCTGATTTAACATTTTTAGATACTAATTTGTTATAGACGATTTCTGCGTCTGCATTTGTAACTACTATATTACTTTCAATAAATCTACCGTCTTCCAAAATTATTCCATTGACTTTATCTCGTTCAATAGAAATCTCATCAACACCAGTATTGAACTCAAACTTTACCCCTAATTCTTCGCATCTATTTTGTATTGCAACTGATAACTGGCCAATCCCACCCTTTATATGCCAAGCCCCAAAAGTACTTTCAATAAATGCAATAGTCAGTAGGACTGCTGGGGCTGTCCGGGGATCACTTCCAGTATATGTTGCATAGCGATCAACAATCATTTTTAAGTGAGGATCAAGTTGTAACTTATTACTGATTGCGCGCAATGAAGTAAAGGGGGATATTTCTCGAATTTGGCCAATCAAGTTTCTATTTTTTAAAAGAGGCCAGAAGGATCTTAGTTCTGATTCAACAAATTGTTCCCTAGAGACATCCCACATTCGTTCAGCCCGTTTAATAAGTTCTTGCCAACTTTTGCTTGCCTCGTTACCAAAAATTTTTTCAATTTCCAAATAGGTGTTGGGATTTGATAAATTTGGAAAAACTAATTTCTTTCCATCTGAAAAATTGTAATTGAACGCTGGGTCAACGGGTTCAAGTTTTAAGACATGTTCAATTCTTTTACCAGTTTTCAAAAATAGGTCCCTGTATACCGCTGGCAGAGTTAGTAATGACGGTCCAGTATCAAATGCATAATTACCAAACCACTCAGTTCGACACTTTCCACCAGATTGATCACTTTTCTCATAAACAGTAACTTGATGTCCGAGTTTGGCCAGCCGAGCCCCAGCACTCATACCGCCTATACCAGCACCAACAATTAGAATTTTAGCCATTAACGATTCCTCGGCCGCGCCAACTTAAAGTATTGGTTAGCCTTCCGTACCAAGAATAGGCAATTAGGAAAAGCAATAAAGCAATTGCAATTGGATGCAAAAGTGCAGTATTTGGAATCCCACCAGTTCTTATAGATGAAATACACCTACCAATATAAACAATTATGAATGTTAGTAAAGCCAACTTTGATCCAGTGAGTGCAACAATAATTGGAATTATACCCGTTGCAAAAAGAATAATAATTGCTAATACCGTTCCAAATATTGAACCAAAAGCTTTATACAATGATTTTTGATATCCTAAAAATAATTCTCTAGTTGTGTCATACATTTTGCATTGAACGATTTGACTTGCTTCAGCTACACCACCTTTGAATCCATGTTCAAGCAAATTACGGGCAAGCATTAAATCATCTAATACTTCACTTTTGATTGCCTGATGTCCTCCCGAGGTTAAGTAAGCAGATCTTTTGACTATGAAGAATTGCCCATTGGCAACAGCCATTGACTTTATCGAAAATTTTTGGCTTAAGATCAAAGGAACTGATGCTAGCCAAGACCATTGTAAAAGTGGTTGAAATACTCGTTGAACAAATCCAGATACTAATTGTTTCGGATAGGGAGATATAAAATCCCAACCTTTCATCGAAGCAATAGCTGACGAAATTGCATTCTCGCTTAGCCTCACATCGGCATCGATAAAAACCAAATACTCACCACTACTTTGTTCGACAAGCTGGTGACAAGCCCATAACTTACCAATCCAATTGTTTGGTGTCGATTTTCCCATAATTACTTTTACATTATTAAAAGTTTGCAAAACTTCAAAAGTTTTATCTGAGGACTCATCATCTAATGCAATAATTTCAAAATTATTCAATCCTTTTTGGTTAAGAATGCTTTCTAAACATTCCTTAACATTATTTTGTTCATTTCGCATGGGTATAAGCACCGAGATAGTTTCATTAATAATTTGTGGCTTATTTTTAATCACTTTAATGGTAAGACTATTAAGCACAATAAGGAGTAAAGATATGGTTGATAACGCGAATATAAACTCCATTAAATATTTGAAGGTGGACCAAATCGCAAAACAAATATATACGGCAACATGAGAAGGGCGAAAACAACTCCGCCAGTTAATGCAACGCCAGGAGTTCCGAAGAAGAAAATATTTCCAACTACACCTCCAAACCAGGTCCATCCTAGGAAGTAGTTATGGATAGGTGGCACATTTATTGAGTTTCTTCTATCCATTCTTAGCGCCCTATTTAATATTGCCATTAAGCCCATTCCAGTTAAAAGCCAGCCAAAGGTATTTGACAAGGGAATCTGCGGTTGAAGTGGAACACTCGGACCAGAGAATTCCCATATCCATCTCTTAGCTGCAACCATTTGTGGGTCTAAAAATAAATCCCATGCCATCATTCCTAGACCACCATATAGAAATACCCAATTCTTGGTTACCTTTCGCGCTACAACCAACATGGGGTGAGCAATCATTACCCAAGCAAATGGAACAACTAATGGAACTCCATATATTTGATATCCAAGTGTGCCTGAGTACTCATAACTGCCAAATGGCCAACCGCTTCGACTCCCAATTTGCTCGATAATTAGGGCATAAGTAAAAGTAATTAGAAAAAAAATAGAAGTATATGAAATACCGTAAGCAAAAACGGCATGCAAAAGCATGGCACCTGCCGCCCAATAAACAGTTGCAATTGTTATAAGACGAAGTGGTTCTCCATCTACTAGCGGATATGATATTTGTAAGCCCACTACCACTGTTGATATTGAGTACAGTGCAAAGAGTTGCCAAGTGGATAGACCTTTACGGTTGTTCCGCTTTGGATAAAATTGACGCAACGACATAGGGTTATTGTGCCTTATTAATTAAGTCGGCCACGCTCTTGAATTACGGCAAAGCGAGCAAATAACTCCTCCGAGTACCAATTGTTAAGTGATGTCGCCTTTATCGCATCGGTATGGGCGGCACCCTGATAAGCAAATTGGCGTAACGCCGATCCACTATCCCAGATTGAAAAAGTGCCTTGCAAGCCAATCGGAGCCTCACCAATTCCAATAGCTGCGATAAGGCCTGAGGCGGAATGTAAACTCTCAGTTACTGGTGGCACTGCCGACCAGAAAAGAAAATTTTTCCGCCAAACAATTCTTGCTCTAGTTACCGCTGCTACCTTTCCATTCCAATCACTTTTTTCTAATTCAAAGGGTTCTTTGCCAGACCATTTTCCGTGAGAAGCGATTGGTTTTAGAATGACTCTATACTCAAATTTAGAAATCTTTTGCCAGCTTTTTACAACTAAAGATTTATCTAGAGCAGCAATACCATCTGAATCTACTGTGACTAACAAACCCCACCTAAAAATATCGGCATCTTTCGGTGTAAAAGTTTCACCCTTTCCAGTGCCAAGTAGCTTGATGAATTTAATCTTAGGGTTCTTAGTTAACATAAATTTATTTGTTGCCATAAATAAAAGCGCTAGCAATAGGTATTTTCTTTTGATGCGCCAGAGGTAAATTATTGTATTCACACAATACTTCTTACGGTATTTAATACCTCAGCATAAACAAGTTCAGTACTATCCCACATCGGAGCATGTCCAGTTTCTGGAAGTATTACCCACTTTGCATGTTCCGGAGCTAATGATCTTTCTTGGCAAGTTTTTTCGGGGAGGGTATGGTCAGTATCGCCAAAAACTATTGTAACTGGAATGCTCTTATCTATTTTTTTATCAAATCGTTTACCCAATAAAGCATCCCAGGCTGGAAAGTAACCATGTGATTTAGCCATGGCATTTGTAGCATCTAAACAAATTTCGTAATCTAATTCGCGCCAACGTGGAGATACTGTTTCAAATCCAATCTTTTTTGCCCACGAATAATTTAGTATTGATGGTGCTACTTTATTTGCACCTTCTGCAATTACTCTAAGTGCTACCTCGCCTGGATATCTAGAAGTAAATGGTGTTAACCACAATCCAGCTGGTGCAAGCGCAATAATTCCTTTTATCTTATCGGGTTGAATAGCTGCCATCTCAAGTGAAATCCAGCCACCAAGTGAATTTCCAATCAAACTAAATCTTTCGATCCCTAAATCTTCGATATTTTTTATTACTAATTTGGCTAGTGATATTGGATCCATAGGCTGATCCGGTGAAAATGGCGAGTTTCCATGGCCGGGTAAATCAATTGATAACACTTGAAAATTTTCGATTAAGAGTTTGGTAAGCGGCTTCCAAGCAGTTGCTGCAGAGCCAAGTCCATGGATAAGAACAATAGGCTCACCTGAGCCCTGGGACTCAATTGCTAGTTTCATGTCGATAAGATTACCTTCTGATGATAAATCTTAATGCATCTGAGTTTGATGCGAAAATTTCTGAGCCTGATGTGGTCGTACTTGATGTTAGAACTGAATTAGAGTTCAATCAATCCCACATTCAAAATTCAATAAACCTTAATGTACTAGAGGATGATTTTTATTTGACTACCTCAGGGTTAGATAGATCAAAGAATTATGCCCTCTACTGCAGGTCTGGAAAAAGATCATTGGACGCTGGTGAAGTAATGGCGGATCTGGGCTTTAAATCACTTTATAACTTAAGTGGAGGAATAATCGAATGGATTGAATCTGGAAGAGTTGTTACATCAAAGGCAAAGTAGAAATTAACTCTTCCACTAATTTTTTTATCTCATCTCGAATTGGCCTAACCGCCGCTACTCCTTGTCCTGCCGGATCAGCTAATGGCCAATCCAAATATCGCTTACCTGGGAAAAATGGACACGTATCTCCGCAGCCCATGGTTATAACAACATCTGATTCTTCGACGGCAGCAGTTGTTAGCACCTTTGGAATCTCATTTGAAATATCTATACCCACTTCAGCCAAAGCTTCAATAACCGCAGGATTAACAGAATCTGCTGGGGCAGTACCCGCTGATCTGACTTCGACTTTATCGCCAGCTAAATGAGTTAAAAAAGCCGCTGCCATTTGAGACCTTCCTGCGTTATGGACGCATACAAATAAAACTGAAGGTTTATTCGTCACTATCTTTACCCGGATTTGTTACCTGCTTTGAAATAAGTAAGCCCAATACTGCACCAATAAGTTGTGCCAAGATGAATGCAAAGGCAGATGATGGCGAGATGCCAACAATCGAAGAGGTAAAGATTCTTCCAATTGTGATTGCTGGATTGGCAAATGAAGTGCTAGAGGTAAAAATAATTGCACCAAATATCCAAAGTGGGGCATAGATTGCAATTAGATCATCTCGCTTGGGAAATCTTAGGATGATCCAAAGAAGCACTAACGTAGCAAAAGTTTCTGATATAAGTAAGTTTGAGCCATCTCTATAAATTTGCGATTGCACAATTAATTTTTGGTCAAAAATAAGATTTGCTAAAAGGGTGCCAAATATTGCACCAATGGTTTGGACCATTAAATATAGGGCAAACAACTTAGGCGTGATTTTCTTAAGAATTAGCATTACCAGTGATACCGCCGGGTTAAAATGAGATCCGCTTATCTTCAATCCAATTCTAATCACTACGGCTAGTCCTAGTGCGGTTGCTAAAGCATTGATAAATAGCCTTATGCCATTATCAGTTGATGTATTAGCCGCCATAAATCCAGAACCAACAATTGCAACTGCCAAAATTGCGCTACCAAGAAATTCCATTGCGATAGCACGCTTGACTTGCATTCATACCTCCGAAAACTAAAGTCCCTGAGTAAAAAGAGTAAAGCCTGCAAGTGCTACTAGTAAAAAGGCAAAGGCCCGTTTTAGGTGAACACTTGGTGTACGAGATGCCACTCTAGAGGAGAGTTGAGCGGTGACTACCGCAGCGATGGCAATAATTAAGGGATAACTCCAATTTATTTGACCCCAGATGGCATTTTTTGCAATTAGAGCAGTAAGACAATTTAGCGTAATTATTAAAAGCGAGGTTCCAGCAGCTTTATGTTGTGGGGTATTAAAAAATAGAACTAACACAGGAATTGCCAAAAAACCACCACCTATTCCAAATAATCCAGTAAGCGAACCGATGACAAGGGATAACAAAATCAAGGTCCAGCTCGACATTCTTTTTTCAGGTTTATTCAAGATTGGTGATCGCAACATAGATATAGCCGCAATAATTAATACCACTGAAAAGCCTACTAAAATAACTTGATCAGAGATTCTATCTACAACTAAACCAAACCCAATATTCGTAGTCAAACCTAAAGCCCAAATAATTGAGCCCTCTTTAATTAATACATCTTTACTCTTTATTCTGGGAACAAGGCCAGATAAGGCAGCTAAGCAGACAACAGCAAGTGCAGCGGTTGTGGCTGCGACCGGTGTGAAATCAAACAAATACAAAAATATTGGGACAGTGACCATGGCACCACCGGCCCCAATAAATCCAAGCACTGAACCGATGAAGGCACCACTTAAAACTGCAACAAGCTCTAAGCCAATTTCCATTGTTTAAAATTGTAATACACGATCAGTTTCAAGCATTAAAAAAACCACCCTTTATAAATCTATAAAGGGTGGTTTTAGAACTTTATTAGCTAAAGAAAAGTAAGGTGCCTACATTGCTACCAAAGTCAGCTCCGCCTCTAAGTAAGGCAAATATGATTAGCGCGGCTCCCGCTAAGGATAAGTCTTTAAAAAATGCAATTGACTCATTTTGCTTAGCAGTGGCATCACTTTCCTTCCAGAATGCGTGCATTAAAAATGCAGTTGGGATTAGGAATATTGCAATTAAAAGCGCACCGAGATCAGCATAGAAGCCAAGGGCAATATAAAGGCCACCCAGCAGAATCATAATTCCGCTCACATACACCGCCACCTTTGCCATGGGAACTTTCTTGTATTGTGCGTATCCAGTCATAGCTGAATTCTTTGTAAAGTGCGCAATTCCTGAATTAATGAATAAAAGCGCAAATAGAATTCGGCCAACAATTAATGCAATTTCGGTCATTATTTTCCTACCTTTTAGTAGCCCACTTTGGGCTGTTCACTTAAAAGATTAAGGGCTACTGTCAGGTAAATGAATTAGCCTAGGGGGTGTGTTTATAATTTTTCTTGCGCCAGGTAGTGAGGAAAGATTACTTAGCAACTGATGAATCAAATTTTACCAACTATTTTGCATGTCGATATGGATGCATTCTTTGCATCTGTTGCCGAAAAAGATGACCCAAAACTTAAAGGTAAAGCTGTCGTGGTTGGAGCAGGTGCGCGAGGTGTGGTGTCCGCGGCTAATTACGAAGCAAGAAAGTTTGGGATTAGGGCTGCCATGCCAATTTATCGGGCAAAAGCATTAGCACCTCACGCAGTTTTTGTTACTCCAGATCATAAAAGATACAGTGAAGTCTCTGCTCAAGTTATGGCGATATTTGAAGATGTAACTCCATACGTCGAGCCAATCTCACTCGATGAGGCATTTCTTGATGTGACAGGTGCAAAAAAATTGCTAGGAAGTGGCAGGGAGATTGCTGATTTAATTCGAAAACGTGTTGAGAGCGAACAGGGTATTACCTGTTCTGTAGGAATTTCGCATAATAAGTTTATAGCAAAAATAGCCTCTGCTCATTGCAAACCAAATGGTGTATTGGAAATTGATCCAGATAAGGTACTGGATTTTCTCCACCCACTTGCAGCAAGCGAGATCTGGGGAGTTGGACCGAAAACCAATGAACAGTTAGCAAAATTAGGGTTAGTTACTGTAGGTGATATTGCAAATACTCCAAGAGGTACATTAATTCGAACCTTAGGTCAAGCAAGTGGAAGCTCACTTTATGAGCTAGCGTGGGGTAGAGATTATCGTGATGTGATTACAGAGCAAAGCGAGAAGAGTATTAGCGCATCAGAAACTTTTGATACTGATTTAGATGATCAAGAGTCTATCTTGAAGGAGATACTTAGGCTTACTGAAAAAAGCTCGGAACGAATGCGAGCAAAAGGTTATGCGGCAAATACTATTTCAATCAAGGTAAGATTTGCAGATTTTTCAACTATTACCAGATCTAAAACTTTAGATTTACCGATTACAACGACTCAGGAAATTTTTGAGGTAGCTAAGAACCTATACTTAGCACTTAAATTAAATAACGCATTTATTCGCTTAGTGGGGATCTCATTAGATTCTTTAGTTGCCAATGAAGGGATTCAGCAGATGGCTTTAGGTCAGCGAAGTACTGGTTGGCGACAGGCGGATAAGGCTGTGGATCTGATTAAAGCCAAATTTGGCCGTAGCAGTCTGCGCCCTGCTCGATTGGTGGAAAGTGCTGAAGATAACGAGGATGATTAGTAATTAGGAGTTTTAAAAAATTCAAAATTGCTCTATATTGCGAATATGGCACTCTCCGATCATGAACGTAAGTTATTGGCTGAGATGGAAGCTGCCTTAGAGCAGGAAGATCCAAGATTACTTTCAACCCTAACCGGTAAGGCAAGGACTAAGCAGGG
>RHBS01000013.1 GCA_010030895.1 Actinomycetota bacterium | reverse complement strand
ATTTGTCTAGTTGTAATTCCTTTACGGATTAACTCAACTACTGCAGCTCCTGACTTAATTGCATAATCATCGCGGCGGCGATCAATAGAAGGTGGCGATGCTGATCCGGGAAGTGATAAACCAATTGCTTCACCGATTGCAGCCATTGTGTTTGCGGTGTACATACCGCCGCATGCACCCTCACCAGGACAGATAGCCCTTTCAATCTTATCCACCTCAGCTTCAGTAATTAATCCGCGAGCGCAGGCGCCAACCGCCTCAAATGCATCAATGATTGTTACATCTCTGCCATCAACCTTGCCGGGCATAATTGATCCGGCATAAACAAATACCGATGCCACATCTAATCTTGCAGCTGCCATCATCATTCCGGGAAGAGATTTATCGCAACCAGCAAAGGTAACCATGCCATCTAATCGCTCTGCCTGCATTACCGCTTCAACTGAATCCGCAATAACCTCTCGCGACACTAAAGAAAAGTGCATTCCCTCATGTCCCATCGATATGCCATCTGAAACTGAGATAGTTCCAAACTGCATCGGAAAGCCGCCAGCTTCAATAACACCTTTTTTGGAGGCTTTAGCTAATCGATCTAAAGATAAATTACAAGGAGTGATTTCATTCCAAGAGGATGCAATACCTATCTGCGCTTTGGCGAAATCCTCATCCTTCATCCCAACAGCACGAAGCATTCCTCGAGCTGGGGCTCGCTCTAAACCATCTGTTACTAAACCAGAGCGTGGTTTCATTTTATTTGAAGGATTTTTTTCGCTCATGAAATTAGTTTACTGCCCTAAGTGCTTAAGTAATAGTTCACGAACCTTTGCGGCATCAGCCTGACCACCAGTTGCTTTCATCACAGCACCAATTAATGCACCGGCAGCTGGAATATTTCCACCTCTTACTCGTTCTGCTGTCTCAGGAGATGCTGCAATTGCAGCCTCAATTGACTTCATAAGTTGAGAGTCATCTGAGACAACTTTTAAGCCACGCTTTCCAATTACATCTGTAGGAGTTCCTTCACCGGCAATTACACCCTCTACTACTTGGCGAGCCAACTTATCAGTCAACTCACCTTTAGAAATCAATGCAATAATCTCTGCCACATCTTTTACTGAAATTAAATCTGTTGGGAATACATTTCTATCATTAGCAATTCTTGATATCTCACCTAACCACCAAGATCTAGCTTTGGTAGCATCTGCACCTAATAAAACTGTCTGCTCTACTGTATCAAGTAGCTCTGCATTAACCATCGCTGCCATCTCTTTATCTGGCACAGCCCAAGCTGCTTGTAACCGCTTTCTTCTATCAGCAGGTTTTTCTGGCAATGCTTTTCTAAGCTCTTCAATCCATTTACTTTCAGGAACAACTGGCACTAAATCCGGCTCTGGAAAGTAGCGATAATCCTCAGCTTGTTCTTTTGATCTACCAGGACGTGTTTGACCACTTTCCTCCAAGAAGTGACGAGTCTCTTGGATGATCCGCTCACCCTGTTCTAATTTGCTAGCTTGTCTAATCATTTCACCAGTTACTGCTCGTTCGACTGATCTTAATGAGTTAACATTTTTTGTTTCACTTCTAGTTCCTAATTTGCCACTACCAATACTTGATAGGGATAAATTCACATCGCAACGTAGAGAACCCTGCTCCATTTTTACATCTGAAACTTGTAAGCCACGCAAAATATCCCGCAGTGCAGCTACATAAGCTCTTGCAACTTGTGGGGCGTACTTTCCAGTATTTGGAATGACTTTTGTAACTATTTCAACTAATGGAATTCCAGCTCGGTTGTAATCTAATAGTGAGTAATCTGCGCCATGGATTCGACCAGTATTTCCACCAACGTGTAGTGATTTGCCCGTGTCTTCTTCCATGTGCACACGTTCAATTTCTATTTTAAAACTCTTATTACCCTCATCAGTTTCAATCTCTACATCTAGGTATCCATTTACACAGATAGGTTCGTCATACTGAGAAGTTTGAAAATTCTTAGGCATATCTGGGTAAAAGTAATTTTTACGGGCAAATCTTGAATATGGCGCAATCGAACAATTAAGCGCAAGTCCAATCAAGATTGTGCTCTCAATTGCTTTCTTATTAACAACTGGAAGTGCACCAGGAAGTCCAAGACAAACTGGGCAAGTTTGAGTGTTCGGCTTAGCACCAAATTCAGTTGCGCAGCCGCAAAACATTTTAGATTTTGTATTTAACTCAACATGAACCTCAAGACCTAAGGTTGGTTCATATTTTTCAATTACTTGCTCATAATTTAAACTCATTTTGAACCTACCAATTTTGGCGCAAAATCTAGAATTGGCTTACCCCATTTAGCTAGTAGGGCAGCCTCTAGCGCACCACCAACTAAGTACATTCGCTCATCTTTCATTGCAGGTGACATGATCTGAAAACCAACCGGCAGATTATCCTCATCAGCTAATCCACATGGCAGACTCATGCCGCCAATTCCTGCCATATTTACTGGAATGGTGGCAATGTCATTTAAATACATAGCAAGTGGATCATTGGCTTTTTCACCAATTTTAAATGCAGTAGTTGGTGCAGTTGGTGATACCAATACATCACACTTTTCAAATGCAGCCTCAAAATCACGCTTTATCAAAGTTCTCACCTTTTGAGCTGAGCCATAATATGCATCGTAATAACCTGATGAAAGCGCGTAGGTACCAAGAATTATTCGGCGCTTAACCTCGCGGCCAAAACCTGCTTGTCTAGTTAAATTCATAACCTCTTCTGCCCCATGAGTACCATCATCGCCAACTCTTAATCCAAATCGAATTGAGTCAAATCGGGCAAGATTTGATGAACACTCACTTGGTGCAATTAAGTAGTAGGCCGCTAGTGCGTATTCAAAGTTTGGGCAAGATACCTCAACAATTTCAGCTCCAAGTTTTACTAATTCAGAGATAGCCTCATTAAACTTATTTTCAACACCTTTTTGATATCCATCTCCAGAAAGTTGTTTTACGATACCAATTTTCATTCCCGCTACATTCTGCTTTTTGGCAGCAGCTACGACATCAGGTACTGCTTGATTAATACTGGTGGAGTCTCTTGGATCAAAACCAGCAATTACTTGGTGAAGAAGCGCGGTATCTAAAACAGTTCTAGCACATGGTCCTGCTTGATCTAATGAAGATGAAAAAGCTACAAGCCCATATCTAGATACACCGCCATATGTTGGTTTAACACCTACCGTGCCAGTTACTGCTGCAGGTTGACGAATTGATCCGCCAGTATCAGTTCCAATTGCAAGTGGAGCTTCAAAGGCAGCAAGTGCCGCTGAGGATCCACCACCTGAGCCACCAGGAATTCTAGAAAGATCCCATGGATTATGGGTTGGACCATAAGCAGAGTTTTCAGTAGATGATCCCATGGCAAATTCATCCATATTTGTCTTACCTAAGATAACTACACCAGCAGATTTTAATTTCGTAACAACTGTTGCATCATAAGGTGGACGCCAGCCCGCTAAAATTTTTGATCCACAAGTTGTTGGAACACCTTTTTGGGTTAAGACATCTTTTAATGCAAGTGGTATACCTGCAAGTGGCGAAAGCTTTTCACCTGCTGCTCGCCTCTTATCTATATCAGCAGCTTGTGAAATAGCACCTTCCTTATCCAAATACAAAAAAGCATGTACATCTTTATCAACAGCTTCGATCTGTTCAAAGTGTTGATTTGTAAGTTCAACTGCGCTTACCTCTTTATTGGCCAAAGCCTCGGCCATCTTGGAAGCGCTTTCCCTAATTAACATTTACTCTTCACCTAAAATCTGTGGAACCTTAAATCTTTGATCCTCACTTGCCGGTGCTCCAGATAACGCCTCATTCGGTGACAGACTTGGAACTACTTCATCATCCCGCACTACATTGTTAACATCTAATGGGTGTGATGTTGCAGGAACATCTTTACCTGCAACCTCTTGAACTCTAGCTACCGCACCGAGGATTACATCCATCTCACCAGCTAAGTGATCTAACTCAGCATCACTCATAGCAATACGTGCTAAGCGAGCTAGGTTTGCGACTTCATCGCGAGAGATTGCAGCCATAATTGGTGAGTATAACTGGTGTTAATTTACTTGCGAATTTGACCATTTCCACTGACGATCCAAGTTGTAGTTGTCATCTGCTCCAACCCCATTGGACCACGTGCGTGCAATTTTTGATTTGAAATACCAATTTCAGCTCCAAAGCCCATCTGCTCACCATCGGTAAACCTGGTTGAAGTATTAATCATCACTGCAACACAATCATTCAAATTGGAAAAAATTTCAATCGCTTCTTTATCTTCAGCCACAATTGCCTCAGTATGTTTAGTTCCATACTTTGAAATGTGGTCAATGGCATTCTTAACACCATCTACTTGACCCACATTGATCTCTAAAGTTCCATACTCAGTTGACCAAGATTCTTCTGTTGCTAGCTTTGTTGCAATCCCTAATTTATCTGCGATTACTTTGCTTGCCTTATCGGTATTAATTACTACATTTGCATCAGCTAGTGCTTTAAAGGCGATTGGTAAGAACTTATCAGCGATACTTTTATCTACTAAAAGTGTTTCTGCTGCATTACAAGTACTTGGGCGATTACATTTAGAATTAATTAGGATTGGAATGGCCTTTTCTAAATCTGCAGATTTATCTACATATACATGACAAACTCCGGCACCAGTTTCAATTGTTGGTACGGTCGATTCATCAACAACCATTCGAATCAATGATGCACTACCTCGTGGAATAACTAAATCTACATATCCTCTTGCCGTAAGTAAGGCGGTAACTGAACTTCGGTCATCAGATGGAACAAGTTGAATCACATCTGGAGAAATATCTGTTTTATTAAAGGCTCTGCGCATAACCTCAATTAAAACTTTGTTGCTATTTGCAGCAGAGGATGAACCACGTAGTAGTGCAGCATTTCCTGATTTAATTAGAATTACCGCAGCATCGACGGTGACATTTGGTCTTGCTTCATAAACCATTCCTACCACCCCGAATGGAACTGTCTTTTGTTTTAAATTTAAGCCATTATCTAGATTTCGCTCAACCAGAACTTTATTTAGTGGGTCAGGCAATTTAGTAATTTGTCTGGCAGCATTTGCCATAGACTCAACTCTAGCTTTTGTAAGTAGTAAACGATCTTGTAAAGATTGATTCATTCCGGAGGCTTTAGCATCAGCCATATCTTTTTGATTTGCCTCTAGAATTGCTTCTAAGTTTTTCTCTAATTCATCAGCGATGTTGAGTAGAATTTGATTTCGCGCCTCAGATGTGGATCCGGCAAGTGTTCGAGCAGCCATGCGGGCAGTATTTGCTAGATTTTCAATTACCGATGTGGCATTCATGGGCTAAGCCTACGGCCAATTAGGCTATGGGTATGAAACGGCTGCTTCGCATACTTCGAAACACCATAATTTCTCTAGGTATTTTATATCTAGCCTTATTTGTATTCACTCGCGTAATTCACTATCCCGAACCAGTTGCAACGATCAAGCTGGGATTAGCACCAGCATCTAAAACACCCACATTGATGCCATGGCATGTCATTGACCCAGCAGCAAAACCAATCGCAATTCCGGTAACAGCTGAAAAAATGCCGGATGAGATTATGTATAAGAAGACCTCACTTCCATTTAATGAGTTCTTAAAGCAGACCGACACCAATGCATTTATTGTTTTGCGAAATGGCGTAATGACCTATGAGTGGTATAAAGATGGAATCTCGCAACAAACCCAATTGCCCTCTTATTCTGTTGCAAAAACAATGACCTCGATAATGATTGGTCAATTAGTAGCTCAAGGTAAAATTAAAGAAAGCGATAAATTTGTTGAATACTTCCCGGAATTAAAGAATGGAAGCAGCTTTGATTTAGTAACGATTAAACAATTATTAGATATGCAAGCGGGTGTAGGGGTAAGTGATAATTATCCATCCGGACCATCTGGCTGGGGCGTAGCAATTGCGCAAATGTATGCCACAACCGACTTAAATTGGTTTTTAAAAAATAATCGAAAAATGGCATTTGAGCCAGGAAGTAAATCTGAGTACCGAAGTGTTGATTCCCAAATGTTGGGAATGATAATCAAAAAAGTAACTGGAAAAAAGGTAGCAGATTACTTCAGTCAAAATGTATGGCAGGTTGTTGGAGCTAAGTATCCAGCTACATGGAATGTTGATCGAGTAGGTGGTACTGAAAAAACTTTCTGCTGTTTTAATGCCGCTGGCATTGATTATGCTCGCGTTGGCATGTTGTTTTTAAATGGTGGATATGCTGGTCCAAATAAAGTTATTGATAAAGCATGGCTTAAGCGAATGACTACGCCAGTTACCACCTTGGATCGTAATTGGGGATATGCAGCACAAGTTTGGCATCCATTTCCAAATATTTATATGGCAATGGGATTACATGGCCAATTTATATTTATTAACCCAGAAACTAGAACTGTAATTGTTAAATTAAGTGATAATCCTACTGACTCAGATCATGAGGCAGATACAGCGAAAGCTTTATTGGAGATTTCAAAGCTTAAGAATTAGGTAAGAAATAAGTCCCAACTTGCTTACCATCCAGTGCTGAAGTTAAATCTGAAATTCTAGTTAGCAGCATTCCAATTCCAGCACTAGTTACTACCTTAGCTGCTTCAATTTTTGTAATCATGCCACCACTTCCAACACCTGCAGATCCAGCACCGCCTAAAGAGGAAGTATCAATTTTTGATATATCTGATACTAAGTTAATTTGCTTCGCACCTGGAGTGCTTGGATTTGCATCATATAAACCATCAATGTCGGTAATTAATACCAATAAATCAGCATTAATTAATTTTGTAACTCGAGCTGCTAATCCATCATTGTCACCGTATTTAATCTCTTCGGTACCAACAGTGTCATTCTCATTGATAATTGGGACTACTCCCTGTTTTAAAAGTGAGTTCAAGACTCCTTTAATATTAGCAACATGAGTCTCTTTAGTTATATCCTCTAATGTAATCAAAATCTGTGAGGTTGTAATCTTAAATCTATTAAAGGATTGGGTGTATCTAGCCATTAACAGACCTTGTCCTACCGAAGCCGCTGCTTGTTGAGAGGTTAAATCAGATGGGCGGGCAGTTAAACCAAGTGGTGCCAAACCAGCTGCAATTGCACCAGATGAAACCACAATAACTTCTTTATTACTAGATTTTAACTTAGCAACCACATCCACTAAATCATCAATTGCCTTTGGATCTAAATTCGCACCCGCTTTGCCAGTCAATGTTGATGAGCCAACCTTGATCACAACACGGCGAATATCTTTAATATTAATGGACATCTTCATCAATTCTAGGATTCTTTGGGTTAGCAACATTGTACTCCCATTGCATTTCGATCTCATCATCACTTAATTGATCAATGTCATCCTCTAATAAATCTATACGCCATGGTGTTGAGAGTCTTAAATCTTCACCGCGTGGACCAGCTAGTAACTCTGCACCAGCTTCAATGCTTGGCTCCCAATCAAATATAACTGCATCATCACCAGAGCCAATCCTTACCTCATCACCTGACTTTGCTCCCTTCTTAAACAATTCTTTTTCAACTCCATAGGAAGCTAGTCGATCCGCTAAATACCCAATAGCCTCAGCGTTAGCGAAATCAGTCTGTTTTACCCATCGCTCTGGTTTATCACCAATTACATTAAATGAACCATCTTCATTTGCAATTACAACAAATCCAGCATCATCGACTGCAGTTGGGCGCAATACAATACGTGTGATCTGATCCTCTTTTTGTACTTTTCTACTTTTCTGAATTATCTGAGCCATGGCGTAAATTAACTCTTGAATACCGACTCGGGATGCAGCAGATACTTGGAAAACTGGATAACCACGATCTTCTAAGGTTTTTTGCACCATATCAGCCATTGCTTTTCCATCTGGTAAATCAATTTTATTTAACGCAATAATTCTTGGCCGATCTGCCAGTCCGCCGTACTCTTTTAACTCTTCTTCAATAACATCAAAATCCTTTACTGGATCACGATCAGTTTCTAAGGTTGCACAATCTAAGACGTGCACCAGTGCAGCACACCTTTCAACATGACGCAAAAATTCATGTCCTAACCCTTTTCCTTGACTTGCTCCTGGGATTAATCCAGGCACATCAGCAGCTGTAAACCTGGTCTCGCCTGCTTGGACCACTCCTAAATTTGGAACCAAGGTAGTAAATGGATAGTCAGCTATCTTTGGTCTAGCTGCTGACATAGCTGCAATTAATGAAGATTTTCCTGCACTTGGATAACCAACTAAGCCAATATCAGCAACACTCTTCAACTCTAAAAATAATGTTCTACTCTCCCCTGGCTCACCAAGTAATGCAAAGCCTGGAGCCCGTCGTTTTGAATTAGCTAATCCGGCATTACCTAGGCCGCCTTTACCACCTTGTGCTGCCATAAATCTGGTACCAAAGCCAACTAAATCTGCAATCACATTACCATTGACATCTTTAACAACTGTTCCATTAGGTACTGACAATATTAAATCTTTACCCTCAGCTCCATTACAAAAATCACCAGCACCTTGTCGGCCATCGGTAGATTTTCTATGTGGCGAATGATGAAAATCCAACAAGGTAGTTACATCTGGATCAACAACTAAGACGATATCTCCACCTCTGCCACCATTTCCACCATCAGGTCCACCTAATGGTTTAAATTTTTCTCGATGTACTGAGACACAACCATCTCCACCCTTACCCGCCGAAGCATGAAGCGTCACGCGATCAACAAAGGTTGCCATGTGTACTCCTTTCGGCTATTTCTAAAATAAAAAATGGGCCCGCAGTTAGCGGACCCACAAGTTGAATAATCCGCTTAAGTTATGAAACCGGAACGATATTTACTACTCGGCGACCGCGAGCGCGACCAAACTCCACTGATCCACCTTCTAGTGCAAATAATGTGTCATCTTTTCCGATTCCAACATTTTTTCCGGGGTGAAAATAGGTTCCGCGTTGGCGAACCAAAATTTCGCCACCCTTAACTACCTGGCCAGCAAATCTTTTAATGCCAAGGTATTGAGGATTTGAGTCGCGACCATTTCGTGTGGAGGAGACACCCTTTTTACTTGCCATCTGCTTTCACCTGCCTTAGTTAGTAGTTACTTATTAATTCCAGTTATTTTTACCCGAGTAAGTTTTGAGCGATACCCCTGACGACGGCGATATCCAGTCTTACTCTTGTATCTTAAAATTGCGATCTTCGGGCCCTTTTGCTCGGCCAGTACCTCACCAGTTACCTTTACTGAAGCCAATGCTTTTGGATCGGTTGTTACATCAGCACCATCTACCAATAAAACTGCTGGAAAGGTTACAGATGTACCAATTGCAGCATCAAGACGGTCAACCACCAAGGTTTCACCAACTGAAACCTTCTCTTGGCGTCCGCCAGCTTTAACAATCGCGTACACAATCTGCTCCTTGCTAGGTTTAAACCAAAATCATCTATTCGATCTGGCTAGGTGGATAAGGGTAGAGATTGATCTCTACCTGGTCAAATACAGCGATTAATTAGTAGAAATTACCCCAGTACTCACCGCTCGGCGACCTTTTCGCCTTCCGGTGGTTGTAACAGGTGCAGTTTCAACTACTACATCATCTTGATTTGAATTACTAACTCCACTCACATCATGATGATTTTCTATCTCATCATGATCATCATCCTCATCTTCGATTGATGCTTTGCTTGTTTTTGAATATCTTTGTTCTAAATCTTTTTCTAATGCCACCTTATTTACTGGGTCACTATGGATATGAATACCACGACCACCACAGCTTTCGCAGGTAGTAGAAAAAGCTTCAATTAATCCCTGTCCTACCCGCTTACGAGTCATTTGCACTAAACCTAGTGAGGTTACTTCAGCTACCTGATGCTTTGTTCGGTCTCTACCTAAACACTCAACTAATCTGCGAAGTACTAACTCTCGATTTGATTCTAAGGTCATATCGATAAAGTCAATAACAATAATTCCGCCCATATCTCGTAGGCGAAGCTGACGGGCAATCTCCTCGGCCGCCTCTAAGTTATTTTTAGTAACAGTTTCCTCGAGATTTCCACCCTTACCAATAAATTTTCCAGTGTTAACATCAATAACGATCATCGCTTCGGTGCGATCAATTACTAGTGAACCACCAGATGGTAGATAAACCTTGCGATCAAATGCTTTTGCTAGCTGTTCTTCAACTCGATTCTCAGCAAATAAATCACGATTGCTACTCCACTTTTCAATTTTGTCAGCCAACTCCGGAGCGATATGGCCAATATAGTTTTGAATATCATCCCAAGCTTGATCGCCTTGAACCAACATCTTATTGAAATCCTCATTGAAGATATCTCTAATAACTCGCACTGTTAAATCTGGCTCACCATACAAAAGTGATGGTGCAGAAGTGCTTGAGCTATTTGCCTTCTTTTCAATATCCTCCCATTGTGCTTTAAGGCGTGCGACATCACGTTCTAACTCTGCCTCCGGTGCGCCCTCTGCTGCAGTTCTAATTATTACTCCAGCTTGATCTGGAATTAAGTTCTTTAAAATAGATTTCAAACGATTTCGTTCATTATCTGGTAAGCGTTTTGAAATTCCACTCATACCACCGCCTGGTACATAAACTAGATAGCGACCAGGTAGTGAGATCTGACTTGTAAGTCTGGCACCCTTTTGCCCAATAGGATCTTTAGTTACCTGTACCAATACCGACTGACCAGATTTTAAAACATTCTCAATTTTTCGGGGTGCGGTATCTGATAATCCATGTGCATCCCAATTAACTTCACCAGCGTATAAAACTGCATTTCGACCCTTACCAATATCGACGAAAGCTGCTTCCATAGATGGTAGAACATTTTGTACCTTGCCTAGATAAACATTTCCTACGTAAGAAATATTGCTATTTCTATTAACATAATGCTCAACCATGACATCATCTTCAATAATTGCGATCTGAGTTCGATCTGCAATTTGTCTTACCAACATTGATCGCTCTACTGCTTCACGGCGAGATAAAAACTCTGATTCGGTAATTACAGTGCCGCGTCTGCGAGTAAAGTCTCGACGCTCTCTTCGATCTGGACGATCAAACTTATTTCGATCACGTCTAGAAAAATTCCGATTCTCACTTCGTGCCGGTCTTACCCTGGCCTCTCGGACCTTAACAACAGTAATTACGCCATCTTCTTCAATAGTCTCACCAGGAACAACTCCTTCACCCCGCGCCCTACGGCGGCGGCGACGCTTATGAGTTACCTCAGTTGAATCTAAATCAGTTGTATTTTCAGTTGAGTCATTCTCACTCTCATCTGAGATCTCTTTACCATTTCGGCGACGACCCCGGCCACCTCGGCGACGGCGACGGCGAAACTCTTCGCTCTCACTTTCACTATTTTTTTTCTCGACCAAGCTTTCACTTGGGGCAGCCTTCACAGCTTTAGCAGTTTTAGGTGTTTTTGTTACCGGTGCTGCTTGAAAAAGTGGAACTGGGATTACTGTAGATTTCTTTGTGCTCTTCTTATCTTCGCCCGCAGCTTTTTTGGCAGCGCGCTTACGTGGTGCTTTAGGCTCATCAGCCATATAAATCAAATCCTTTTCAAAAACTAATTACTGCAGTTTTGCAGTATCTCTTACAATACTTTTTCCAATTAATCTGGTTAATTAACTTGCTAAAAATATCGACGCAATCGCGGCGGTGGATCTTTATCCTCGCGCTGAATGCGTGGGATAAGTATCGCAGATCTGAAGCAAACCGCCAACTCGGCTAAATCTAAGCGTGTTTAGCGGCTACGAGCATAAATATTCTGAAGTAAACCAACGCCAATCAAGTTAGCAAACATTGATGATCCACCATATGACAAAAATGGTAATGGCACTCCAGTCATCGGCATTAATCCCATTGCCATACCAATATTTTCAAATGTTTGAAAGCAAAACCAGGCGATTACGCCAATACAAACTAATCGACCAAATAAATCACTACTGCGTTTACAGATAGCAAATGCTCTGACAAAAATTATAAAGTAAAGAAATAAAATAAAAGATGAGCCAACAAAGCCAAGCTCCTCACCAGCTACTGTGAAGATAAAGTCAGTTTGCTGCTCTGGAACAAAGCGACCATTTGTCTGAGGACCTTCAAATAAGCCCTTCCCTAGTAAACCACCTGATCCAATTGTGATGCGTGATTGACGAAGCTGATATCCAGTTGCTTGCGGATCAGCTGATGGATCAACAAAGGATTGCAATCTAGCCACTTGATACTCATTTACTGCCCCAGTCTTAACTGCGGTAAAGACACCGACTACCCCAAGGAGAAGTAGACCGATTACCCAAATAGGTCTTGCACCCGATGCACCAATCATTGCCACAACCGCAGCTGAAATAATTAAGACCGTTCCTAAATCTGGTTGGGCGACTATTAATAAAATAGGAACTGCTGCAATTGCTAGCGCTTTTAATACATCTAAATCAGCTGGATCATCATCGGTGCGATCACGATCTGCCAAGATCATGGCAATTCCAACAATTATTGCAATCTTTGCTAATTCAGCAGGCTGAATTTGAAAGCCGCCAGGCAATGAGATCCAAGCCCGAGCGCCATTAATCTCTGAGCCAACACCTGGAATCAATACCAAAATTAATCCAATTACAGCAACTAGCCAAATAACTGGGGTGTATGCACGCAGTAGGCGATAATCAATTAAAGTGGTTCCATATGCTAATAAAACGCCAATTAAAATATTTAGCGAGTGGCGCTTTAAGTAATACTCCGGATCTAAGCCATAGGATCTAAACCACTCTCTGGTGCCAGCGTAAACTAATAGGGTTCCCATCGCTAACAAACCAATAACTGCCAAATTTAAAATATTATCAAAGTTGGAAAAACTTAGGCGATTGGCGGAGCGGTATTTAATTGACTGACTCACTTTACAATCACACTCCCAATTTTAACGCCAGATCCCACTTCATTTTTAGTTTCTTTGGCAGCTCTCATTAAATCTACTTTAGCAATATTATTTGGAACACCACTTGGAAAGATAACTTTTTCCGGATCCACTCTGCCACCAGTTACTCCAAACAATGTTGCCAGCACATCTTTAGCTGCAACGCCAGAAGTGGAGGCACCAAAACCACCTTGACTTACCATAATTACCACAACATATTTTGGATCGTTAGTTGGCGCATAGGCAGCAAACCAAGAGGTGTCATCCTTAGCGCTGCCATTTGGATTTCTACCAAAGACTTGAGCTGTTCCAGTCTTGCCACTTACCTCAACTGGAAAACCTGAAAAAACTCCTGCTGCCGTACCTTGAGTTACCACCATTCGAAGTGATCTATGTAGAAAATCCCAAGTAGTTTTTTCTGCTTCAACCTTGCCACCAATTTCTGGTTTGAACTCTTTAATCACTTTGCCATCAGGATCAACAATTGCCCGAGCGATCTGAGGTTTGTAGTAGGTACCCTTATTTCCAATCGCAGCATAAATTTCAGCAAGTTTTAATGGAGTAATTAGGGTGTCACCCTGGCCGATTGAAAAGTTAACAGCATCACCTGCCCTGACTTTATTTCCATCAATACAATTTTCTCTAGCAATTTCGATCAGATATGGAGTTAAATCTTGCTTCTTAGCCCGCTGCTTATAATTGCAGTAAAAATTCTTATTAGATTCATACCAGTTTTGCTTCCACTGACGATCAGGCAGTCGACCCTTTAACTCACTGGGTAGGTCTACTCCAGTTAATTTGTCGATATCAAAGGATCTAGCAGCCTTAAAAAAGTAATCATTTGGATTAGATTTTGGTCGTAATCCACCATCTCTAACCCATTCATCGTAAGCAATTTGATACCAAAGTGAGTCGCAAGAGATTGCAATTCCAACATCAAGTGGGATCCTGCCAGCTGCTTTTGAACCAAAGTTTTTGTAAGTTCTGTTACCAATATCTACAGTTGCTGGGCAGTCATATCGCGCCGAGAGTGAGTATCCAGCTTTAGCTGCTGCTAAGACTGAGATTGATTTAAATGTTGAAGCTGGTGCATATAACCCTTGAATCGGACGAGACAACGCAGGCACACCCTTACTCTCGCTAAATAGATCTTTCGCCTGCTTTACCGTAAGTCCGCGTTGCCAGATTGCCGGATCATATGTTGGGTAGGAAGCCATAGCTAAAACTCGACCAGTCTTTATCTCCATAACAATTGCGGCTCCAGAATCACCACGATATCCAGAGGCTCTTGCCCGGCTAATTGCACTTGATAAAGCCCGTTCGGCCGATGATTGCAATTTAGATTCAATATTAGTAATCAAATTATTTCCAGCAATAGCTTTAATATTTTTTGCCTCTTTAGTTACCACCTCTTTGCGGTTAACAAGAAAAGTTCTAACTCCCGGGGTTCCGCGAAGAAATTCATCATATTTAACCTCTAATCCAGCTTTTCCTACCACTTCATTTCGATAATAATTTTTATCTGGATTTTTTAAATCTTCATCGGTAACAGCACCCACATAACCTAAAACATGCGCAACATTTTCACCCTCAAGTGATGGATAACTTCTAATTGGAACGGTTTGAACTTGAATTCCAGGGTATAAATCTGAATTTTCTAAAACTTTAAGAGCTAGATCTTGGTTGGCATTTCCCACGAGTGGAATCGGTTGATACCTGGTGCCATTCCAACAGCCAGCACGATTATCTTTGGGTAGCTCACCACACAACCTAGTTCGCTGATAAATATCGGAGTATTCCAGGGCAAATAAATTTGCGGTTCTAGATAAAACTGAGACTCCTTTATCTTCTTGTTTATCCAAAGTACTTCGATCGGCAAATACAACTAATCCGGGTAGATCCACAACTAATGGTGAGCCATGAATATCGGTGATTGCACCTCTTACCGCTGGAGTCACAATATCTCTACTTTGAATGCTTAGTGCAGCATCTTGATATCTTCCACTATCTAAAACCTGAAGGTAAAAAAGTCTGCCAAATAATGCAAACAAAAGTGAGAATATAAGTGTCTGAAAGATAATTAAATTTATCTTTCCCCGTTCACTCATTACTTTTCCCTGCTGGTGAGCATAACTTTTCTCATTCTAATAATTAGAGGCAAAAATATGGGGGTTATTAAAAATGTCCATAAGGTATTGGCAAAAATTAAGCCAAAGTTTCTAATCAATCCACCCATTTCTTCACCTAAAAGAGTTCCGATAAGTGCAAAAAATAATAAGCAAAATCCAGAGGCAAAACTGATAAATCCAATAAACAAAATTGGAGTCTCTGTAAAGTCTCCAATACTTTCCTTATTTATCGAAAACAAATAACCCATAATGGTCATAACTAAGGCCCACTGGCCAAATGGCGTATCGGCAGCTACTGAAAAATCCATTATTACCCCACCGATAAATCCAAAAACTAAGGATCCAGTTCGATCCTCAAGTGCTAATAGCACCATTAGCGCTGCAAGATAGAGAGAAAAACCATTTATGGGAAAATTAATTCGAGAAATTATGGTCTCCTGAATTAGAAAAATTACAAAAAGAAATAAGGAGGTATTTAATACTCTGAGTTGGCTCATAACTTATTTAGTTGGCGATGGAGTTGGGGTTGGGGTTACATAAACAGTCACAGTTGGATTGGGCTTAGGTATAAGTGAATCTCTTGGATCACCCTTTGGAGGTGAGACAACCACTGCAACAATTCCGATTTGATTTAAATTTGCTGATGCCTTCACATCAGCATTTTGAGTTATTGCTGAGGTATTACTCTGTACCTCAATAACTGTTCCAACTGGTACACCTGGTACAAAAGGTCTTCCGCCCTCACTACCTCTGGCAACTAATTTATCGCCAACTTTAATCTCACCAGTTGCATCTAATAATTGCAATAGGTAGGTGTTTCCACCCTTACCACTTAATACGCCAATACTTTGAGTTCCAGCAATTCGAACTCCAATTTTAAATGTTGGATCACTCATTAACATCACTATAGATGTTGATGAGCTAACAGATTTCACAACTCCAACTAAACCGCCATCTGAAATTACCGTCATATTCTTGCTAATTCCAGAGCTACTACCCACATCGATAGTAATAGTTTCTTTGAAAGTTGCAGATGATCCACGATTAATTACTCTGGCAGCAACAATTTTATAATCAGCTCTTCCGGCAAGGTCTAAGACATTTCTTAATTGGCTAAGTTGTCCAACTGTGTCCTCATCCATTATTTCTTTTGACTTTAGTTGATCAAGTTCCTTGGTTAACTTCTCAATTTTTTCATTGGCCTGACCTAAATTTCTGATATCTCCAACTAAATTTCCAATAGGTGAGAATAGATTAGAAAACAATTTTTCAACTGGAGAAAGGGCTGAAGCTACTGATCCGCGAATTGCACCTGCTAGGTTGACTCCACGTAAATCTAAAGTAATTAAAAAAAGCGAGGAAACTAAAAGTAGAACTAATAAGAGCCGCGAACGATTACCGCCGCTCTTAGCCACAACTTACTCCCTTGCAAATAATTAACGCCGAGGTTCAGAGATTAAAACCTTCTCTAAGGCTTCAAACTCTTCAATACACTTACCAGAACCTTCAGCAACTGCCTGCAATGGTCGCTCGGAGATGTGAATTGGCATACCAGTTTCATGGCGCAATCTTTCATCTAAGCCGCGAAGCAGCGCTCCACCCCCAGTAAGCACGATACCTCGATCCATCAAATCACTGGCTAGCTCAGGTGGGGTCTTATCTAATGTATTTTTTACCGCATTAACAATTGCCGAAACTGGCTCCTCTAACGCTTTTCGAATATCAGCTGAGGTTACCAATATAGTTTTTGGCAAACCGGTAGCTAAATCACGTCCTCGAATTTCAGCATCTGGCTCACCTGGAAGTGGAAAAGCTGAACCAATTGCCATTTTAATTTCTTCTGCGGTTCGCTCACCTAATAGCAGTGAGAACTCTCGCTTTACCCAATTGATAATTGATTGATCTAATTCATCGCCACCAACACGAATTGAAAGGGCTGCAACAATTCCACCCAGTGAAATAACTGCAACTTCAGTTGTACCACCACCGATATCTACCACCATATTTCCAGTTGGCTCATGAATAGGTAGATCAGCACCAATAGCTGCTGCCATTGGTTCTTCAATAATATAAACCTTGCGAGCACCTGCTGCATATCCAGCATCCTTTACCGCCCGTTGTTCAACTCCAGTAATTCCAGAGGGAACGCAAACAACAATTCTAGGTTTTGCTAAGTAGCGACGTTTATGAACCTTTTGAATAAAGTATTTAAGCATTCGTTCAGTAGTATCAAAGTCAGCAATTACACCATCCTTTAGCGGGCGAATTGCCACAATATTTCCTGGAGTTCTACCAATCATTCTTTTTGCCTCAAGACCAACCGCCAAAATTGCGCCAGTATCTTGATTGACTGCAACAACTGATGGCTCATTAAGGACAATGCCACGGCCACGGACATAAACCAAAGTATTTGCTGTTCCTAAATCCACCGCCATATCGCGACCGATCCAAGACATCCGATTTTGACCTTTAGCCATCTGCTTCTCCTTATTATTTACTTGGATAATAATCTATTAGTTAGTAAAGAAAATCTTTATTTCACGGCTAGCAGATTCTGGCGAGTCTGAACCGTGAACTATATTTTGAACAACCTTAGTACCTTGATCACGGGCAAGATCACCCCTAATGGTTCCAGGCTCTGCCGTAGTTGGATCTGTAGCTCCAGCTAATTTTCTAAAACCTTCAATTACTCGCTCACCCTCAGCCACCATCGCCACAATTGGTCCAGATGCCATGAACTCCATCAATGGTTCATAAAATGGTTTACCCTCATGCTCGGCATAATGTTTTGCAAGAAGATTTCGATCTGCAGTAAGCATTCTTAGATTTGTAATTTTGTAACCTTTTCGTTCAACTCGCGCAATAACTTCGCCAACCAAACCACGTTTAACGCCATCTGGTTTTACCAAAATTAAGGTTTGCTCTGAACTCACTTTCTTATTCTACGCAGGTTTTACCGATGCCGAAAATTACGGCTGTTTTGGCCCATCCTTAACTGCAGATGCGATTAAAGCCGCCTTTATCGCCTCACCTCTTCGCCCGAGAAAAATTGCAACCGCCCATAAGATGGCAAATAATCCACCCATATAAAACATCAAGGAGATAACAAATCCATATCCGATTACCAAAAATTGCAGAATGGTTCCCAGTAGGTACCCACCTTTTCTTTTTAAAACTCCTGCAGTTAGTAGAAATAAAATTGCAAGTAATCCGCCAAGCCAGATTTGAAGCGAAGTTGCCTGATCCTTGGCGATTAGAAGTGCAAAACCCATCAAAATCGACTCCATAGTTAAAACGGTTGCGCACATAATTCTCATAACCGCCTACCTCCCAACTTTCTGATAATACCCCTGGCACCTCCAGCGGTAGCCACTGAACCGGTAACTAAAACGGCAGCCACCCCTTCATTAATCTGGTTTGCCAGAGTTGCTTTTTCAATTGCAAATGTAAGTGCAGCTGTTAGATCAGGTATTACTTCGATTTGATCGGCTTTAAAGTGTCTCGACGCCACCTTCGATAATTGATCTGCCGAAAGTGCTCTTGGTGAATTACTTTGAGTAATTACCAAGTAATCAACTGAGTTTACAAGTCCAGCTAAAATTCCATCGGCATCTTTATCAGCTAACACGGCAACGACTGCTATTACTAATTCCAAATCAAACTCGGAATTAATTGTCTGGGCAATTGCAGCAACTCCATGTGGGTTGTGAGCAGCATCAATTATCACTAATGGATCGGTGTAAACAATTTCACATCTGCCAGGAGATTTAACCTTGCTAAAGGCACTCCTAATTAAATCTTCATCTAACTTAACCTGTGTAAATGCTTCAACTGCAGCTAATGCCACTGCGGCATTATTTGCTTGGTGAATGCCATAAAGTGGCAGGTAAATTTCATCGATATCGGCAAACATCCCATGCAGTGAAATTACTTGCCCACCTACTGCAAGTGATCTATTTTTAACTGAAAATTCCACACCTTCGCGGAATACATTTGCGGATACCTTTGCAGCTTTTGCTAGTAATACCTTTGCTACCTCTGGAGTTTGAGCTGAAAGTACTACATTGGATTCAGGTTTAAATATGCCAGCTTTAGTTGTGGCAATCTCCTCTAAGGTATTTCCTAAATACTCCATATGATCAAAGCCAATTGGCGTCATCACCGATACTTGAGATGAGAGTACATTTGTGGCATCCCACTGCCCGCCCATTCCAGCCTCAAAAACTCCAATATCAACTGGATACTCAGCAAATGCCACAAAGGCCATAGCGGTTAAGGCTTCGAAGTATGAGATTGGGTGTGTTTGACGCGAATCAATTAAATCCAAATACAAGGCAATATCGTTGTAGGTAGCAATCATGTTTTCAACTGAGATCGGCTCACCTTTAATACTTATCCGCTCAGTAAATGATTCCAGATGAGGTGAGGTGTATCTTCCAACTCGGTAACCTAATTCGGCAAGTAACTGATCAATCATCCTTGAGGTAGTAGTTTTTCCATTCGTTCCAGCTAAGTGGATAGTTGGATATGAAAATTGCGGCGATCCAAGTGCATCTGTCAGAGCTAAAATTCGATCTAGCGAGGGCTCTATTTTGTTCTCAGGCCAGCGTCTATTTAATGCTTTTTCAATTACATCTAAATTAGCTAAATCTTCAGCACTGCTCATTTACTTTGGCAATTTTTCAAGAAGCGCGGTAATTCTTGCAATATCTTCATTACTTTGTGAAAGCCTTTCCCGAATCTCAGTTACAACCGCCATCGGTGCCTTAGCCATGAAGCCCTCATTTTCTAACTTAACCTTTGCAGTGTCGCGATCTTTTTGGGCTGATTGTAAATCCTTACTAAGCCGGGCCCGCTCGGCTACTAAATCAATTGCACCTGTTAAGTCAAACTCAACGACTACATTTCCAATTTGAGTTTTAGCTGTGAAATTTGACCCACCATCTTCACACTTAACAATATGTCTTAACGCAGCTTCGTAATTTTCTAATCCAGCCTCTTTTAAGCCAGAAAATTTGGCATTTACCTTTGCAGTACTTTTTATGCCTTGATCATTCCTAAATCTTCTAATCTCAGTAACAATTTCCTGCATTTTTTCGACTAACTTCACCGCTTCATTATCTTGAGCAGATAAATTAGATTTTGGCCATTGCGCAATAACTAAAGATTCACCACCAGTTAAATAACACCAGAGCTCTTCGGTAATAAATGGCATAACAGGGTGCATAAGTCGAAGTAGTTGATCTAGAACCTCACCTAATACCCGCGCACTTTGTTTTGAAGATTGATCCGCCTTTGCAAAGGTAGATTTAGAGAGCTCTAGATACCAATCACATAAATCATCCCAAGCGAAGTGATAAATAAGGTCACAAGCCTTAGCAAACTCAAACTTTTCAAATAACTCATCAGTAGATGCAATTGTTTGGTCTAACTTAGTTAGAATCCAATTATCAATTGCATTTAAATCACTTCGATTTGGTAATTCGCCTGCGATGGTGGCGCCATTCATCATGGCAAACCTGGTGGCATTCCATAACTTGGTAGCGAAGTTTCTAGATCCAGCTATCCAATCTTCAGCTAATGCCTGATCTGTTCCAGGGTTTGCACCCCTAGCTAAGGTAAAGCGCAGGGCATCGGAACCATACTTATCCATGAACTCAATCGGATCAACGGTATTTCCCCGGCTCTTACTCATCTTCTTGCCAAATTGATCACGCACTAAACCATGCAGAGCTATTACATTAAATGGCTGCTTACCATCCATAGCAAATAAGCCCATAATCATCATTCGAGCAACCCAAAAAAATAAAATGTCATAACCAGTTACTAATACCGAGGTTGGATAAAACTTTTTCAAATCCTCACTCTGCTCTGGCCAACCCAAGGTTGAAAATGGCCATAGTGCTGAAGAAAACCAGGTATCTAAGACATCGGGATCTTGGGTGTATCCAGCTGGTGGTTTCTCATCTGGTCCACAAACTACAACCTCATCATTTGGTCCATAAAAAACTGGAATGCGATGGCCCCACCAAAGCTGACGTGAGATACACCAATCATGCATGTTATCTACCCACTCAAAGTATCTTGGTGACATTTGATCTGGTTCGATTTTTACTCTGCCATCTCTTACTGCATCACCTGCAGCTTTAGCTAACGGTGCAACCTTTACAAACCATTGCTTGGAAAGTCTTGGTTCAACAGTTGTGTCACATCGTTGACAATGTCCTACTGCATGAACATATGGACGTTTTTCATTAACAACTCTGCCTAATTTTCTTAACTCTTCGACTACCGCTTTTCTAGCCTCAAACCGATCTAGGCCATCAAATTTAGTTCCGGTACCAGCCATCACTCCATGTTCATTCATAATTACAACTAGCTCAACCCCATGGCGCATTCCCATTTCAAAATCATTTGGATCATGAGCTGCCGTTACTTTAACTGCACCAGTACCAAACTCAGGATCTACTAACTCATCTGCAATGATTGGAATCATTCGATCAACCAGGGGCAACAAAACTTTTTTACCAATTAGATGTTTATACCGTTCATCACTTGGATTTACCGCTACCGCACCATCACCTAGCATGGTCTCAGCTCTTGTTGTCGCAACGGTGATATTGAGATCATCATCGCCATATTTGATTGATACAAACTCGCCAGCATCATCCTTATGTTCTACCTCAATATCAGATAATGCAGTTAAGCACCTTGGGCACCAATTAATTATTCGCTCTGCTCGATAAATCAATTCCTTTTCATATAAACGTTTAAAAATTGTTAGAACTGCTTTACTTAAATTCTCATCCATAGTGAATGCTTCGCGATCCCAATCCACGCTATCGCCAAGGCGCTTCATCTGATCCAATATTGCACCACCAGATTCAGATTTCCATTGCCAAACCTTTTCAATAAATGCTTCTCTGCCTAAGTCATGGCGAGATTTTCCTTGTGATGCTAATTGCTTCTCCACCACATTTTGGGTTGCAATACCAGCATGATCCATACCTGGTAGCCACAAAGCTTCAAATCCTTTCATCCGTTTCATTCGGATTAGAAGATCTTGAATAGTGTGATCTAACGCGTGACCAATATGAAGTGAGCCAGTGACATTTGGTGGTGGAATTACAATTGTAAAGGCAGGTTTTTTAGATTGGGCGCTAGCTTTGAAATAACCGGCGTTAAGCCATTTTTTATAAAGTGGTGCTTCTATATCTGCAGGTGAAAAAGTGGCAGCTAACTCTTTCTTATTATTACCACTCATAAGGGCTGATCTTAGGCGCTTTTTTCCTCAGTACTCTTATCACCCTTTACCGCCCGCTTTGGACCACCTGCAGTGCGTGGTATATAAGTTGGAGATTCCTCTTTTCTAACTACTGCCGGGGTAATTACCACCTTTTCAATATCTTTTCTACTTGGTACTTCATACATTACTGAAAGCAAAGTCTCTTCCATGATTGCGCGCAATCCTCTAGCACCAGTTCCACGTTTAATTGCAAGATCTGCAACCACCTCAAGTGCTTCATGCGAAAACTCAAGTTCAACCTCATCTAACTCAAATAATTTTTGATACTGCTTAACCAATGCATTTTTTGGTTCAGTTAATATCTGCATTAACGCCTTTTGATCTAGATTTTCAACGCTGGTCATAATTGGAAGGCGACCAATAAACTCTGGAATCATTCCAAACTTTAGTAAATCTTCTGGCATTACATCAGCAAAAATATCGGTCTTGATCGCATCATCTATGGTTTGCAATTTTGCATTAAATCCAACCCCAGCCTTTCCCTTACGGCTTTCAATGATCTTTTCAAGTCCAGCAAAGGCACCACCGACAATAAACAAGATATTTGTAGTATCTATTTGAAGAAACTCTTGGTGTGGATGTTTACGTCCACCTTGTGGTGGAACAGAGGCGGTAGTTCCTTCCAGGATTTTAAGTAGCGCCTGTTGTACGCCCTCGCCAGAAACATCTCTAGTAATGGAGGGATTCTCAGCTTTTCTAGCGACCTTATCAATTTCATCTATATAAATAATTCCGGTCTCTGCCTTTTTAACATCAAAATCTGCTGCCTGTATTAACTTAAGCAAAATATTCTCAACATCTTCACCAACATAACCAGCCTCTGTAAGCGCTGTGGCATCTGCAATAGCAAATGGGACATTTAACATTCGAGCTAAAGTTTGAGCTAGTAAAGTCTTTCCGCAGCCAGTTGGTCCTAAAATTAAAATATTACTTTTAGAAAGCTCTATGCCATCATCGCGTCTTGAATCTCCAGATTGCACTCGCTTGTAATGGTTATAAACAGCAACTGATAGCGATTTCTTGGCTTGGTCTTGGCCAATTACATACTGATCTAAAAACTCAAAAATCTCCTGTGGTTTTGGTAACTCTGCTAATCCAAGTGAACTGGTCTCATTAAGCTCATCTAAAATAATCTCATTACATAAATCAATACACTCATCGCAAATATAGACGCCAGGGCCAGCAATTAATTTTTTTACCTGCTTTTGCGTTTTACCGCAGAAGGAACATTTAAGTAGGTCACCACTTTCACCTATACGGGTAGTCACCGAAATCGCTCCAAATCACTAGGGAAGGAAGATAAGGGTAGAACAGCAACTACCTACTTTGAATGGGATTTCTGCCTAAAGCTGTTCGCTTATAGGCGAATTGTCGATAAAAACGGGTTATTGAATATATTTTTAAAAGTACTTAACGATTAACAAAGTTAAGCATTTACGTAAAGCGTCTAAAAATTTAAGCTTTTGCTTTTGCCTTACGAGTAGCAAGCACCTGATCAATTAATCCGTACTCAACAGCCTCTGCTGAGGTGAGAATTTTGTCGCGCTCAATATCTTTAGCAATTGTGGCTTTGTCCTTCTTGGAGTGACGAGCCAACATATCCTCTAACAATGTTCGCATACGTAATATCTCTCTAGCTTGAATCTCAATATCAGATCCTTGGCCACCGCCCTCTGAGTAAGGTTGATGAATCAAAATTCGCGCATGCTCTAAGGCATATCTCTTACCTGCTGCACCGCCAGCAAGTAGAACTGCAGCGGCAGAGGCTGCTTGTCCTAGACAAATGGTCATAACATCTGGACGAACAAATTGCATAGTGTCATAGATTGCAGTTAGCGCAGTAAAGGATCCACCTGGAGAGTTGATATACATCATGATGTCGCGATCTGGATCCATTGACTCTAAAGTTAACAACTGAGCCATGACATCATTAGCAACTGTGTCATCAATTGCTTGACCTAGGAAAATAATTCGCTCTTCAAATAATTTTGTATACGGGTCTAATCGCTTATAACCATAACTAGTGCGCTCTTCAATCGTTGGCAAAATATAACGAGAGGTGATCTCATTTAACTTATTGATATCTGGCTTCATCGTGATGTTCCTCCGCTTCCAGATACTTGACCAGCTGACTTAACAACATGATCTACAAAGCCATACTCTTTTGCTTCAGCTGCGGTAAACCAGCGATCCCGATCTGAGTCTTCAGTAATAATCTCTGGCTTTTGACCTGTATGAAATGCAATTAATTCAGCCATACTTCTTTTTGTAAAACTCATCTGCTCTGCTTGGATTTTAATATCAGAGGCGGTTCCACCAATTCCACCAGATGGTTGATGCATCATGATGCGAGCATGTGGTAAGGCATATCTTTTTCCAGCAGTTCCAGCGCAAAGTAAAAATTGTCCCATGGATGCTGCAAGTCCCATCGCCACAGTTGCCACATCATTTTTGATGTATTGCATAGTGTCATAAATTGCCATACCAGCAGAGATTGATCCGCCTGGTGAGTTTATGTAAAGGTAAATATCTTTCTCTGGATCTTCAGCAGCTAGCAGTAACATTTGAGCGCAAATAGCATTTGCCATTGAATCTTCAACTACAGAGCCTAAGAAAATGATGCGCTCTTTAAGTAGACGTTGATAAACCTGATCATCAAGTCCACCACCAACAGATGCTGCTGCGCGTGGGGTGTTACTTAGCTCCACCGAAATCTCCTTTTTATTATTTAATACTGTCTAGACCTTAACAATCTTTTGCTAAAAATGCTTCCCCGATTAAGCCTGAGATCTGTTCGCCGTTAGCGATTATTCACTCTTACTCTCAGGATCCTTCTTCGGCGCTAGCGCTTGAATATCTACTTTTTTGCCAGATTTATCAACGATCTTCACTTTAGCTAATACTTGGGCGATTGCTTTTGCCCGAGCAACCTCCGCCACCATTGTTGTGATCTGTCCGGCTTGGGAGACCTCTTTAATGAATTGATCTGGTGTCATGCCATATCTACTGGCAGCTCGAACCAAGTATTCAGTTAACTCGGATTCATTAACTGATACCTCCTCGGCTTTAACAATTGAATCTAGTAAAAATTCTCGAGTAATCGTCGCCTTTACCTCTTCATTTACCTCAGATCGATGCTTTTCATCTTCTAATCTGCCCTCTTTTTCTAAATGATCATTTACCTCAGCCTCGATAATTTCAGCAGGTAGTGGAATATCAACCTCACTTATTAATTTTTCAACGAGCAGATCTCTAGCTGCTGCTCCCTGCTCTAACTCCTTGACTTTGGTTAAACGTGTTGTTAAATCTGCCTTTAAATCAGCAAGTGTTTCAAACTCAGAAGCTAATTTCGCAAAGGCATCATCTATTGGTGGTAACTCACGCTTTTTAACCGCCTTGACTGTAACTTTGACCGAAGCTTTTTCACCCTCTGCCATTCCAACGAGGGCAGTATTAAAACTTTTACTTTGCCCAACCTCAAGGCCCGCTAAAGCCTCATCTAATCCATCAATCATTGAGGCCGATCCCACCTCATATGAGATCTCATTTGCACTTCCACCTTCAATTTCTTTGTCATCTTTAGTTGCTACTAAATCAATACTCACAAAGTCACCATTTGCAACTGATTTTTCAACGGTAGTTAGTGTGCCAAATCTAATTCTTAAAGACTCAATCTGATCTTCGACATCTTTGTCAGTTACTACGACATCATCTACCTCAATTTTAATATCGGAAAACTTAGGCAAGACAATTTCTGGGCGAATATCAACCTCAACTGTAAAACTAAACTTTTCATTATCTTTTAGCTCAGTTATATCAACATTTGGCCGGCCAATAACCAAAACATCATTTTCTTTAGCTGCTTGAGAGTAAAAAGTAGGAAGGGCAGCATTTATAGCCTCATCCAGTACTGCACCTCTACCCACTCGTTGATCAATCATGGCTGCAGGGACTTTGCCTTTGCGAAAACCTGGAATATTTATCTTTTCACTTAAAGTTTTATAGGCCCCATCAATATGTGGTTTTAGCTCAGTAAACTCAACATCAATTGAAAGCTTAACTCGTGTTGGTGAAAGTTTTTCAACCGTGCTTTTCAATTACATGTCCCCTTTTAAATTAATAAACTTTGGTCGGGGCGGAGGGATTCGAACCCACGGTCTCCTGCTCCCAAAGCAGGCGCGCTAGCCACTACGCTACGCCCCGAAGGGTGAAAGTCTAAGGGGTCATTTTCCCTTCTCCTAACCAAAGTAATAAGGTATGACCTGCTACCGCAACACAAGATAATCTTGGCAAGTGCAGTAGCAGATCACGCAATAATTTTGCGGGTGTAGCTCAATGGTAGAGTTCTAGCCTTCCAAGCTAGCTGTGCCGGTTCAATCCCG
>RHBS01000012.1 GCA_010030895.1 Actinomycetota bacterium | reverse complement strand
TCACTACCAACTCTATTTATAACACCCATTTGTAATGCCTCATCTGCTGAAAATGTACGACCGGTTAGGAATATTTCACTGGCTTTAGCATGACCTACCAACTTAGGAAAAAGATAACTAGAGCCAGCCTCTGCAACCAGGCCTAGCGATACAAAAGGCATCGAAAATTTGGCGTCAGAATTAGCTGTTACATAATCACAATGTAAAAGCATGGTGGTGCCAATTCCAACAGCTCTTCCCTTCACCGCAGCAATCAGTGGCTTAGGAAAATTATGAATAGCAAAAAGAAAGCTAAAGACTGGAGAACCTTCTCCCATCGGTGAATTATTGGCAAAATCGTTAATATCATTTCCAGAAGTAAAGCAGTCACCATTTGAATCAATAACTACTGCTCTAATTGAAAAATCCCCAGCAGCTTGGTTAATTTGATCCGCCAAACTCTGGTACATCTCTTGGGTAATTGCGTTTTTCTTTTCTGGTCTATTCAGAGTAAGGCGCAAGATTGGGCCCTGACGCTGATCCAATATGGAGTTCATCAGCCAATAATAGGCATAAACGACACATTTTCCATCTCTTGAAATTTTTTGTTTTGCGGGGGCACAATATTCCTAGAACTAGGAGCATTACGGTGGAATTTAGTGTCTTAGTCAGAGAGCTGACACCATTTGAACACTTAGTCTGTGAGCACCTATGCGACGGAATGACCAACGCTGCTATTGCAAAAGCCACCACCAAAACAGAAAAAATTATTGAAAATACTGTGTCCAGAGCCGCTTTAGCCTTCTCAATTAAGACCAGTAAAGATATAAATGTAAGAGTTTTGCTTGCGCTGGCATATCGTTCATATTTTGGAGATAAGGCATTTGATAAGTTAGGCATCACCTGCAGGCACCAAAAAATTAGCCCAGCTGGTGAGCGAATTTGTACTCAACATGATGAAATTGCAGGAAATCCCAAATGATCAAATAACTATAGACCTGAGAATCTAAATTAAGCCCAATAGAGTTTTGCAAAAATTATCAAGGTCATACATCTTAAAAATATTTTTGTATATTAATAGAGCAATATATGTCTTTCCTTTAAATTATAATTTATCGAGTAATCGATATAAGATTTAGTCATGTTTTTTGAGAGTGCCGTACCCAGCCGGTTATGGGAGTATCTAATCGCTACCGTGCTAATCATTTTAGCTCCCGGTCCATCAGTTCTCTTCACTATTGCCCGAGCAATTGCTTGGGGAAGATTAGCTGCAGTTGCAACGGTAATCGGAAATGCCTTGGGTATGTTTTTAGTTTCAGTATTTGTTGCGGTTGGTTTGGGTCCCATTTTGCAAAGATCTGAAATCCTTTATAACGCTATACAGTGGGCAGGAGGTGCTTACCTAATTTACTTGGGATACTCTGCAATTGTAGCCAGCAAGGTAGATGCTCAAGATATGCAAAGTAGCGGAGGTTTTAAGCCCTCATTTTTTACCTCAGTCAAAAATGGTTTTTGGGTAGGGGTTTTAAACCCAAAATCTGTGGTTTTTTTTGCAGCGATCTTGCCTCAATTTATTGACCAAGAAAAAAACAATATAACGGCACAATTATTGCTACTAGGTGCAATCTTTGCCTTAATTGCTTTGATTTCTGATGGTACATATGGCCTACTTGCCGGCACCGTGCGTCAATGGCTCTCTGGAGATTTGAAGAGATTAGTATTTATGCGCCGCTTTGGAGGAGTAGTGATGATAGCTCTTGGCTTTTTCACCATTCTCTCCTCGTTACTAGCCAAGTAAAAAGCGCCTCATAACTGCCATGTCGCTAACTGCGATTGTCAGTAGTAGCAGGCAGACTTAATCTACTTAATGAAAAGTAACTTAGGGCATAACATTGAGTGTATGCGCAGAAAAGAGTAGATATGGCTTCATCAAATGCAGTTGGAAATGCTAGAGAATTTATCTCGCCTTCAGATTTGACCTTCTCATGGGGAAGTTGTCACCGTTGTTTATGGCTT
This sequence comes from Actinomycetota bacterium, assembly GCA_010030895.1. Taxonomy (GTDB): domain Bacteria; phylum Actinomycetota; class Actinomycetes; order Nanopelagicales; family Nanopelagicaceae; genus Nanopelagicus. The sequence continues at coordinate 25,371 of RHBS01000012.1, read as the reverse complement.
AATTACAATCATGGCTTACGAACACCAGGATTTATGCCACTTGTAGGCGATCTTGCAAATATGCAAGAAAACTACTTTGCTAAAAAAACAACTGCAGATATCGCCCCGGTACTACCTGAAGGCAAAGTTGCTGATCTTGGGGGTTGGGTTAAATCTTCCTTTATCAATGTAAATGGTGCTGCTACAAAGTATGCCATTCGGGGTAAATATGATCTACTAATTGAATTTGCAGATGGCACTTACGGAATTGTTGATTGTAAGTTTCAAGCAAAAGATTCAGACAAAACCGATTTATACCAGCCGCAATTAGAAGCATATGCATTTGCACTTGAAAATCCGGCAACTGGGGATGCGAAGAAAGTTTCCCTCATGGGATTACTGGTCTGGTCACTGCTTGAGCCAGCCGGTGATGTTAATAAAGGTTTTGGTTTAAAACTTAAGCACACCTGGCGACCAATAGATAGAAATCCAGCAGCACTTGCTACCAGATTAACAGATTTCATTACAGTTGTTTCTGGTCAAATGCCACCTGCTAAGGATAACTGCGATATGTGTAATTACTTAACTGCGCGCAGAGAGTTTATTGGACCCCAATAAATCAATCTTCGTCAGATTCAATCTGATTCTCATCTTCTTCTTTACTTTTTTTTATTGCATCCTTTGCCTCTGATGCATACATATTTGGTACATACTCCTGTTTAGAAAGTTCAGCAATTTTTTCCATAATTTGATTTGTGACATCACGTAATACACTTTGGTCGCTAGAGTCACCACTAAAGTACATCGGCTCTCCAAAGACCATCTCAACTCTTCTTACCTTTGGAACTACCTGACCAGTTGGTTGAATTTCTGCGGTATTAAACATTGCAACAGGGATTACTGGGGCAGCAGATTCGATTGCCATTCTGGCAATACCGGTTCGACCTTTATACAACCGACCATCCGGTGATCTTGTGCCTTCAGGATAAATTCCTAAACATTGATTCTCACGAAGAAGGCGTAATCCAGTTAACAATGCAGCTTCACTTCGCTTTCCACCTGATCTATCAATTGGAACCTGACCTAAGGCAATAAAGGTCAACTTCTTTATAAAACCCTTAATTCCAGGTGAGGTGAAGTACTCACTCTTAGCCAAAAATGTAACTTTTCGGGTGACCACTAGAGGCATAAAAATTGAATCGCTAAAGGAGAGGTGGTTTGAAGCAATTATTACTGGTCCATTACTTGGCACATGGCGCAACCCAGTGACCTTTGGTCTAAAAATAAACATCAAAATTGGGATTAAGAAGGATTTCAATATCTTGTACGGCACGGGGCTAATTTAGTGGCTCAGCCAATCTATGACACCATCTGAGCGTGAATTCAATTCCAAACTCAGCTGGATTTACCCTTGCTGGTGGAAAAATTGGTGTGCTAGTAATTCATGGTTTTACAGGTTCCCCAGTAACTGTAAAACCTTGGGCTGAATTCTTTAATCAACAAGGCTACACAGTAAGTACACCTTGTCTACCAGGGCATGGCACAACGTGGCAGGAAATGAATGAGAGCAATTGGCAAGATTGGTACAAGAAAGTTGAGCAAGCATTTATCGAATTGCAGAACACGTGTACTCGTATATTTATTGCAGGTTTTTCAATGGGGGGTGCATTAGCACTTAAATTAGCGCAAATCCGTGGCAGTGAGATTGAAGGTTTAATCTTACTTAACGCATCTATTCATGATCGCAGATTTATTCTAAAACTTACTCCCCTGCTTAAATATATAGTTCCTTCAATCAAAAAAGGACCTACTGATATAGCTAAACCACATCCACCAAAACATAGCTATGGCCGCACGCCACTTAAAGCATTAGATTCACTTCGAATGCTTTGGAAAAGTGTAGAGAAAGATTTATATCTAATCGATCTACCTTTGCTTGTTGCTTATTCAGATAACGATCATGCAGTTGATCCAGAAAATTCATTTACAATTGTTGATAATGTTTCATCCGCAGATATTAGAGAGGTAGTTTTTGATAAATCTTTTCATAATGTCCCATTAGATTACGATTTGGATATTTTAAATTTTGAAAGTAAGTCCTTCATCGAAGATGTGCTTGCAGGTAAGCTTAAACGCTCCTCTGAGTTTAGTGACTTAGATCTAGTTGATGCAGAGTTTGATTCAATTGTTTCATCACTATCTTTGGATGAATCTGCACCGACTACCTATCTAGACCAACTAGACCAAATTGAGGTCACTGAGAGATTTGTACCTCCAAATCCCAAGCCAATTAAATTAGATTCGATGCAAAGATTTTCGATATCACTTTTGCTTGCAAGTGGCTTATATCTAGTTACATACCTGATAACTGATTTTGAAATTTTTGGAAGTTGGCCAGCAGTTTTAGGAATCCTTGGTTCGATTGCGACCATTATCTGGCGAACTGCAAGAGCTGAAGATAATTTTGATGATGGGACTAGCCTCTAACCAGCTCTGCTGCGCCAATTAATCCGGCATCATTACCAAATTTTGCAGCAATAATTTTTGGCAGTAAATGAGTACCAGCAAAAGGCATATATTTCTCCATCGAATTTCTAACTAAGTTGAGAAAAAGTTCACCTGCATCTACCACTCCACCACCAATAACAATTGCTTGTGGATCTAGTAGCAGTGTGTAAGAAGCACATGCAGAGCCAAGCCAATCAGCTTGTTTATTAAATGCCGATAATGCAATTTTATTGCCCTGCTTTGCTGCCGCAGTTAAGACTGAACCTGTAATTTCACCTGTGCCCGCTGTAAACCTGAGTAACTCATTTGCCTGGGCTGAGTCCAATTTCATCTCTTCATTGGCATAGCGCATGAGTGCACTTCCAGATGCGTACTGTTCTATGCAGCCAAAGGCCCCACAGCCACATTTGATGCCATTTGGCTGAACAATCATGTGGCCAAACTCTGCTCCGATGCCGTTTGCACCTTTGAATAATTTACCATCAATGACTAAACCACCACCCATTCCAGTACCAATAATAAAAAACATTACCGGATTAAAATTTTTAGCATTTCCATATTTGTACTCTGCCCACATCGCAGAGTTTGCATCATTCTCCGCAATTACTGGTAAGTTAAAAAACTTTTTTATTTCAGCAACAAAATTTAATTTACTTAAGTTTGCTATATTAGGAGCACCAACAATTGTGCCTTGATCAGCAGATATAAGTGCAGCTACGCTTATTCCAATACCAGCTATTTCATACCTTGACTGAAAAGATTTAATTAACTCTATTATCGTTTGGATTAATTCCAGACCGCCAGATATGGGAGTTGGTCTTCGATCTGATGCAATAATATTTCCATCTGCATCGACTACTCCAGCTGATACCTTGGTGCCTCCGATATCAATGCCAATTGTTAAAGCTGATCTAGGAATCTGCACGCTTAAATTAATTTTCTAATTTTTCCTTTAACTGCTTTAAAGCCAAATCAATTGTTGCTTTCTCAGCTTTTGTACGCATCATCTCTGGCACTGGCATTGAAAGTGCAACTGTTAGTTCAAAAGTAACCTCAGTTTCATCACCATTATCTTTAACAATATAAGCACCGGTCATATCAGTTAATAAATCAGCATCCTCTAGCGAAAAATCTACTCGATCTGGATAACCAGACCAGTCATAATTTAAAGTTGGCTTATCTTTTAAAGCTCCCGCATCAACGCTGAGTTTTACCTGAGTAGGTCGACCTTGCGCATCAGACTCAATTACTGTTGCAGATTTGAAGGATGTTGACCAGGTTGGATAATTTGCAATATCAAATAAAACCGCTCTGACATCATCTGCGGTTGCGGCAATCGAAATAGTTGAGGTAGTTGGATTAGACATGGCGTAAGGCTACCGCGAAGTAATACCCATAATTGACACTCATAAAAAAGGTTATCGGGTCTAGAAAAACACCCCACCAACAGGTAGCGTGTGCCCATGAATCAGGTGAGTGTTCCAGCAATTATCCCAGCGGCAGTATCGGGCAATCTAACTAACCTAATTGCAGAGCGGGCATGGTTTGAACCAGAGCGGGTAATAGTCTCCCGCCCTCTTGGAAATGGTTGGCAGGCAGTAACTGCAAAAGAGTATGAAGAGGAGATAAAGGCAGTAGCCAAAGGTTTAATTGCCTCTGGAATTAAATTTGGTGATCGTGTAGCAATTATGGCAAAGACACGATATGAGTGGACAGTATTAGATTTTGCAATTTGGTATGCCGGAGCTGTTCCAGTTCCAATTTATGAAACCTCAAGTGCTGAACAGGTTGAATGGATTCTTACCGATTCTGCAGCTGTAGCAATAATTGTCGAAACTCCGGCTCTGGCTGAATTAGTCACACCAGTTATGCCCTCTGGTTGCAAGAATATTTGGAACATTACCTACAACGCACTCGCCACTCTCACCCATGAGGGTAAAGGTGTAAGCGACGAAGAGATAGCAAAACGTAGAGAGGCACTTAAGCCAGAGACTCTGGCAACGCTTATTTATACCTCTGGTACAACTGGAAAACCTAAAGGTGTGCAATTAACTCATGGAAATTTTCTATCTGAGTGTGGCAATGTTGTAAATGGTGCAAGTGATCTATTTTTGAAGCCAGGTGGCTCAACTCTTTTATTTTTGCCAGTGGCACACGTTTTTGGCCGAATGGTACAGATTGGATCGATTACTGCCGGATTACATCTTGCACACTGCAGTGACTTAACTAAGTTACCTGCAGATTTGGCATCCTTTAAACCAACATTCGTGCTTGCAGTTCCTCGTATATTTGAAAAAATTTATAATGGTGCTGAAGCCAAAGCGGAGGCCGCTGGTAAAGGAAAGATCTTTCACAAAGCAGCAGAGGTCGCTATTGCTTACAGCAAATCTCTTGATAGTAAAAAGGTTTCACCACTACTTAAATTTCAACATGGATTATTTGATAAATTGGTTTATTCCAAAATTCGCGCAGGTCTTGGTGGCAGAGTAGAGGCTGCAATATCTGGTGGAGCTCCACTTGGATCTAGATTAGGCCATTTTTATCGCGGTGCCGGAATTAGAGTTTTAGAAGGATATGGATTAACCGAAACTACGGCAGGTGCAACTCTAAACCTAACGCAAGCACATAAGGTGGGATCTGTTGGTAAACCAATTCCAGGAACAACAATAAAGATCGCTGATGATGGCGAGGTTTTAATTAAAGGCCCTATTGTTATGAATGGGTACTGGCAAAATGATGCAGCAAATGCCGAGGTATTTACCTCAGATGGTTACTTCAAATCTGGAGATCTCGGCCAATTAGATGAAGAGGGATACCTATCAATCACTGGAAGAAAGAAAGAGTTAATCGTAACTGCTGGTGGTAAGAATGTTGCCCCTGCAGTACTTGAAGATCGCCTTCGCTCACACCCACTGATTAGCCAGTGCATGGTTGTAGGTGACAATAAACCATTTATTGCCGCATTAATTACGTTAGATCCTGATTCAATCAAACCTTGGGCAGTTGCAAACAAAAAAGAGAATGCAACGATTGAAGAACTTACAAAGGATCCAACTTTATTGGCAGTAATTCAAACTGCTGTTGACGAAACTAATAAAGCAGTAAGTCGAGCGGAATCAATCAGAAAATTTACAATTTTGCCGGTTGATTTCACTATTGCCGGTGGACAGCTAACTGCAAAACTTTCAGTTAAGCGACATGTAGTTTCGCAGCAATTTGCTCGCGAGATTGATGAACTCTTCGCCTAACTCTGAACGATCCCGGTTAGCCCGAGAGCTTCATGATGGCTTGGCCCAAGAGCTAGCTGCGGTTGGCTATCAGTTAGATCAAGTTGTAGGTGATCCTGCATTAGATAATAAGAATCGAAGAATTATTCGTGATATTAGATTTACGTTGAGTGGATTAATTAATCAGGTTAGAGATGAAATCTTTCAATTACGTACAGAGTCTATAAAAAGTTTTGACCAAGTTATTTCTGAACAGGCTGAATCAATTTTGTTCAATACTTCAATTAAATTCGAGGTTACTGGGCAAATAGAAATAAGCTCATCTATCAAGTTTGAATTGGTACGAGTAATTAGAGAATTAATTATCAATGCTAAGCGCCACGCAAATTGTGCCCAAATCAAAATTGAACTTTTACCCAGCCAAATATTGGTAACTGATGATGGTAATGGCGGTATCGACTCTAAAGAAAAATCCTATGGCCTTATTGGAGTTAGGGAACGCCTGCATCTAATTGGCGCCGAACTTGATGTGGATTGTGATTCTAAGGGAACCAAGATTGGGATTAGATTTAATCCGTGAAAGTTGTGTTAGTCGATGATCATCCACTTATCCGAAGTGGATTGGCCAATGCCCTGGGTAAAAATGGTTTTGAAATAGTAGGTGAAGCTGCTTCAACAACTGAAGGCTGGGCTGTCATTAATTCAACTATTCCACAAATATGTATAGTTGATATAAACCTTGGAAATAGTAATGGAATTGATTTGGTTAAAAGAACAGTTTCAACAAAATTAGATTGCAAATTTGTTGTTTTGACGATGCAAAGTGATCTTGAATCTTTAGGGGTAGCAAAAGCTGCGGGTGCATCTGCCTATGTTACGAAGGGTGCGCCGATTGAAAACTTGATTGAAGTTCTAAACTGCCTTGGTAGTGAAGATCAAATTTTTTTAAAAGCTGGCGAATTTAAATCTCCAGTTAAAAAACGTGATTTCAAACTCTCACCACGAGAAATTGAGGTACTTACCCACCTACCTACTGGAGCCACAGCCGCTAATATCGCAAGCCTGCTGTTTCTAACTGAGGCAACTATTAAAACTCACCTTGCATCCATCTATAAAAAGCTGGGAGCAACAAATAGAGCTCAAGCTGTAGGTATTGCAATCTCCGCAGGATTAATTTTTGAAAAGTAACTCATTAAATTTAGCTGACCAATGATCTCGCTTCCAATTTTCAATTACCCATCCCCGACCAGCTTCCCCCATTTTCTTTGAATCAGTTGGATTTCTTAGTAATCTGCAAATTGCATTGGAGATTTGATCATCTTTGGTGCCATCGATAATCAAACCAGTCACATTCTCAATGACCGCATCAGGTGCCCCACCGGAATTACCGGCAATTACTGGTAGTCCACATGCACTTGCCTCAAGATAAACAATTCCAAGACCTTCAACCTCTAATCCAAAAAATCTTGATCTAACTGGCATTGCAAATATATCACCCAAACAAATGTAATCTGCTAACTGGTTATGTGAAACCTTGCCCGCAAATACAATATTGTTTGTAACTCCTAATTGCCTTGCAGAATTTTTTAACATTGATTTTATTGGTCCATCCCCTACAAAAAGTAATACAGTATCTGGAAATTCCTTGATAATTTTGGGAAGCGATTTGATTAATTGATCTTGACCTTTACGATGAACTAAGCGACCAACACAGACAATAACTCTACGTCCTTCTAATTTATGTTTTACTACCAGTTCAGAATTTTTTAATCGTGGAGTGAAGTAAGTAGTATCAATTCCAGGCGCAATCTGTACAAATTTATTTGGATCTCCTATTTTAATTAAAACACTTCGAGTGTAATCTGCTAAATACCCCAAGTGATCAGTATCTTTCACTATTTTTCGCATTAGAGTCTTTAACCCAAAAACCTTTGCCCACCACAACTCATGTCCATGGGTTAAAGCCACAATATGCGTGGCGCCGGCCGATCTTAATCTATTAGCCATCAACGCAAGTGGGGCTGCTGCACCAAACCAAACTCTACTTATCCCATATTGGTTTAATATTTCCGCTGCTTTCTTACTTATACGAAATGTTGGAAGTAGTATTTTGGCGCGATCTCTTATAACTACTGCACCGTATTTGACCAGTAATTGCTGATCAAACTCTTGATATCCAGGTTGAGTCGATGTGTAGATAATTAATGAGTTTTTTGGCAAGCCTTCTATTAGACCCAAAATAAATGTTTCAATGCCACCTGCTCGCGGCCCTAAATCATTTGTTATTAAAAGTACTTTTTCGTTGTTATAAACGGCGAGCTCCGATATACGGCTTCTTGCCCATATTCATATTTGCAATCTTTACTCGGCTTCCCTTTCGTGGTGCATGCAACATTCGATCTGGACCTAAGTAAATTGCCACATGTGAGATTGGCTTTCCAAAAAATACTAGATCTCCAGGCTGTAATTGATTTCTTGGAATTGCTTTTCCATACCTGTATTGAGCTCTTGATGAATGGGGTAAGGAGACGCCTGCGGCATTAAATGCTCGCATTGTTAGTCCAGAACAATCCCAGTAGGTCATTCCTGCGGCGCCAAAGACATACTTATCACCAATTTGAGCAAGTGCGTACTTGATTGCTATTCCAGCTCTACCTGAAACCCCGGCGTACTTACCACCTTCTGCTAAAGAATTGAGTTGGTCGGCATCCTCCTGATCTGAATTTAACTTTGCCAGACGCTCGCGCTCTGCAGCAGTTAGTTTCGCCAGTAATTCCTCTGCTTCAGCTAATTTTGAGTTTGCAATTGCTAGTTGTTTTTTAAACTTAGACTCAGCCGCCTTTACCAAGGCTAACTTGTCACTTACTGTAAATGTGGTTGCATTCAATCGTTGTGTTGCAACAGAAAATTTCTTTAAATCCTCACTCTTCTTGCGAGTTAGCGCTTCTAAAGATCCTGCTGAAGATAGGTATAACTGTGGATCAGTCGAGAACAATAACTCAAGGGATTGGCTTAACGGGCCAGACTTATACTGCTCAGCTGCAATTGCTCCAATAACTTTATTCATTTGCTTTATTGATTCACCCTGCTGACTAGCTTTTTGTTGGACGGCACCTAAGGTTTTATTTAATTTTGCTAATTGCACTTTGGCTTCTTGAGCACCTTCAGCAGCTGTAGTGGCCTGTTCTTCAAGATCTCTAACTCGTGCCTGTACTTCTATAAGTGATGGTGCTGCGTTTGCTGGAATTGGAAACAAAACTCCGGTGGCAACAATCAATGCCAAATATGCTCGAGGAGGAAATCTCATTTCTAAAGGCTAACCAGTTGCTCCTTAAGAACTCAACCCAACCCATGCGTAGGGTGCTGAGAATTACCTTGAATTTCCAATATTTATTTGAATTTATCCCAAATTTCTCAATTTTGGATCACTTGCTCGGTGTCGCTTATATCGAAGCGGAGGAATCAAACCAGCTTGAGAAAGGTGGCCTATTGCAACCTCATCTTGCGTTGAAAACTCTGCATTTTTGCCTGGAAGTGGCTTTATATTTAAGAGAACGGATACAACGCAATCATTGCAGGCAATATTGCGCATAATGCAACTATCACAATTTATTATCATGATCAGAGGTTAAACCAACCCACTGACAATCAGTACCCTTAACTTATGAATCTGGTCAAAGTAAGCGCAAATCTCATTGTGGGATCCGATGGCTCAACATCAATAAATGGCTCTTCAATGGGGTTATCAAATGATGAGGATCGCAGGCGATTTCAACAACTTAGACAGAAATCGGATCTGATAGTAATTGGTGGTAATACGGCACGACGTGAGCCTTATAAACGAACGCCAGTTCCGCTCTATATTTTGACCCATTCCAAAATTAAATTACAACCTAAGAATCAATTGGCAAAACAATTCCAGCTAACCCCATCCGAGCTAATTGCTGAGGTTGCAAAGGATTTTAAAAGTAATAGCGAACAGGTACCGATAAATGTATTAATTGAATCTGGTCCAAAACTTCTTCTAGCAATGATTAAGGAGTCTTTAGTTGATGAGTTATATTTAACAGTGAGTTTAAGTAAAGTCGGTGATAATAGAATAAGTATTGAGGAGTTAACCAAGAGCTTTAAATTAATAAATAAAGAGATTGCAGAGCAATATGAATTTAGGCATTACAAAAAACTATCCTAAGGAAATTACAGCTACTCCAATAATTGCAAATACAATTCCCAAATACTGAATTTTATGCAATCTTTCATGTAATAATTTAAAGGCAAGTAAGGCGGTAACTATTGGGAATAATGACCCCAAAACTACTGCAAGGGATACAAGACCTTTCGTAGTCGCCACACCTAAAAGTAAATTTGCAATAAAATCCGCCGCGCCAACTCCAATCAACAAAGGAAGATCTTTCTTTGTAAAACCACCAAAGGTTCGATATTTGGCAAATAAAAAGAGCGCTATGAAAAATGTTGTAAAACGCATCGTAGTCATAGTCATAATTGCACTTGAAGCTGAACCTTTAGCTATAAAAGCAACTGCTAATCCAAATCCAAATGCGGCAATAATTGCCAAAATAACAGGTTTGATAGCAACACCACCTTTTACTTCTGGACCACTTGCGCAAAATGCTCCAAGTAGGGCAATACTCATTCCTAAAATCTGAGTTGAGTTTGGTTTTTCGCCAGTAATAAAAGCAATAGTTAATGGAATTAGTACACTCAGTGATGCAATCGGTGAAACAACTCCCATGCGACCAGTAGCTAAGCCTGAGTAAAAGGCAATCAAACCTACAAAACCAAATAAACCGGCAAGTACTCCAGAGATAAAGTAATTGTCCCAACCCAATGCGGGCTTAAGCCAAGCAGAACTTACTAAAATTATTATGATTCCGGTAAGTAAGCCAAAAGCTTGTGAAACCGCAGTTACCGCTAATGCCTGGTACTTCTTGGATAATTTACCGCCAAAAAAATCTGCAGTCCCCCATAAAATCGAGGATAACAGTGCTAACAAAGAGGCCATTTGGGTAATACTACTAGGAAAAATATATAACTTTACTTACCTTCCTCGCGCCTTCACTTAGTTATCATCTATTCAATTTATCCTTAGGTAGTGACCTCAAATTTTGAACAATTAGTTGCGCCAATTTTGGCATTAAAGCCAAGGAGTGAAATTCTTTTAGAAATTGTTCCTGCACCACAAAAGCTTGCACCACATGCCATTGCCTTAACTGCCGATGTCTTAGAGGATGCAGCTACCGGCAGATTAGTTTTATTGCACGATCCAAATGGACAAGATGGTTGGGCCGGACAGTGGAGATTTGTGACTTTTACTAGAGCAGCAATTGATGTTGAGATGGCCTCTGATCCATTGCTTCCAGAAATTGGTTGGGCTTGGTTAATGGAGTCTTTAAAAAAATTTGATTGTGAATATGTCGCTGCAAGTGGAACTGTAACTAGAGTTGCAAGCGCATCTTTTGGAGATTTAGAGGATAAGGATGAAGATTCTGAAATTGAGATTCGAGCTTCTTGGACTCCAACTAATCAGTCGCAGTTGGTTAATAATGTAAATGCCTGGTTAGAGTTACTCGGTATGACGGCAGGACTAGAACCAATTCCTGAAGGTGTTTCTTCAATTTCTCGTAAAATTTAGTATTTAATGGTAACTCCGCTACTTGTTCCAAGAAATGGAACACCAGAACTAATTGAAAACGAAAGTGCTTTTGCAAGGGCGATTGCTGAATTAGCCAAGGGCTCAGGTGATATCGCAATTGATGCTGAGCGAGCCTCTGGTTATCGTTATAGTCAAAGGGCTTATCTGATTCAAATTTTTCGAAGAGGTGGCGGCCTACACTTAATAGATCCAATTCCGTTATTGAATTCAAATCTTTGGCAGGAATTTAATAATAATTTTGCTAACTCAGTTTGGGTTATACATGCCAGTACCCAAGATCTGCCCTGCTTGATAGGGGTTGGGTTAAAACCAAAGCTCCTTTTCGACACCGAACTTGGCGCCAGAATTGCCGGGTGTGAAAGAGTTGGGCTAGGACCATTAGCTGAAAACTTGCTAGAGATTCAATTAGCAAAGGAGCACTCGGCAGTTGATTGGTCGATAAGACCATTAAAGCCTGAATGGTTGAACTACGCAGCACTTGATGTAGATATTCTTCTTGAGATAAAGGATGCGGTTGAAAATTTATTGGCAGAACAAAACAAACTACACTGGGCAAAACAGGATTTTTCCTCAATATTAAATAGCTTTGATAATTATCAATTTTCGGATAAGCCAAAGCCAGATCGTTGGCGTAGAACTTCAGGAATGCATAAGGTCAGGGATCGATTGACGCTAACGATTGTTAGAGATCTTTGGTTATCAAGGGATGAATTAGCTGCAGAATTAGATCTAGCACCTGGTCGAGTCCTTGGTGATGAAGCCATTATTGAATTAGCTCTAACACGCCCAAAAGAATTGGAAGCGGTTGCAAAGGTTATTGGTTGGCGAACTAAATTAGAATCTCCACCTTTTGGCCGCTGGCTTAAAGTCTTATCCAATGCACTATTAACGCCGATCGATCAGCAGCCAGAGTATAAAGTCCCTTCAAATAACTTGCCTCCTATTCGAGTTTGGAAAGAAAAAAATCCAATTGGTTATGCCAGATTGACTCATGCCAGATCTCATTTGATAAATCTGGCAGCAGAGTTAAAAATTCCTGTTGAAAATCTAATTACACCTGAGTTTGTTCGAAGGGTGTGTTGGCAAGAACCACCAAAAAGTGAAAGTGGGTATCAGGAGTTTATTATCAGTGAATTAAATAAATATGGTGCTAGAGATTGGCAAATTGGGCAGGTCTTAGCGCCATTAAAAAATGCAATCGGCCAAACTGAGCCAATAGTTATTGCTGAAGCGCAAGAAGATGAGCCTGCTTTAGAGAGTGAGCAATAAACCTACTTAGATCATTTAATGGGTGAGATCCATAAAACCTACAACTGAGCATTGACTTCCCACTACCCAATTTCCCTACTGGCGAGTAACCTAACCCCTATATTTGTGTTTACGAGCTAGGGGTCGAAAATGAGTAAAAGTGCAACTGCCAAAACCAATGTTGTATTAGTTGATGCGGTTAGAACGCCCTTTGGTAAAGCTGGTTCTTTATATGCCCAAACTAGAGCAGATGACATTATGGTTCGTTGCATTCGAGGCTTGTTAGAGCGCAATCCAAATATTCCACTAGATCAAATTGATGATGTTGCAATTGCAGCAGCTACACAAACAGGTGATCAAGGAATGAATATTGGTAGATCAGTATCAATTTTGGCTGGTATACCTAATACAGTTCCTGGCTATTCAATTGATAGGTGGTGTGCTGGTGCTTTAACCGCAGTTACCACTATTGCAGGCAGTATAAATATGGGAGCTTACGATTTGGCTATTGCCGGTGGCGTTGAGCATATGGGAAATCATCCAATGGGAGATGGTATTGATCCAAATCCAAGATATCTAGCTGAAAAAATTGTTGATACTGATGCATTACAGATGGGCGCCACTGCCGAAAGATTGCATGACAAATTTCCTCACCTAACCAAAGAGCGAGCCGATAAGTACTCATTAGCCTCACAACAAAAAACTGCTGCCGCATATAGCGCTAATAAGATTCAACCTGATCTGATCCCAGTTGCCACCAGAACTACTGAACTTGGATGGGGCGTAGCAACAGTTGATGAACCACCAAGACCGCAGACCACTCTTGAGGCATTAGCTGCACTTAAAACTCCATTTCGTCCATCTGGTCGAGTTACTGCCGGAAATGCAGCTGGTTTAAATGATGGCGCAACCGCAGCAATATTGGCATCTGAAAATAAAGCAAAAGAGTTAAATCTTCCAATAAAAGCAAAATTAGTTTCATTTGCTTTTGCTGGAGTAGAGCCAGAGATTATGGGATATGGCCCAGTTCCAAGCACAATAAAAGCTCTAAAAAAGGCAGGTTTAGATATCTCCGATATTGGCTTATTTGAAGTAAATGAAGCCTTTGCCATCCAAGTTTTATCTTTCTTAGATCATTTTGGTATTGCCGATGATGATAAGCGAGTCAATATTTACGGTGGCGCTATTGCAGTTGGCCATCCGCTGGCTTCATCTGGAGTTAGATTAATTCTTAACTTAGCAAACGGATTCAAAGATCATCCAGAGGTACGTTATGGGATTACAACAATGTGTATTGGGCTCGGCATGGGTGGCACAATTATTTGGGAAAACCCAAACTACACAGGCGGTAAATAATGACTGAGAGCACAACATTGGTTGGAGCACCCGATGAAGTTGTAACTAATGCGCTCTTACGCATGGTTTCACTTGCTCCCTTTGGTCATAATGGCGAGTTAGCATTAATCACTTTAGATAATGGGTCTGATCACACACGGCCAAATACCTTTGGTGCTGCTTCATTACAATCACTAGCAAATGCAATAGATGAAGCAACTAAATCAGCTGCAGTTGCAATTGCCGTTACTGGCAAACCATTTATTTTTGCTGCTGGTGCAGATCTATCTGCAATGAGTTTCCTAAAAGATAAAGCACAGGCGATTGCTATCGGAGATTTAGGGCATGAGGTATTTCTTAAACTTCATGAGAGTAAAAAACCTACCTTTGCCTTTATAAATGGATTAGCACTGGGAGGTGGACTTGAGGTTGGACTTAACTGCCACTATCGCACACTTGCCACTACGGCATTTACTGCATTACCTGAATGCTTTTTGGGATTAGTTCCAGGCTGGGGAGGAGCAACATTACTTCCTAAATTAATTGGACCAGAAAATGCAGTGCAGGTAATTATTTCAAACGCTTTAAACAACAACACTATGATGAAATCTAAAGATGCACTTGCCCTCGGAGTTGTAGATGCTGTTTATGAACCAGCAGATTTTTTGGAAAAGTCAGTTAAATTTGCAGCTGATATCTTGAGTGGCAAAAAGAAGATTGATAGAAAAGATTTTAGTAATGACTCTGCTGCATATGAAAAGGCAATAGCGGTTGGTAAAGCTGCGGTCGCTAAAAAGTACAATGGTGCTGAAATTGCCTCTCCCCTTGCTGCCCTTGAGTTAATTAAGGCTTCACAAAAAAATACAGTTAGGGATGGATTTGCCGCTGAAACTAAAGTGTTGGCTGATTTAGTTATGAGTGATCCACTTAGGGCATCACTATATTCATTTAATTTAATTCAGAAAAAGCGCAAGAAGGTTGAAGGCGCTCCTAAGCCAGCTCTTGCTCGTAAGGTAAGTAAGGTTGGAGTTGTTGGCGCAGGCTTAATGGCCTCTCAGCTTGCTCTTCTTATGTTGAGGAATTTAAAAGTTCCAGTAGTTATTACCGATCTTGACCAAGAGCGGGTTGATAAAGGGTTAACTTGGATTAAGGGTGAGATTCAAAAATTAGTTGATAAAAATCGGGTATCTCCAGAATCAGCCTCTCGATTGCTTGGAAATATCTCAGGCTCTACCGATCAAAAAGTTTTTGCAAATGCTGATTTTGTGATTGAGGCAATTTTTGAAGAGTTATCATTAAAGCAAAAATTATTTAAAGATCTAGAAGCTATTATCACTCCTGAATGTATTTTAGCTACTAATACCTCATCTCTTTCAGTAGAAGCTATGAGTGAAGGCTTGAAAAACCCAGAACGTGTAATCGGATTTCATTTCTTTAATCCAGTGGCAATAATGCCGTTGCTCGAGGTCGCTAGAACTACCAAAACTGATGATGCCACAGTTGCCACTGCAATAAATGTCGGCAAAGAGTTAAAGAAGACCATGGTAATTGTTAAAGATGCGCCAGCTTTTGTAGTCAACCGACTATTAACAAGATTTATGGGCGAGGTCACAGACGCAATAGACGAAGGAACACCTTATGAAGTAGCAGATGCTGCCATGACACCTCTTGGCTTTCCTATGTCATCACTTGAGTTGCTTGGCTTGGTTGGTCCAGCAGTGGCATTGCACGTGGCTGAAACTCTCAATAAGAACCTAGGCCCGAGATACAAGATTTCACCCACTATGCAACGGTTTGTGAAAGAGGGAGTAAAAACATTTTATTTAAAGGATACAAATGGCACTAATACCGTTAATCCAGCTGCAATTGCACTGTTAGAAAAAGGCATCAAAGCCTCAACTGCCGATCAGGTGCGACAGAGAGCGTTAGAAGCAATTGCTACTGAAGCCAAAATGATGCTTGATGAAGGTGTAGTTGCCACTCCACAAGAGATTGATATTTGCATGTTGCTTGGCTCTGGTTGGCCAATGCACCTTGGTGGAATTCTTCCTTACTTAGATCGGGAAGGGATTAGCGAAGCGGTTTGCGGTTCTCGTTTTCATCCAAAGGGCGTTGCATCTCTTCCTTAATTTCAACACCAAAGTCACTGCTACTCCATGCAACTAACGATCTAGTTATATTCTGAACTGTAATTCCAAGGTCTTCCAAAATTTCAATTCGCTTAGCATGTTCAAGAAAAGTTAGAGGAACACCGATTGAATGAACAGGAACATTTAATTGGGATTCTCTAAATAGCTCTGAAATTGTGCTAGCAATTCCACCGTGTTTAATACCATCCTCAAGCACCACAACACTTTTATAGCGCTGAGCCATTGTGACTAAAGATTTTGGCAAGGGTTTAACCCATCTTGGATCAATTACGGTTACGCCCACACCCTCTCGATAAGCCTGGGCTGCTGCCTCTACTGCAATCCCAGCAAATGCACCAACACTTACCAATAAAATGTCAGCACTTTCGCCTCGATACAAAACATCAACACCATCTCGCCTTTCAAAGGCCGGAATATCTGGGTTTACTGCCCCTTTTGGAAATCTAATCAACGAAGGGGCATCTGAGATATCTATTGCTTCGCGTAGGGTTTCGCGAAGTTGTTGACCATCGCGTGGAGCTGCAACATGAAGGGTAGGAACAATTCCAGTTAGCGCTAAATCCCATATTCCATTATGTGAAGGACCATCATCTCCAGTTATTCCTGCTCTATCTAATACAAATGTGACACCAGCTTTATGTAATGCCACATCAAGTAGTAATTGATCAAAGGCCCTATTTAAAAATGTGGAGTACACAGCAAAAACAGGGTGTAATCCTGCATAAGCCATACCCGCGGCAGCCGTAGTTGCATGTTGTTCTGCAATTCCTACGTCAAAGGTTCGATCTGGAAAACTCCTTTGAAACTTATCTAAACCCGTTGGTCCCATCATGGCTGCTGTTATTGCAACTACATCTTTACGCTCTGAACCTATCTTTACTAATTCATCTGCAAATACACTTGTCCAACTTTTTCCGCTCTTACTTAATGGCTGGCCAGTCTCAGGGTCGACCACTCCTACCGCATGGAACTTTTCAGCCTCATCTTGAATAGCAGGTGCATGACCTTTACCTTTTTCGGTAATAACATGAACTAAAACTGGAGCATCAAAATCTTTTGCAATTTTTAATGCCTTCTCTACTGCTTCAATATTATGGCCATCTACTGGTCCAAAATACTTAAGCCCCAAGTCCTCAAACATTCCCTGAGGAGCAACAATATCTTTAATGCCTTTTTTAACACCATGTAAGGTTTCATAAATTGGTTGGCCGACTACAGGAGTTTTTTCAAGAACTCCTTTACCCCATTCTAAAAATCTTTCATATCCACTAGTAGTCCTCAATGTTGATAAATATGTTGCAACTCCACCAATTGTAGGTGAATATGATCTTTCATTATCATTGACAATTATTACTAGTTTTTCATTTTTGCTTGCGGCAATATTATTCAAGGCCTCCCAGCTCATTCCACCAGTTAGTGCACCATCACCAACGACACAAACAACGGTTCTTTCAGTCTGATTTGTAAGCGCAAAACCCTTTGCAATTCCGTCACTCCAGGAAAGTGCAGTTGATGCATGAGAATTTTCAACTACATCATGTTCACTTTCATTTCTATTTGGGTAACCAGCTACACCACCACGCTGACGCAATTTATCAAAGCCTAAAGTACGGCCAGTTAACAATTTGTGAACATAACTTTGATGTCCAGTATCAAAGACAATAACATCTTTTGGTGATTTAAAGACTCTATGAATAGCGATGGTCAACTCCACCACACCTAGATTTGGCCCTAAGTGACCACCAGATTTTGAAACTTGTTCAATTAAATAATTTCTAATTTCGCCAGAAAGATCCTCAAGTTGATTGTAGGTAAGATCTTTTAAATCATCGGGAGAATTAATATCGCCAAGCATTGGGTTAGTTTAAAGGTTCTAGTTGGATTTTTCGATCACTTATTTAGTAGTGAGCGTAAAACATATTGCATAATTCCACCATGGCGATAGTAATCTGCCTCACCTGGGGTATCAATGCGCAAACGCGCCTTAAATGATTTGCTCCCTGCAGTCACACTAACCTCTTTAGGAGTTAACCCTTTATTTAACTCCTCAACACCAACAATTGTGAACTCTTCACTTCCATCTAATCCAAGCGATGCAGCGGTTTCACCATCTTTAAATTGCAGTGGAAGTACTCCCATTCCAATTAAATTAGATCTGTGAATTCTTTCAAAGGATTCAGCAATTACTGCTTTTACACCCAAAAGTGCAGTTCCCTTTGCTGCCCAATCCCGAGATGATCCAGATCCGTACTCTTTTCCAGCCAAGATTACTAATGGGATTTGAGCCTTTAAATAAGCTTGTGAAGCTTCGTAAATAGTTGTCTGTTCACCATTTGCTAAAAAGTTTTTTGTGTATCCACCCTCAACTCCATTTAAAAGCAAATTCTTAAGTCGAATATTTGCAAATGTACCTCGAATCATAACCTCATGATTTCCTCGACGTGATCCATAAGAGTTGAAATCTGACTTATCAATTCCATTCTCGGCCAAGTATTTTCCAGCTGGTGAATCAACCTTGATATTTCCAGCAGGTGAAATATGGTCGGTCGTTACTGAATCCCCTAAAACCGCCAGCACTCTTGCACCTTTTATATCCGTTACTGGTTTAGGCTGATTTGGCATGCCATCAAAGTAGGGAGGTTTTCTAACATAAGTAGAATTCTTATCCCATTCAAAGGTTTTTCCAGTTGGGGTATCTAAAGACTTCCACCGGCTATCACCTTCAAATACGGAAGAGTAATCTTTGGTAAACATCTCTGACGAGATTGATGAACTTATCACCTGATCTATTTCCTCAGTCGATGGCCAAATATCCTTCAAGTAAACAGCACTTCCATCAGAGCCGGTACCAATTGGGTCTTTATCAAAGTCATGATCCATAGTCCCGGTTAATGCATATGCAACCACTAGTGGTGGTGATGCCAAGTAATTCATTTTTACGTCAGGAGATATTCGACCTTCAAAATTTCTGTTCCCTGAAAGAACTGCTGAAACAGCCAAATCATTCTCATTAATTGCTTTGCTTATTTCAACTGGTAGTGGTCCTGAGTTACCAATACAGGTGACACAGCCATAACCTACGAGATTAAATCCTAATTTCTCCATATACGGTGTTAAACCAGATCGATCATAATAATCAGTAACCACTTTAGAGCCTGGAGCTAAAGTGGTTTTAACCCAAGGCTTACTACTTAAACCTTTTTCAACCGCTTTTTTCGCTAGTAATGCTGCTCCAATCATGACTGAAGGATTTGAAGTATTAGTACATGAGGTAATCGAAGCAATAACTACATCACCATTAGTAACAGTTGTTGATTTACCATTTACATTAACATTTATCTTAGATTTATTTGTTTTTTCGGTGAAGTATGTTGGTAAAACCTTTTCGTAAGATGTTTTTGCTTCACTCAATGAAATCTTGTCTTGCGGGCGCTTTGGTCCAGCTATCGAAGGCACCACGGTTGCTAAATCTAATTCCAATTTTTCAGAGTATCTTGGTGATGCTTTTGGATCATGCCATAACCCATTTGCCTTTGCATATTTTTCGACTAATTCAATTTGTTCACTGTTTCGACCAGTAAACTTTAGATACCTAATAGTTTCTTCATCAATTGGAAATATTGCGCATGTTGATCCATACTCTGGTGACATATTGCCGATAGTTGCCCGATTTGCCATAGGAAGTGCACTTACGCCTGGGCCGTAGAATTCAACAAATTTTCCAACCACACCATGCTTACGCAACATTTGTGTAATAGTTAAAACTAAATCAGTTGCAGTCGTGCCGATAGGAAGTTGACCATTTAATTTGAATCCAACAACCTTTGGAATTAACATGGAAACTGGCTGACCAAGTAGCGCAGCTTCAGCTTCGATTCCGCCAACTCCCCAGCCAAGCACACCTAAACCATTGACCATAGTGGTGTGAGAATCAGTTCCAACAACTGTATCTGGATAAGCCCTAAGCTTTCCATCAACTACCCGATTCATAACAACTCTAGCCAAGTACTCAATATTTACTTGGTGAACAATTCCAGTTCCAGGTGGTACTACTTTGAATTCATCAAAGGCCGTCTGTCCCCACCTTAAAAATCTATAACGCTCTTTATTTCGCTGATATTCGATATCAACATTTTTTTCAAATGAATCTTTAGTTCCAAACAGATCTGCAATAACGGAGTGATCAATCACTAACTCCGCAGGAGACAAGGGATTTACCTTAGCTGGGTCGCCACCTAAATCCGCTATTGCCTCGCGCATAGTTGCTAGATCAACAATGCACGGCACACCAGTAAAGTCCTGCATAATTACTCGAGCTGGTGTAAATTGAATTTCAGTATCTGGTTCAGCTAATGGATCCCAAGCCGCTAATTTTTCAATTTGCCCGGCTGTAATGTTTGCACCATCCTCGGTGCGAAGTAGATTCTCTAATAAAACCTTTAAACTAAAAGGTAGATCCTTTGCGTTCTCAAATCGTGTTATGTCAAAGATTTCATAACTTTTACCAGCAACTTCAAGTGTGGTTTTGGTCTTAAATGAGTCCTTACTCAACGCCCCACACCTACTTTCTAATTAAATCTACGCTAATCCTAGCCTTTTGCTGGCGAAAATCCAGCCACGCACTCGATGTGCTGAGTCATTGGGAAAAGATCATAGGCTGATATGTGATCCAACTTATAACCAGAATCCAATAAAGTTTTTGCATCTCTTGCCAGAGACGCTGGATCACAAGCGACATAAATAATTTTACGTGGCCTAAATTTAGTAATCTGTTTAATTACTATTTCTCCAGCTCCCGTTCTAGGCGGGTCTAGTAAAATTAAATCAGCTCGCTTAACAATTGGTAGTTGTTGAGCAACTAATCCTTGCAATATTTTTATATTCTTCCTATTTGCAAAAATCCTTCTCGCATCTGAAACTGCGGTTTTATCACTCTCAATCATGGTTATAAGACCTTGCTCTGAAATTTCATTAATTAGTGCAGCAGCAAACAATCCAACACCAGAGTAAAGGTCGCAAATGTGATCTGATTTCTTAATCTCTAACTGAGATAGGACTGCCTTAACAAGGGTGATCGGCGCGATGCGATGGCTTTGCCAAAAAGCTATCGGTGAAATCTTTAATGAGTTACCTGCTACTTGCTCTACGAGTTGAGTAGGTCCACTGATACTTCTACCTGATCTAACAACTGAAAGTTCGTTGGTGCTAGAAACAGCGACCTCAACTCTGGCATCAGATTTCCAACCTCGCTTTGCTAATTCACTCACATTTATCCGCTCATCTGCAATCAAACAATCATCAATTTCGACTACCTCATTGCTGCGAGCGCCAAAAAATCCAATTTTGCCACCAGGTGAAACCGCAAAATCCATTCGGGTTCGCCAATGTAATCCATTAACTGGCTCTACCTCCTCCACACTTAACTCAAATCCAAGTTGAGCTAAATCTATTTTTCCTATTCTTAAAAACTGCTCTTTAACAACTTCAGACTTTAATTGCCGTTGTTTGTTGATCTCTATATGTTGAAAATCGCAACCGCCACACCTTCCTGCATACCTACATGGTGGGTTAACTCTGCTGACAGATGCAGCTAATACCTCCACCACATCTGCATGGGCAATCTTTGAGTTAACTGCGGTAACTTTAATTTTAACTTTCTCACCAGTAATACCATGGCGAACAAAAATAACCTGATTGTTATGTCTTGCTACAAAGTGGCCGCCATGTGCCACCGGTCCGATTTCGACCTCAATAACCTCTCCTACTTTTAACCGCTCTTGAGCGTTCAATTCCATAGGAGTGAGCCTATGGGTGTAAGTTGTGCTTTGTGCATGTAGTAATTATGGGATGCGGCCGCGTCGGATCTACTCTGGCAGTTGATCTGCAGAAGGCAGGTCACACTGTTGCGGTAATTGATCAAAATCGAGAGGCCTTTCGCCGGTTGGGTGCTGATTTTAATGGTCGCACAATTGCTGGAGTTGGATTTGATAGAGATACTCTACTTGAAGCTGGAATCGAAAAAGCTGATGCATTTGCCGCCGTATCAAATGGTGATAACTCAAATATTTTAGCTGCCCGAGTTGCCAGAGAAAATTTTGGCGTAAAAAATGTAGTGGCAAGAATTTATGATCCAGGTAGAGCTGAGATCTATCAGCGCCTTGGAATTCCAACTGTTGCCACCGTGCTTTGGACAACCGATCAAATTATGCGCCGGCTAACTCCAGATGGCACAAAATCAGAGTGGCGTGATGCCACCGGCACAATCTCATTAGTAGAGGTTCATCCGCAAAAGGATTGGTTTGGTCAATCGGTACTACTAATTGAAGCTAATACCAAAGCTAGAGTTGCATTTATAACTCGCCTTGGTGAGGCGGTATTGCCGGATGAGCACACAGTTTTACAAGAGGGAGATTTAGTCCATGTATTAGCCAGCCAAGAGGAGATTGCCAATATTGAAACGGTACTCGCTCAATCACCAGGGGCTAACAAATGAGAATTGCAATCGCTGGGGCAGGCAATGTCGGCCGGGCCATAGCTCGAGAGTTACTAGAAAATGGCCATTACGTCTTGTTAATTGATAAGGATCCAAAGGCTTTGAAAATGGATTCAGTTCCAAATGCAGAGTGGTTATTAGCAGATGCCTGTGAGATCACCGCATTAGATGTAGCGAAATTAGATGGTTGCCAAGTTTTAGTAGCGGCAACTGGTGATGACAAAGTAAATCTAGTTGCATCACTGCTTGGTAAAACTGAGTACGGAGTTCCTAGAGTTGTAGCACGAGTAAATCATCCAAAGAATGAGTGGATGTTTGATTCATCCTGGGGAGTAGATGTTGCAGTATCAACTCCAAGAATTATCTCGGCATTAGTTGAGGAAGCAGTAAGTGTTGGTGATGTTGTTCGCCTCTTCTCCTTTAGAAAAGGTGAGGCAAATTTAGTTGAAATTACACTTCCAGATACTGCAGCATGCTGTGGCAAAACAGTTGGTGAGGTTGAGCTGCCTGAGAATGCTTCCTTAGCTGCAATAGTTAGAGATGGCCATGTATTAACGCCAAAGGATCATGATGTTTTTGCAGCTGGGGATGAATTATTATTTGTCGCCTCGGAAAAAGCTGAAGAAAAGCTAAAGTCCTGCTTTATTTAATTCGCTTTAGTAGTGGGAGTCTTTCTTAATACCTGCCAGGTCGCCCAAGCGGTAAGTATAAATAATGGGTAACCCATAATTAATCTTGCACTACCCAGGGCATTTACACTCCCGCTTTTATAAAGTGGATACTGCACTAATACTCTAAGTAAGAACATTCCTACCCAAAGCCAGCCAGCAGTTATATACGCCTTAAGCCTAGCTGGATCTTTTCGCCATAAAAAATTCTCCCCCAGTATCGGCCCTAACATAATTCCCAATATTGGCCACCTAATTAAATTAGTAAATAAATACAATAAGGCGTAACCAACATTGATATAAAGTCCTGGAAGATAAAAGTCAGCAGCATTGCCGCTACGTTTTGAAAATACGGCACATATTGCTACCCCAATTAAACCAGAGAAGGCATGTTGAATTGTTTCACGTCTTACTAATCTAATCGCAGTTAACACAATTGAGATTGAAACTGCGGCATAGATCGCTGCATTTACATCTCTACTAGTTAAATTAAATACTGCTAAAAATATTAAGGCAGGAAGACCAGAATCTATTAATCCTCGCTTGCCACCTAACGCAGATAAAATTTTATCTTTATCCTCATTATGTCCTTGATAGCTCATGCGCCAGTAGATCCAAATCCACCAGTAGCTCGCTCAGAGCCGGGTAATTCACTTACCTCAACAAATTGTGCGCGCTCTACCTGTTGAATTACAAGTTGGGCGATTCGATCCCCCTTTTTAAAGGAGATGGAGTTGTTTTTATCTAAGTTAATTAAAATTACCTGCAGCTCCCCACGATAACCCGCATCAACTGTCCCTGGAGTATTAACTATTGAAACTCCATGTTTTACGGCTAACCCTGATCTTGGGTGCACCAATGCCACATAACCATCGGGAAGAGCAATACTTATTCCAGTTGGAACTAAAATTCGCTCACCAGGGTTAATTGTGAAATCTATTCGGGTGGCAAGATCGGCGCCAGCATCTCCAGCCTTTGCATATGATGGCAGTGGAATATCTGGATCCAACCGCTTTATTAAAACCTCTTTCATGGATTAATATCAAAATCTGGATCAACAAATGCCATTAACTCAGGGTGCTTGACTAAGTGATCCTTATATTGGTCGGTTAAGTTTTTAATAAAATGCTCCATTGGTACTGAGATAAATAGGGCTGAGGCTTTAACTGCGATCTGCCCAGTTGGTGAATCTAATCTACCCTCTGCTTGAGTATAAATTTTTCGACCCGCTTGTCCGGTAATTCTGGCATCAATATAAAGAGTTCTACCCATAGGAACTGGTAGTAAGAAATCAGTCTCTAATCTGCCAGTTACCGCTGGAGTTCTAATTAACCACATCAATTTTCCTAACGCCTCATCAAAGGCTAATGAGAGTAATCCGCCATGAGCTAAACCTGGTGCACCCTGATGATTTTCAGTCACTGTAAACTTCCCAGTTAAATCTAAACCATCTCCCGCAATAGCTACTAGATGTAAACCGCTTTGATGTAACTCACCACAGCCAAAACAATGACCAAAGTGTGATGGAATTTGAGAGCCAACTGCAGGTGCTTTCAAATGGCGAGTTGGCATTACTGCATCAGCTGGCGGAGTGGTTGAGGCAATACGACTCATTGCCAAAGCGTATCCTTACTTCCATGGCTAGATCGAATCGTAACTCTGAGTTTGCAGAGCGAATTAATTGGCCCCTATCACTTTGGGCATTTGCAGGGGTAATGGTGGTATCGATCTTTCTCACCTTTTGGGCGCCCTTTAACTTTACCGTTGCTCTAACAATTACTGCGATTTTGATCGCAGCCTTAATTTATGCTCACCAAAAAACGAGATTAGATA
This sequence comes from Actinomycetota bacterium, assembly GCA_010030895.1. Classification (GTDB taxonomy): domain Bacteria; phylum Actinomycetota; class Actinomycetes; order Nanopelagicales; family Nanopelagicaceae; genus Nanopelagicus. The sequence continues at coordinate 256 of RHBS01000012.1, read as the reverse complement.
TTGTGGTAATTAATGGTTGGTTGTATGTGGCAGGTGCAAAGATCGAGATCAAATACATAAAAGGTGTTAAGGAGTTAAGTAAGAGTCAATTCCTAAAATTACAAGGCGCAGATGCTGACCCTGCGGCCTTTACCGCCACTCGATACTGGGTTAAAACAGGAGTTAAGGTGGAGTTAAAGGATAAATCAGATCCAACGCCCTACTGGTTAATATCTACTCGAAAAGCAAAAGCTTTAGCAAACTGCTTGTAGTTAGT
>RHBS01000106.1 GCA_010030895.1 Actinomycetota bacterium | reverse complement strand
GCAATATGAATTTTCATACCTTTAACTCTACAATCCCTAAGCCCTACTACCAATTACTGCAGAATAAAGGGAGAATAAGGGGTGTAAAGCCACTTGGGCATAATCTAAGCGCGAGGAGGTGTTATCTAAAGTGTCAGTTGATTTTGGATGTATTGCCTGGCATGAGGATGGTAGATGGGATGCCTCGTTACTTAACTCAACTAGAGATATTGGCTTAATTATTGATGCGCTAAAAAGTCAACAAACAAATGGTGGCGCTATTGCTTTAATTGCAATTGAAGATGAGTTTGTAATTATTGCCAGAGTCTTAGGAGATCAAATGCGAATGATGATCTCAGATATCACCTACGCCTTAGATTATGAGGTAGCAGCAGAGTTAGTTGAGGTTTTAGATTTAGAGTATCCAGAGGAAGAGGATGAATCCCAACCAGGTGGTGATATCGATCTACTCTCAGATCTAGGAGTAGGTGAGATGGAGTTACTAGCCATATTAGATGACACAGAGTTATATCCAGATGAACAATTAGAGGCGATTGCAAATAGATTAGGTTTTGGTGAACAATTTAATCAGGTGATTGAAAGTAATTAGTGGATTACAAATTACTAATGAGTAATGCTCTGCAATTAGCAGATCAAGCTCAATTACATAATGATGTGCCAGTTGGGGCGCTAGTTGTAAATCAAATGGGTGAGATTATTGGTAGAGGTAAAAATGAGCGGGAAAAAAGTAATGATCCACTAGCGCATGCAGAGCTTATGGCAATTAAAGATGCAGCAAAAAATCTAAACTCCTATCGATTTGATGATCTAACCTTGGTGGTGACACTTGAGCCATGTGCAATGTGTGCTGGTGCGATTGCGCAAAGTAGATTTTCACGTCTGGTATTTGGCGCCTTTGATGAAAAGGCAGGAGCTGTTGGATCGGTCTGGGATTTAATTAGAGATTCAAGAGCTCTAACTAAAATTGAGGTAGTAAGTGGAGTATTACAGGATGAGTGTGCTCAGCTACTAAAAGATTTTTTTGCTAATAAAAGGTGATTTAAAGAATAA
>RHBS01000105.1 GCA_010030895.1 Actinomycetota bacterium | reverse complement strand
TCGCGATGATTGTGGCGTCATTCATTACTTTTTACTCAGCAGGCCTTCCTGTATGGCTCTATGTCATCAACGCGCTGCTAGCGTCTATTTTTACATTTCAGATGCTGGGACTGCGTGAAAGTAATATTGAAAAAAGCGCTTCAACAATTTTCCATGGTTCCATTACTTACTTAAGTCTGTATTCCCTGGCTCTTGTCATCGGGGCTCTCATCAAATAGTTCATTACGAGTTAAATCTTTTCGGCCATCAATTCCAAGTTTTTGATAGATCGCCATCGTTTCCTGACGAATCAGAGATTCGGAGTATCCCATCTTGTTGGCAATTGCAATGTTAGTCATTCCACTCTTAATGAGATCAAGAATAAGGCTTTGGCGCTCTGTGAGTTTAGTTCCTGGAAGAAGTTCTTTAGTGCGCGAATTTACAGATCTTTTAGATTGCGCGATTCCATCTATGAGATGGATATATAGATTGAAGAGGGACTTGAGCATGACAAAGTAGCTCTTAAAAGTATCGTCATTTGGAACTTCGTATTGGGTAGATAGAGTTGCTGCGTAATTTGGAAGAAGTGGCATAAATACAGTGGACTTCCATTTCAAGTCATCCTGTGTTTCGACTAATGTGGCAAATTCCTTCCGGTATTGACTATCACGATTACGTATTAAGACAGATTCAGTTTGTATGGCTTGGTTCAATAACGGATTGGTCAATAAACTGAATTCTCTGTTTTTTGAGAGAAATTCTTCGCTAAAGCCAAAGCTGGCAACGTGGTAGAGGGTTAAGTCGCTATCAAGCCGAGCTAAATAGAAACGGCTTGGCTCTCCAGAAACACAGGCGTTGAGAGCAACATATTGGACCGCTGCATCTAGGTCTTTTTCTAGCGTTAAGTAATTAGCAATATTACTTAATCGCACTAGATCCATATGGCTCTCCTGTCTAGAAAAATTTCGTCGAATGTACTCACAAAACCTTCCCAAACTCGCGTTTTGAGATGCTTAAATCGGTCAAAGTTAAAGTCTGCTGTATCTTTTACAGTCCGCATTGAAAAAAAGA
>RHBS01000104.1 GCA_010030895.1 Actinomycetota bacterium | reverse complement strand
AACCTAGATACTTATGAATAAGTTTTGCCCAGTACTCAGCATGGGGCATCAAAATAAAGTATCCCCACAATCCAAATACAACTGATGGAATTGCTGCCATCACATCAATTACTACCACCATCGGTTTTTTTAACCACTCTGGTGCGTAGTAGGAGAGAAATAATGCAGTGCCAACTGCAATTGGAACACCAAATACTAAAGCTAACAATCCAATTACTAATGTGCCATACAACATGGCGCCAACTCCATATGAGGCAGCGATGCCCTCCTCTGGAATGGCATCAGCCCATTCAAAGCCAGTTAAAAAAGAGATTCCTTCACTACGAAAAGTTTCAAATCCATTAAAGACTAAGAAAAAGGCAATAAGTGCCAAAATTGCTAGCGAAGATAATCCACCAACTGTTACAACTGCACGAAAAACCTTGTCTGAAAATCTAGGAGTAGTTGTGATCTCTCTTGGTTTTGGGATGGTTTTAGGCCCAGCGGTGGTAGTGCTCACGTGCCGATCATGCTAGGAGTAGGCCTTAAGTGAGCGGATTGCGGGTAAAACTAAGGTGAACTAAAGGTGAACTAATTTTGCCCCGCCACCTAATAGGCTAGCGGTATATGAGCCAAGAGCTACCACACCTGATCTGGGTCGATTGTGAGATGACCGGATTAGATATTAATAAAGATGCCCTAGTTGAGATCGCAGTCTTAGTCACCGATGCCCAACTTAATGTATTGGGTGAGGGTGTTGATCTTGTGATCAAATGTGATCCCGACAAATTAGCCACCATGGCTGAGGTGGTTAGGGAGATGCATACAAAATCAGGTTTAATAACTGAAATTCCAAATGGCACAACCTTAGAAAAAGCAGATGAGGCAATTATCGCCTACCTAAAAAAGTACGCCCCAACCGCTGGTAAATCTCCCCTTGCTGGTAACTCAGTTTATGTAGATCGAGCATTTATTGCTCGCGATCTACCCCAATTAAATGCCTATCTGCATTATCGAACTATTGATGTCTCAACCATTAAAGAGTTGGCCAGAAGGTGGCACCCAAAAACCTACTTTGCCGCTCCCGCCAAAGAGGGAAA
>RHBS01000103.1 GCA_010030895.1 Actinomycetota bacterium | reverse complement strand
AGATCGAACATTTTTGCTTCACCTTGGCGGCAAGATTGAGGTGCGATCAAAGGTGCCACTTAAAACCCGTGATGATCTATCCCGTGCCTACACCCCAGGGGTAGCGCGAATTAGCCAGGCAATTGCAAAAGATAAATCAGATTTAAGAAGATTAACTATTAAGCGAAATACTGTTGCTGTTGTTACCGATGGCTCTGCAGTTTTAGGGCTGGGAAATATTGGTCCAGGAGCTGCCCTGCCAGTAATGGAGGGAAAAGCTGCCTTATTTAAAAGATTTGCCGATGTTGATGCCTGGCCAGTATGTCTAGATACTCAAGATGTTGATGAGATTGTTAGAACTGTTCAAATTATTGCCCCGGTTTATGGCGGTATTAATTTAGAGGATATCTCTGCTCCTCGTTGTTTTGAAATTGAGGCCAAACTTCGCGAGTTATTAGATATTCCAGTTTTTCATGATGATCAACATGGCACAGCGATAGTGGTCTTAGCTGCACTAACAAATGCCCTTGCCTTAGTGAAAAAAGATTTGAAAAATACCAAGATTGTATTAAGTGGTGTAGGTGCTGCTGGAACTGCAGTAGCCAGATTACTTGTAGCAAAGGGTGCTAAAAAAATTATTGGCTTTGATAAGGATGGCTTGGTATTTAAAGATAAGGGCGATAGCGATCCGATGCGTAAGTGGTTTGTGGAGAACTGCTCACCAGGTGATTTTTCTGGCTCACTCTCTGATGCAATGGCTGATTGTGATATTTTTATTGGAGTTAGTGCGCCAAATGTATTAACTGAAGGTGATATTAAATCTATGGCAAAGGATGCTATTGTTTTTGCATTAGCCAATCCTGATCCTGAAATAGATCCAACAATAGCTAGAAAATACGCCGCAGTTGTTGCAACTGGTAGAAGTGATCAACCAAATCAAATCAATAATGTCTTGGTATTCCCAGGAATTTTTAGGGGTTTATTGGATGGAAATATCACTAAGATAACCGATGATATGTTAATTAGAGCAGCTGATGCGATTGCCTCCTGCGTTAGCGCTGAGCAATTAAATGCTAATTTTATTGTGCCAAGTGTTTTTGA
>RHBS01000102.1 GCA_010030895.1 Actinomycetota bacterium | reverse complement strand
AACCTATTAATAAGGGAAAACTTGGAACAACCCAAGGCTGGCGTAAAGAAGAGAAGTTTCCACAATATTATTGAGGATCTTTAAGAATCAGATTAGATTGACACTTACTAATAAAGCGAACTTTGTAATGGGAAGCTGTATTTAGTGAGTGTCCTCTATCTCTCTTTTTCATCTCCCTTAAATTTTTTATGACTGAAATAGTAATTATTATTACCTGTATAGTTGTAGTTGCATTTATTGCTTATAATTTTTTTAAAAGCAAAAATGGTGGTGACAATAATTTATTAAGTTCACAGCTTGCAGATTTAATTGTTCGATTTTCTAAAGTAGAAGAAGCGACAAAGAATATCTCAAGTACCCAAACATCAATTGATAGTACCTTTAAGAATTTTCAGAACATGCTCGACGATAGACAAGAACGTGGTGCTTTTTCTGAGATGGAACTTGAGAAGTTATTAAAAGATAGACTTCCTTCGCAGTATTTAAAATTTCAACACACTTTAAGTAATAACAAGAGAGTAGACTGTCTAATTGATTTAGGTGAAAATTCGCAAAAGATTGGAATCGATTCAAAGTTTGTTTTAGATAATTATAAATATCTTCGCTCTGCAAAAACTGAAGAAGAGATTAAGAAATATAAGAAATTATTTGAAGATGATGTTGTTAATAATATTAAGAAGATCTCAAGCGATTATATAATTAGTGGCGAGACCACTCCTCATGCCATTATGTTTATTAGATCAGAGGCTGTTTACCGTGAGATAAGTGAGAGTAATTTAATAAGCAAGGGTTTAGAGAAGAATGTTTTAATTGTTTCTCCAAGTTTACTTTGGGGGTTATTAAATACTCTTCGAATGTTTTTAAAAGACTCTGAGATGAGCAAAAAAGCTCAAGTGGTTATTAAAGAAATTGGAATTATTGGCAAAGATATTGGTCGTTTAGCAGAACGCGTTGCTGATGTTGAAAATAGATTTAATCAAGTAAGTGAGCAGTTTAGAGGCATTAAAGTTTCAGCAGATAAAATTCAAAGTAGAGCTGAAAAGATTCAAGAATTAGAATCGAAGGATGAGATTACTAAAT
>RHBS01000101.1 GCA_010030895.1 Actinomycetota bacterium | reverse complement strand
GCCGCCGGTGCCAATCATCTGACCGACTGTGTACCGACCATCTGCTAACTTATTTATTGGGCTATTCATTAGCCGCCCCTAATTTTTTAACCTCATCGGTTTGTTTTTCTGTAGTAACTAAGCTCCAAATAATTGTGATGTTATCTGGCGCTCCCTTAGATCTAACCTCGGTGATAAGTGATTGCGGGATGTTTATATCCTCATTGGCCTCAATAATCTTACTTATCTCATAATCAGATAAAACATTTGTTAAACCATCACTACATAATAAATAACGATCATCTTTTTTGATCTCAAAGCTAATTAAGATTGGATCTAATCCGGAGTCTCCCATTAGCGCTTGAGTTAATAAGGAGCGTTGTGGATGATCAAAGACCTCTTGTGGGGTTAGCCGGCCTTGATCTAGTAACTCCTGCATCACAGTGTGGTCATAACTTAACTGCTCTAATTTATTATCACGGTAGCGATAACACCTTGAGTCACCTATATGAAGAAGCTCAATGTTTTTATCAAAAATACTTAATGCAGTTAAGGTAGTTCCCATGCCAGCAAGATCAGGCCTTGCCTTACTTTCTGCCAAAATCTTTTGATCAATCTCATGGGTAATATTTAAAAATAAATCCTCACGTGAATCATTATCAACCTGCTCATCTATAAGTACTGGTTGTAGTTGAGAGAGTGCGTTAATAGCAATAGCAGATGCCACCTCACCACCGGCATGGCCTCCCATGCCATCTGCAACTGCAATTAAATTTGCACAGAGTAATGCTGAATCCTCATTGCCCTCGCGCACTAAACCAAGATCAGTTTGCGCAAAGGAGTTAAACTGCCATTTCATAGAGCCAATCTCACCACATATTTGATTTGAAAAAGAAAGGTCGGCCCCCTAATGCGAATCTATGCCCACCGTGGTGCATCTGGTGATTTTCCAGAGGGCTCAAAGCAGGCCTACTTGGCAGCAGTTGAACAAGGCGCAGATGGTTTTGAGTGTGATGTGCGGCTGACAAAAGATAAGCAGATTATTTGCTACCACGATAAGGATGCAAAAAGATTAGCAAATCTAGATCTTGAGATTGCAAAGAGTACATATAGCCAATTAAAGGAGAGCATAAATCCATTTAGATTAGATGAGCTGCTTGA
>RHBS01000011.1 GCA_010030895.1 Actinomycetota bacterium | reverse complement strand
CAATAATGGTCTTTATTGAACCTCCAACCTGGGAGGAATTAACAGCGCGACTGATAAATCGTGGAACTGAATCTGATCTCTCTGCTCAAGCTCGCCTAGAAAGAGCAAAGGAGGAGTTATCTGCTGCTTCAGAGTTCGATCATGTGTTGGTAAATCATCAGGTAGAGCAGTCAGTAGCCGAACTGGTATCTTTAGCCCTTCAATAGTGATAAAAGGGGCGTTATGAGTAATCAAGCACTAGACGGAATTACAAATCCACCAATAGATGCACTATTGGACAAAGCTGGTTCAAAATATAGTTTAGTTCTTTATGCAGCAAAGCGCGCTCGTCAAATTAATGCGTATTACTCGCAACTAGGTGAAGGTTTGTTGGAGTATGTCGGTCCATTAGTTGAAACCTATGTTCATGAAAAGCCACTTTCGATTGCATTGCGGGAAATTAACGACGGCCTGCTAACCATTGAGAACTTGGAACCAAAGTCAGCTGATTCAGCTAACTAAGAGCACACCATGTTTCCCCGTGGTCGTAAACTACTACTTGGCGTAGCTGGGGGAATTTCTGCATATAAATCTTGTGACCTGCTTCGCAGATTACAGGATGAAGGATTCATAGTTGACGTCGTACCAACTCAAGCTAGTCTGAACTTTATTGGTAAAGCTACTTGGGAAGCACTATCTGGTAGAAAAGTAATTACAGACCTATGGTCAAATGTAGAGAATGTACCGCATATTTCTATGGCTAAAGAAAATGACTTAATTGTTATTGCTCCTGCGACTGCAGATTTGATAGCAAAACTTGCATCCGGTAGAGCTGATGATCTATTGACTAACATAGTTTTGGCCTCAACATCAACAAAATTTTTAGTGCCAGCAATGCATCCTGAAATGTGGAGTAATCCAGCAACTATCGAAAATGTTGAAACTTTAAAGCGCAGAGGATTTGTAGTTGTTCAGCCAGATGAGGGTCGAATGACTGGATCCGATGTTGGAATTGGTAGGTATCCAGAGAGCTCTAGAATTATTTCGGAAATCTATTTCCACACTGATTTAGTTGCAGATCTCAAAGGCTATAAAATTATTGTGACTGCTGGAGGAACTAGAGAGCCAATAGATCCAGTTAGATTTATTGGGAATCGTTCTTCAGGTAAACAGGGTTTTGCTATAGCCGCCGCAGCGGCTTCGCGTGGAGCAGATGTACATTTGATCTCTGCGAACACAGAGTTGCCATTTATAGAAGGTATTACTATTACTAAGGTAGAAACTGCAGAACAGATGGCAGAAGTATTAAAAGTTGAATTTCCACACTCAAATGCCTTGATAATGAGCGCTGCGGTTGCAGATGCAAAAGTAAAGAAGTTTGAGAAAAATAAGATTTCTAAGGAAGAACTAGGCAATTTAGAGCTTGAGAAGAATCAAGATATATTAAAGCAATTAGCAATAACCAAACAAAAAAATCAGTTAGTAGTGGGTTTCGCCGCAGAAACTACCAGTGACCTAAAAGAGCTGCAAGAACGCGCAATCAAAAAACTGGAAGGAAAATCATTAGACTTGATCTTTGTAAATGATGTTTCTAATGGTGCGGTGTTTGGAAGTAATAACACTAAAGGCTTGATAATTGATTCACAACAGAACATCACTGAAGTTCCTGAGATTTCAAAAGAGACACTTTCTGACATATTGCTCGATAAATTAGTGGCTACGTTAGAATTGATCAATGATTAATCGACTTTTTACCTCCGAATCTGTAACCGAGGGCCATCCAGATAAGATTGCGGACCAAATTTCGGACGCAATTTTAGATTCTCTGCTGGCGCAGGATCCTAAAAGTCGTGTAGCGGTAGAAACTCTAATTACTACTGGTCAAGTACACGTTGCAGGTGAAGTGACTACAAATGGTTATGCGGATGTTATGAGCATTGTTAGGGATACAGTCCTAGAAATTGGATATGACTCATCTGATAAAGGATTTGATGGTAACAGTTGTGGTGTTTCACTTTCTATCGGTCAACAGTCATCTGATATTGCACAAGGTGTAAATGATGCATTTGAAAGTCGAGTCTCTTCCTCTTCTGATCCGTTAGATCTACAAGGAGCAGGAGATCAGGGATTAATGTTTGGTTATGCCTGTAATGACACGGCTGAATTTATGCCATTGCCTATCTCACTCGCTCATAAGTTATCTCAACAGCTGGCTAAAGTCCGCAAAGATGGCACACTTTCTTATCTTAGACCTGATGGAAAAACTCAAGTAACGATTGAATACCAAGCAGATAGACCAGTTGCATTGAATACAATAGTTATATCAAGTCAACATGCACATGATATTGATATTGATAAGAAGCTCTCACCAGAGATTAAAAAATATGTTATAGATCCAATTGTCGAAGAATTGGATATTGCAACCAATAACCTAAATATTTTAATTAACCCGACTGGTCGATTTGTAATTGGCGGTCCAATGGGTGATGCAGGCCTTACCGGTAGAAAAATAATTGTTGATTCTTACGGAGGAATGGCTCGTCATGGCGGGGGAGCGTTTTCTGGTAAGGATCCTTCCAAAGTAGATCGATCTGCTGCATATGCGATGAGGTGGGTAGCAAAAAATGTGATTGCGGCAGGCCTAGCAGATCGATGTGAAGTTCAGGTTGCTTACGCGATTGGAAAGGCTCAGCCAGTTGGCCTATTTCTTGAAACTTTTGGCACAGAAAAGGTTTCCGTAGACAAGATTAGTAAAGCAGTATTGGAAGTTTTTGATCTGAGACCGGCGGCAATTATTCGCGATTTGAACCTACTGCGTCCAATTTATAGCAAGACGGCTGCATACGGTCATTTTGGAAGAGAACTTCCCGAATTTACTTGGGAAAAAACCGATCGCTCATCTGCACTTAAGTCACTAATAAATTAGCAGTGTCTGAAAAATTAAAGTTAAAGCGGCAGAAATCAGCAAGCACGAACAAAAATAGAACAACTGTTAGTTTGGCAACCACAGACCCGGTTGCTTCGGTCTTAGTAGATGCACCGGTTTCACACCTTGAAGCTCTATACGATTATTTAGTTCCTGAAGAGTTGTCAAATAATGCAGTGATTGGAACTAAGGTCCTTATCGAATTTGGAAACTCCAAAACCGAAGGCCTTGTTGTAGCTCGCATCAATAAAAGCTTAACTACGCAAAAACTAAAGCCAATACTTGCACTTTCCTCTCCGCCGGAAATCATTCCGCCTTCGATGCTAAGGCATCTCGAGCTTGTAAGGGACAGGTTTGGCGGCAGTTTCTGGAATTTAATCAAGCAGTCTGTACCACCTCGAATCATTAAAGAGGAATCACATCTTCAGGACTTGCCAGAAGGTCATTTAGATTTAGAAGTAACTGATGATTTTCAGAGCTTAATTGGTCGTGCCGACCTAGGTACATTGAAGGGTAGTGAAAAAGTTCGTTGGGCTATCACTACACCATTAGCATTTGACGCAATTAAATTCGTTTCACAGATAGCGATACTAAGAGCCTCGCAAGGACAGGTTTTATTATTAGTGCCCGATGAGAAGGACATAAGGAATTTTAAAAAAATCCTCCTGCCGGTCTTTCAGGATTATCTTGTCGAATATGGATCACATTTACCAAAAAATGTAAGATACCGTAACTTTCTTCGTGTTAAACAACGAAAGTTCAGATTAATACTTGCTAGCAGAAGTGGTGGCTTGTTGCCATTAGAGAAAAATGCAACTGTAATTGTTTATTCTGATTTGGACAGTTCGCACTATGAGTTACATTCTCCTGGTTGGAACACTAGAGATATCACTTTACTTCGACCGACTGACAATTCATTAATATTTATTTCATCTTCTCACTCGCTTGAAATTGAGAGATTGGTCTCTATAGGTTGGATGGAAAGTAAAAGATATAAGAGAGCAATTAAGCACAATTACCTTACTATTGATAAATCTGACTCATATATACCTCAACTTAAACATGCAATCTCAAAGGGAAATGTTTTAGTATCAGTTGCAGAAAAGGGTTATGCCAACCTCTTTCTATGCACTAGATGTAGAAATTCGGCGCGTTGTGAGTGTGGTGGCAAGCTTCAAATCAACCTGGATAGAAAGGTCCCACAATGCTATCTGTGTCAAAAAAATTTTACAGATTGGAGATGCTTATATTGCGCAGATAATCGTCCCTATGTGATTTCTAAAGGAATTGATCGCACCGCTGAGGAAATTGGACGTGCGCTAAGTAAAACTTCGATACTTATTTCATCTGGAAGTAAACAAATTGAAGTTGTTCCAAGTGGTCGGCATGTGGTGATATCAACCCCCGGGTCTGAACCCTTAGGGGAGTTTGCAGGCGTTTTTTTATTGGATGGTGAGCGAATTTTCAATCGTCCAACACTTCGGTCGGAGGAATTAGCTGGGTTCCTATGGTGGAATCTAATTGGTAAGGCGAGTCTGAATGCGGAGATTTTTTTGTCCCTACCAAATAATCATCCGTTAATTCAATCAATCTTAAGAAGAGATCCATCATATTTAGCAAGTCACCAGCTAGTCGAACGTAAAAATGCAAAAATGCCACCCTATTTTAGAATCGCCTCTGTAGAAGGGGATAGCATCGATATTTCCAAATTTGCCGAAAACTTGAGAAGTAGCACTAATTATGAGATCACAGGTCCAATGCTTTTGAATAAAACAGTAAGTAGATTGATTATACGTGCAACATTAGAGCGCGGTAGCGAATTAGTGGACTTACTTGATGATGTAGTAAAGATTCAAAGCATAAAAGGAAAAGGTATATTTAAGATTCGCTTTGATCAGTTTGATATTTAGGCTCAACTCTCAAGTATCATTTACCTATGGCGATTCAACCCATTCGATTATTTGGTGACCCTGTATTAGTTAGCCCTGCGGTAGAGGTTGTAGATTTTGATAAAGAATTGCGCCAGTTAGTCTCTGATTTAACTGAGACAATGCAGGCGGCCCCAGGAGCCGGACTTGCCGCTCCGCAAATAGGGGTTCCACTTCGAGTTTTTGTCTGGGATATCGATGATGAATTAGGTCATCTAGTTAATCCCTCACTTGAGTTAAGTTCGGATATACAGGAGGGAGAGGAGGGCTGCTTATCCTTTCCAAATCTTTCATTCAATACTCCCCGAGCATTTCGCGCTGTTGCGACGGGTTTTAATATGTATGGCGATCCAATAACGGTTGAAGGTACCGAACTTCTAGCTAGGTGTTTACAACATGAAACTGACCATCTAAATGGGGTGCTATTTATTGATCGAATGACAACTGAGAATCGAAAAATTGCAATGAAAGAGATCCGAGAGTCCGATTGGTTTGGTATCGCTACCGAGAAAGGTTTAAAGCCAACAATTAAACTCTCACCACATTCAACTTTTGGACTAGGTTTATAATTTGAGATTGATAGTCGCATCTTCATCGCTAGTAGCCAAACCATTAGTTGAATCACTTAAAGAAAGTAACTTACATAATTTAATTGCCCTAATAACCAATCCCGATAAACCAGCGGGTCGAGGTCAAAATATTGAACCTAATTCACTAGCTGTTTGGGCTGAAAGTCAAAACCTGCACATTTCTAAGCCTTCAACTCCATTAGAAATTAATGAGATTATTCATGATCTAAAGCCAGATCTTATTATCACTATTGCATATGGGCATTTGGTTCCTAAAGATCTGCTGTCGCATCCAAAGTTTGGTTGGATCAATGTGCATTTTTCAAAACTTCCAAAATGGCGTGGTGCTGCTCCAGTTCAATGGACGATTTTATCTGGTGAGGTAAAAGCTGGATTGAGTATATTTAAGCTGGATGAAGGAATGGATACTGGACCTGTTTATGTTTCTTGCGAATTGGATATAGCAGATAACCAAACAACAGAGGACGTGCTTAAATTACTTAGTCTTGAGTGTATTCCTAAAGTTATGGAAACATTGCAACTTATTGAACTCAATGTAGCGCCTATTCCACAGAGTGACCAAGGCATTTCATATGCGAAGAAATTTTCTAAAAACGATGGACGAATAAATTGGAATACACCAGCAACTAGTGTTTTTGATCTATATAGAGCCATATCTCATAATCCGGGAATTTGGTCACCATTTGGTGATACTAGACTTAGGTTCAATTCCTTGCGACCTTCAGATATTAAGATGGATTTAAACCCAGGGGAAATATTGATAAAGAATGAGAAACTTTATGTTGGTGCTAATCCAGGAGTCATCGAAATCCTTCAACTTACCCCCGCTGGTAGAAATCATATGAGTGCATCAGAATTTATTAGAGGACTTACTTCACGAACAGGCTTGAATCTTGGGTAAACCCAATCCAAGTCAATCTCGACTAATAGCTTTTAAGTTGATTACTCAAGTTAATCGCGAGGGGGCATATGCGAATCTTCGAATGCCCGAGCTGTTATCGAAATCGAAAATGAATCTTGCAGATAAGGCATTTGCTACCGAGCTTGGGTATGGAACATTGAGAATGCAAGGAAAACATGATTATGTGGCCGCTAAGTTCACTGATCGACCGTTATCTGAAATCGATAGCAACATAGTTGATCTGCTTAGACTGGGGATTCATCAACTCACTCAGATGAGGGTTGCAGATCATGCTGCAGTCTCTGAAACAGTTGAATTGGCGAAATTTGTAGCTGGAGAGTCCAAGGCCTCATATGTTAATGCGATTCTTAGAAAAGTGACTGCGAACAAAGTAGATTTTAGTGAGCTAATTCAATTAACGAACCTTCAGCGATTATCTATCTTACACAGTCACCCAGAATGGATCGTATCCGCTCTATATGACCAATTGAAAGATTGGAATGAGGTGGAGCAATTATTGATTGCTAATAACACACCAACCTCGCCCGATATTGTGTCATGGCCCTTAAAATCAACGCACTCCGAATTAGAAAATCTTGGTAGCAAAAAAATAGATGGAACTTTAAATGGCTACACAATTACCTCTATACCCTCAGAGTTCGCGCCTATTATGGAGAGAAGAGCTGGTGTGCAGGATAGAGGCTCTCAGCTCGTCGTTGAGAATTTTATGGCAACTTTTAAACCTAAAATCTCCTGGTTAGATCTTTGTTCAGGTCCGGGTGGAAAGGCGGCATATCTTTATTTCTCACTCAAGCAATTAGATGATTCAGTAACTTTTTTAGCCAATGAAATCAATTCAACTAGAGCTGAACTAGTAAAGCGAGTAATTGGAAATGAATTAGTAGTAGTCAATGATGGAACTGAGCCTGGTAATTTCAAAACAAAATTTGACCGTATTCTTATCGATGCTCCCTGCACTGGTTTAGGCGCCTTACGTCGAAGGCCTGAGGCTAGATGGAGGAAGAGTCCCAATGATTTAAAGGGATTAGTATCATTGCAAAGAAAATTGCTTACCAGTGCTTACCAACTTCTGAATCCTGGAGGAGTAATTGCATATGTAACCTGTTCACCTCACTTAGCTGAAACTAAAGGGCAGGTTATTGATTTCCTTGGTACCTATCCTGATATGGGGATTTTGCCATTATCTGTGTTGAACTTATCTAACTCAGCTGGAGTGCAAAAAGATGGCACTATGCAGCTCTGGACTCATCGAGATCAATCAGATGCTATGTTCATGGCATTATTTGAAAAAAGAGGTTAGTTATGTCTGATATCGGTAAAGTATTCATTAGCCCAAGTATTTTGAATGCGGACTTTAACGAACTTGAGAAAGAAATTACGCGAATTGCGAGGGTATCAGACTATTTGCACTTAGACATCATGGACAATAAATTTGTTCCTAATTTTACCTTTACTTTTGACCGAGCATCTCAAATTATTTCATTCTCAGAGTTGCCAGTAGATGCGCATTTAATGGTTGACGATCCAGATATTCAAGCTCCGAGATATGCGCAGGCTGGCTGTGATTCTGTCACCTTTCATATTGAAGCTGCCAAAAATGCCAAAGACATAATCAAGAATATTCGATCTAATGGCTCTAAAGTAGGTGTAGCAATAAAACCACGGACAAAACTTTCAGATGTACTTCATTTGATTGATGAAATTGATTTACTACTGATTATGACTGTAGAGCCAGGCTTTGGTGGTCAGAAATTTATGGAAGATCAAATGGGTAAAGTTAAGGAGGCGAGAGATCAAATCAACAGAAAGCCTGATACAAAACCGTTGCTACAAGTGGATGGTGGAATCTCTTTAGAAACAATTGGTATGGCTGCCAAATCTGGGGCAAACTGTTTTGTAGCTGGAAGTGCGGTATTTAAATCAAGTGATCCAGCTGAAATGGTTTTAAAGTTGCGCAAGTTAGCTTCCGAGAATTTCAAGTTCTAATTCCCATCAAAGGCAGTACCGCAGATAAATCTCTAAAACTAATTGTCGAATCTGCCGATTCGACAACTTTTGGTTTAGCATTAAAAGCAATACCCAACCCGGCTGTTTGAATCATTTTGAGATCATTAGCTCCATCGCCTATCGCAACGGTCTGTTGCAAATCAACACCTGCCAAATTAGCGAATTCTTGTAAAGCGTTTGCTTTTTCATCGCTATCGATAATTTTTCCCACGAGTTTGCCAGTTAGCTTCCCATCTTGAATTTCCAGTTTATTCGCACGATAAAAATCCACTTTTAAGCTGTGCAATATCGGTTCTATAACATCAATAAACCCACCGGAAACCACTCCGACCTCATGCCCCAATTTATGTAGTTGTTCGACCAGTGCTTGTGCTCCAGTAGTAAAAGTGATCTGTTTGCGAGCGTTCATAAGTACAGATTCATCCAATCCGGCCAATAAACTCACACGTGAATTAAGTGAGTGATTAAAATCCATTTCACCAGCCATAGCTTTTTTGGTGATCTCTGAAGCGATCTGGGACTTGCCAGCATAACTTGCCAAAATATCGATGACCTCCTCTTCGATCAGAGTTGAATCCATATCCAAGAGCACAACTCTTTTTAATTGACTTGCTGATCCACCGAGTTGAACGGATAGATCAATCCTGTTTGCAACTGCTACTTTAGACAATGCTGACTGCACTTGTTTTATATCCGAATTTGGCAGAGACAAGAATAATTCCAAAGCAATTATTGGGGCGCTTGAAAGCCTCCTAATATCATCAATGTTTCCACCCAGTTTAGTAACTTCTGCTGCAACAAGGGCGAGTGAAATGGGCCGAATTTCTTTGCCTATAATAATAACTCGTAGTAAGTCTTGAGGCCGATTTACCTCTTGATAAAAGGAAAAATCAACTGCAATATCTGCCTGTAATTCATTTTGTAGAGTATTCAAGTCCTCAACAATTGCTTCAGAGTGAGCTTCATCTAAGGTGATGAGAATAGTTAAGATCAATCTTCCTCGGATAACTATTTGCTGAATGTCATTAATTGTCACTGCGAACTGGGATAGTGTTCTCATTAAATTTTCGGTAATTCCAGGTCTATCTTCGCCTGAAACTAGAATCAAGCCAGTATAAAAAGGCATATTATTATTGGGCACTGGCTCAGATTAGCCATATTTCTGCGGTTAGCGAGGTATCTTTAATCCTTATGAGCGCAATACTTGAAGTAGAGAATGTAAGCGTTCGCAGGGGTGAAAAGACAATATTGGGTCCACTCAATTGGCGGGTATTAGAGGGCCAACGTTGGGTGGTGTTAGGTCCAAATGGGGCGGGTAAAACTACTTTGCTTCAGATTTGTTCCTCATTAACTCATCCAACAAAAGGAACAGTAAAAATTTTAGGTGAAGAGTTAGGAAGAGTAGATGTTTTTGAACTACGAACTCGAATTGGATTAACATCTTCTGTACTGGTGGAACAGTTGCCTCCAGAGGAGTTGGTAATTGATGTTGTTCTAACTGCTGCTTATGCGATGTTAGGCAGGTGGCAAGAAAAGTATGACCTGTGGGATGAGTCGAGGGCGATTGCACTTCTAACAGCCTTGGGTGTACGGGAACTAGGAGAGCGTCGATTTGGTTCTCTTAGTGAGGGAGAAAAGAAGCGGGTACAAATAGCCAGATCACTTATGGCCGATCCAGAATTATTGCTACTTGATGAACCGGCATCATCATTAGATCTAGGTGGTAGAGAAGATTTATTAAAGCGAATTGAAATTTTTGCTCGAGATCCTTTGGCACCAGCCACCGTAATCGTTACTCATCATATTGAGGAGATTCCAGTTGGAACTACGCACGCTTTACTACTTAGAGAGGGAATTCCTATTGCGCAGGGGGAAGTGCAAGCTGTCATTACTTCTGAAAATCTCACTATTGCTTACGGGCTTCCAATATCAGTACAACATGAGGGTGGAAGGTTTTTTGCTCGCGCTCGATGATTTAATTGAGCTTTTGCCTGCACCTTGGAGAGCGATATTAGATCTTAAAGTTCTTGAGGAAATAGCATCCAATCTAGATGGTGTGTTCTTACCGGAATCAAGGGATATCTTCCGGTCCCTAGAATTACCACCAGATCAGGTTCGAGTTGTAATTGTTGGCCAGGATCCCTATCCAAATCCAAAGCATGCAATGGGACTGGCATTCTCAGTCAATCCAGACACTCAGCCTTTACCAGCATCACTTAGAAACATCTTTACCGAATTAGAAAATGATTTGGGATATAAAAGAACTAATGGAGATCTTTCAGATTGGAGTGAACAAGGAGTAATGCTTTTAAACCGAACCTTAACTGTTGCGCCATTAAAAGCTGGATCTCACCAGAAATTGGGATGGGAAAGGTTTACGCAATCTATCGTTGAGTATGTTGCTAAAAACGGTGCCATTGGAATTCTTTGGGGAAAGCAAGCTTTAGAACTTGCAGAGTATTTTGATAAAGATTCCGTGATAACCGCAGCTCACCCCAGTCCGCTCTCGGCCTATCGTGGTTTTTTTGGATCTAAACCATTCAGTACTGCAAATTCAATATTAGAGAGGAAGCAATTAACTCCAATTAAATGGTGAAGGGGTGGATACAAATGTATCCACCCCTTCTTGTTTAGATTTTTACGCAGTCCAGATGTTGATTGGAGATTGCAAGAAGTAAATCATGAATAATCCAGCAACAACCCACATCAATGGGCTAATTTCCTTAGTGCGTCCCTGGAATAATCTGATTAAGACATAGGATACAAATCCGGCGCCAATACCTACTGAAATGTTGTAAGTAAACGGCATTAAAATGATTGTAAGGAATGCAGGTATTGCAATTCCAAGATCATCCCAATCGATACCCTTTATCTGAGTCATCATCAAAAAGCCGACCACGATTAGTGCTGGTGTAGCGGCTTCGTAAGGAATAACTGCAACAAGTGGTGCTAAGAATGTTGTTAACAGGAACAAAATTCCAGTAACTACAGATGCCAGACCAGTACGAGCGCCTTCGCCTACACCTGATGCTGATTCAATATAGGAAGTATTTGAGGAAACTGAACCAGCTCCACCGGCAGCTGCAGCGATAGAGTCAACAAGTAGAATGCGATTAGCACCCTCTACATGACCATTCCTGTCCACTAAGCCAGCCTGAGTTCCAATTGCAGTCATTGTTCCCATAGTGTCAAAGAAATCTGCGAGCAAAAGTGTAAATACCAAGAGCACCGCAGCAACCAGAGAAATACGATCAAAACCACCTAGTAAGTTGAAATCTCCGATTATCCCAAAACTTGGAGTGGCAGCAATTGACTCAGGAAGGGCAGGAACATTTAGATTCCATCCCTTTGGGTTTACTGCTCCAGTTGCCCCGTTAAATAATGGCCCAATCTTAAATGCAGATTCAATTGCAATTGCAACCACAGTAGAGGTAACAATTCCAATAAGAATCGCTGCCTTAACCTTTTTAACCATTAATGCAATAGTCAAAATAAGTCCAAATGCAAAGACTATAACTGGCCAACCAACTAGATTTCCATTGTCACCTAGCGTAACCGGAACTGGTCCAGTACCTGTGCGACGAACAAATCCAGCATCTACCAAACCGATAAGGGCTATAAAAAGACCAATACCTACGGAGATTGCTATTTTTAATTGGGTAGGTACAGCTCTGAACACCGCAGTACGGAAACCAGTTAGTACCAAAATTAATATAATTAAGCCTTCTAGGACTACTAATCCCATGGCATCTGCCCAGGTCATTTTAGAGGCGATACCAACGGCAACGAATGTGTTTAAACCTAATCCGGTTGCAATGGCTAAAGGAAAGTTAGCGACTACGCCCATCAATATGGTCATAACGCCGGCAATAAGTGCAGTGGCTGCAGCAACTAATGCAAGATTAGGTGCATCGCCTCCGCCAATGTATTTTCCATCTGCATCTTTTGCAAGACCGATGATTAGTGGATTTAGCGCAACAATGTAAGCCATTGTAAAGAAAGTGACGATACCGCCACGAACCTCGCGACCTACGGTTGAGCCACGCTGACTGATTTTAAAGAAACTATCAAGCATGGAATAGACCCTTCTGTTTTTTTAACATGGTGTTTTCGACATGTTGTCAGATGCGGTCTGACAAGCCGAGGGAATATGAGAAATCTATGGGTTACTTGGTAGTAAGTCGTGATACCACACCGAGCGAGACCGCGACCGATTGTCCGATTAACAGGGCAAACAGCGCGGTACCCACGCCAAGCGTGCCACCCAAAAGAAATCCGCAGCTTAATGCCAACAATTCGAGAATAAGGCGAACCCTGCCTACTCTCACCCCGGTTCTAAAGTGCAAACCCGTCATCAAGCCATCACGTGGCCCTGTCCCTAGGCCACAAGTAATGTAAAGAGCAGAACCGACTCCCACTAACAAAATTCCAAAGAGAATGTAAAAAATTTTTAAGTAGATACTTTCTACCTCAGGAATTATGAAAAGTCCTAGTTCTATGGCTATAGCAATCACAACTATGTTTGCAATAGTGCCAAAACCTGGAATTTGTTTTAAGGGAATCCAAAAAAGCAATACCACAGTTGATACGAGAAAAGTTGATGCTCCAATATTTAGTGGAGTATTAAGTGATATACCTTCAGCAAGTACTGTCCAAGGTGAGTTACCTAGATTTGTAATAATCAAGAATGCATCACCAATTCCGAAAATGGTTAATCCAAAAATCAAGATAGTTAGCCGTTGAATATGTAGTTTGCTTAGGCCAATAGACCAAGTCGAGTCAGCGCGCCATGGAGTTTGAGGAATTGTTCGTGATGGCTTCAAAAAACTTATGAACCTAACCATTGATTTTTTTGAATTATTAGAAGTGTCCACTGGTAAACTATAGTTCTAACTTATCTAGCGATTGGTATCTTTTGGACTTTACTTACGGGCAAGCCGTCATAATTGGCGCAATACAAGGAATTACTGAGCTGTTTCCTATTTCAAGTTTAGGACACGCAATTCTGGTACCAGCTTGGCTCGGTGGCACCTTTAGGGAGTTTATTAGCTCTGAAAATCAGAGTTACTTGCTGGTGACTATCGCAATGCACCTTGCAAGTTCCGTAGCCTTGTTTATAGTGTTTAGAAAAAGATGGACTAGATTGATTAGCGGAAGTCTGTCAGCTGTTAAAAATAGGAACTTGCAAAGTACTCAATTTAGGGTTTTAAGTTATATTCTTATTGCTACTGTCCCGGTTGGTATTCTAGGTTTGGCCTTTGATGATTATTTTCAAAGTATCTTTGGTAATCCAAAATTTTCTTCGATCTTCCTGACGATTAACGGCCTTATTTTGGTGGGCGCAGAGCGATTGGCAAAGCGCGACCAGCTTCATGAGTTAACTGACTCAGACGCCGAAATTGATCAAAGAGTTAATGTCAGAAGATCAGTTGTGATTGGTTTTGGCCAAAGTTTAGCTTTGTTCGCAGGAATAAGTAGATTTGGAGTCAGCATGAGTGCCGGTTTACTAAGTAAATTAAACCATTCTGTGGCTTCAGATTTTGCTTTTTTGTTGTCACTACCAGTAATTCTAGGCGCTTCAATAGTTAAGTTGCCTGATTTGTTTACAACAGATACCAATCAGATAATTGGTCAAATAATCGTGGGATCTATTGTTTCTTTCATTTGCACATATATCAGTGTTACATTTTTAGTGAGATGGTTTAAGACTAGGACACTTTATCCCTTTGCCATCTATTGTTTAGTTTTTGGAATCTTGTCTTTTGTCAGGTTTGCATGATGTTTCCTGGAATAGGCACGACGTTAAATATAATCACAATCATATTAGGTGGAGCTATTGGGGTCTTTATTGGTTCAAGAATTAATCAAAAACTTCGTGATTTAATTCTGGATGCACTTGGCTGTGTGACAATTATTTCTGCTGCGGATGCCTTGATGGATTTTTGGAATCCAGCTTTTCAAAGTGCAATGCCAAGTGGTTGGGCTCTGCTGGTACTTGTCTTTTCCTTGATTTTCGGTGCAGTGTTTGGAAGTTTAATGAGAATAGAGGAACGTCTTGAGAACATTGGCGAAAAACTGAAATCAAAGTTTAGTAAAAGTGAAGGAAACAATTTTGTTGAGGGCTTTGTATCTGCTTCCTTGATTTTTGCCATTGGACCACTAGCTATTTTAGGCAGTATTTCAGATGGTATGGGAACTGGGATAGATCAATTAGTATTGAAAAGCACTTTAGATGGATTTGCTGCACTTGCATTTGCCGCCTCACTTGGTTGGGGAGTTGCACTGTCCAGTATTCCAGTTGGTATTTATCAATTTGCCTGGACAGCTGTTGGATTATTTTTGGGTTCGATTTTGGCTGATTATCAGGTATTAGCTATGACAACAGTAGGCGGAATATTGCTAATTGGTATCTCACTCCGGTTACTGCGTATAAAAACTATTGAGATAGGCAATTTACTTCCTGCACTTGCTTTTGCGCCAATACTTGCCCTATTTGCTCACCAGTTTATTTAAAAGGTAGAGGCGTCGATCACAAAACGGTATTTGACATCACTCGCAACAGTTCTGTCATATGCAGTGTTTATGTAATCAGCTTTTATAACCTCAACATCGCTGACAATATTATGTTGGCCACAGAAATTTAGCATCTCCTGCAACTCTGCCATTCCACCAATCATTGATCCAGCTAGAGACCGTCGTTGTGCCAGCAAAGTACCAGCATTTATCGCATATGGTTTTCCTGGAAGGCCAATGACAACCAACGTACCGTCTAGTTTTAAAAGCTGTAAATATGGCTCTAAATCAAGGTCTGCAGAAACAGTATTTAGAATTAAATCATAACTTTGTTTGAATTTATCCAACTCTTTGAAATCTTTAGTGACAATAAAATGATCAGCACCCATTCGCTTGGCATCTGCTTCTTTGGATGGTGAGTGTGAAAAAACAGTGGTCTCAGCTCCTAGAGCGTGAGAAAATTTTACGCCCATATGTCCTAAGCCACCCAGTCCCATGATGCCTACCTTCTTACCAGGGCCAGCTTTCCAATTTTTTAATGGCGAATAAAGAGTTATTCCAGCGCACATCAATGGTGCCACGCCAGCCATATCTAAATTTTTTGGAACATGTACGGCATAATCTTCATCAATTACAAATTTATTTGAGTACCCACCAAATGCAATGGTTTTACCATCACGCTCATATGCGTTATAGGTACCAGTCATGCCTTCGACACAATATTGTTCTAACCCAGCATGGCAACTTGCACACGATCTACAAGAGTCGATAAACACTCCAACTCCAATAGTTTCGCCGACCTTAAATTTGCTTACCTGAGATCCAATCTGAGTTACTCTGCCAACAATCTCATGGCCAGGAACCATGGGGAAAATTGCCGGACCCCATTCCTCCCGTGCCTGGTGAATATCTGAATGACAAATACCAGCGTAGTCAATATCTAATGCAACATCTCTAGGGCGAAGCTGCCTGCGTTCAAACTCATAACTTTCTAGTGGTGCTTTGGCTTGCTGAACTACATAACCTTTTGTCTTCATTCTTCTCCTAGTTGTTAAACGGCAGCGGTTGCTCTGAGGCGGGATTAGAAACCTTTGAGGTTACATTTCGCATATGGTGACGACGACATAGTACCTCGTACGCAATCTCTGAGTTAGTACTTACATCACCGACAACCACTTGCTCGCCCTCAGTTACCATCTTACCGCCCACGGTTCTAGCATTATGTGTTGCTCGCTCGCCACACCAGCATAAAGCTTCAACTTGAAGTGTTTGGACTCGATCAGCTAACTCCACTAACCGAGCACTTCCTGGAAAAAGTTTAGTTCTAAAATCTGAAAGAATTCCAAAAGCATAAACATCAATACCTAGTCCATCAACAATTTTTGCAAGCTGCTCTATTTGAAGTGGGGTGTAGAACTGAGCTTCATCGCAGATTATGAAGTTAATTCGCCCACCGATGGAAAGGCGTTCCACAATTAATTTATGAATATCCATATCTTCATCAACTTCAAGCGCATCTATTTGTAAACCTAAACGAGAGGATATCAACCCCTTGCCTGCTCTATCCTTGCTTGTAAAAATAACTCCGTCTCTACCTCTAGATCTATGGTTATGTGCAGTTTGCAGTGCCAATGTGGATTTTCCACTATCCATAGTTCCGCAGTAATAGATCAATTCGGCCATATGCTCATTCTGCCAATATCGTATGAATTTGTAGGCCAGGCAGCGCGTTGGCTATTCGTGATCTTGCACCCAATTGTGGAATTTCCAGCAAAAAAGCAAATGCGGTAGGGACCAACTCTGCTTGTAGTAACAGTTGTGCTGCTCCAACCGCTGTGCCTCCAGTAGCTAATACATCATCTACCACCAAGACTTTTTTCCCATTAGGGATCAAGCCAGAGTGCATCTCCAATGTTGCATTGCCGTACTCCAACTCGTAACTCTTTGAAATAGTTTGGCCAGGAAGCTTTCCACTTTTACGTATCGGAATGAATCCTTTGCCAGTTAATACGCTGACCGCAGAGGCAAAAATAAAACCCCGCGCTTCAATACCGGCCACATAATCAATATCTTTTGTAAACTTAGCGATCTCATTACAACAATATGAGAAGGCTTGCCCATCTGCGATAAGCGGCGTTATATCTTTAAAGATAATTCCTGGTTTTGGAAAATCTGGGATTATGCGAATTAGATTATTTAGGTCTTTAGTCACAAGTGAAGCATATTGAGTAAGTCAACACATTGTGTCCGGGAGGGGAGTTGAACCCCTAAGCCCTTGCGGGCACTAACACCTCAAGCTAGCGCGTCTGCCAATTCCGCCACCCGGACTTACTTGCATTTTATCGTAATTAGAAAGTGAGGGAAATGATGTGTCTGTAGGATGGGGTTATGGGATTGAGTCCAGAGCAAATCAAGGAATTTGAAAATGAAGTGGTTGTGCTATGTCAAGAATTAATTAGATTTGCCAGCGTAAATCATGGTGAGGGAGTCGGGGATGAGAGCGCAATAGCTCACTATGTTGCGGATAAGTTAGCAGAAGTAGGAATCAAATCGGAGTTGATCGAAACAGCTCCAAATCGAGTGAATGTAGTTGCGAAGATAGCTGGTAGTGATCAGCAGCGACCAGGATTGGTTCTACATGGCCACTTAGATGTGGTTCCAGTTAACGCCGCTGATTGGAGCATTGATCCTTTTGGTGGCGAAATAAAGGATGGTTTTATCTGGGGTCGAGGCGCTGTGGATATGAAGGACATGGACGCCATGATGTTAGCCACTGTGAGATTGTGGAGCAGAATTGGATATCAACCGCCTCGGAATATATTGCTTATCTTTTTTGCTGATGAAGAAGCTTCCGGTACCTATGGCTCAAGGTGGTTAGTAAAACATAGACCTGAGTTATTTGATGGTTACAGTGAGGCAGTTTCAGAGGTTGGCGGCTTTTCAGTAACTATTACAGGCGGGCAAAGGCTTTATCTGGTCGAAGCTGCTCAAAAAGGAATCCAATGGTTAAAGTTAACTGCGAAAGGCACTGCAGGTCACGGTTCATTCATTAATGCCGATAATGCAGTTACTAAAATTTCCAAGGCGGTATCACGAATAGGTGAGTATCAATGGCCAGAAATTGAAACAAAAACAAATGGCTTGTTATTTAGAAAAATAGCAGAACTCACAGGTGAAACTTATAGCAAAAGTAATGTTAGGCCACTTCTAAAACATCTTGGGAAAGCTGCAAAAATGATTGGAGCAACCATTTCCAATACCGCAAATCCAACTATGCTTGATGCCGGTTATAAAGCTAATGTAATTCCAGCAAGTGCAAGCGCAGTAGTTGATGGCAGATTTCTGCCTGGTCAGGAAGACGCACTTGCCCAAACAATACAAAAATTGGCTGGCGATGAAATCGAGATCGAAATCCAGGTGCGAGATATTGCATTGGAAGCGGAGTTCTCAGGACCTTTAGTTGAGGCAATGTGTAATGCAATTTTTAAAGAGGATAAGGAAGGAATACCAGTTCCTTACTTAATGAGTGGTGGCACCGATAATAAAGCTTTGAGTGATCTAGGAATTGTTGGTTACGGTTTCTCACCACTAAGACTTCCTGAAGATCTTGATTTCTTTTCTTTATTTCACGGTGTAGATGAAAGAGTTCCGCTTGAGGGGTTAAAATTTGGAGCGAGAGTTTTATACGAGTTTTTAGAGAATGTTTAAGATTGAAGGGATACTTCATCTAATGCAACTCGTACCTGCTGTGGCAACACAATCTGTTCTACCGTGAGGATTCCTCGCAACTGAGCTCCAGTTCGAGCTCCGACTAAAGTGGTGGTGACACCTGGCGCATCCCTCACCCATGATAGTGCGACCTCAAGAGGTGAATAACCAAGCCCATCTGCTGCCACACAAACAGCTTCAACAATTTGTTTTGATTGATCATTTAAGTATGGCTCAACGAAGTTAGCAAAGTGAGGTGATGCTCCTCTTGAGTCAGATGGAACGCCACTACGGTATTTTCCTGTGAGCACTCCTCGTCCTAGTGGAGACCAAGCAATAAAACCAATACCTAATGATTGTGTTGCTGGAATCAATTCTGCTTCAACCCTTCGATTTAAAAGTGAGTACTCATTTTGAGCTGATGCTATTGCGGCTTTTCCAAAAATTGGATTTTGCAAAGTAGCAGATCTTGCTAACTGCCAACCATTAAAATTACATATGCCCACATATCGAACTTTCCCCGAGCTAACTGCATAATCTAATGCAGAGAGAGATTCCTCAAGAGGTGAGTGCCTATCCCAATTGTGTATTTGCCACAAATCGATGTGCTCTATGTTCAATCGTGCTAATGATTTGTCTAAATCTGAAATCAAATCATTTCTAGAATTACTAATTTGCCTCACTCCATCTTTAAAATTTATTCCTGCTTTGGTTGCGATGAAAAGATTCTCTCGCTTTACCAAGGTATCAATAAAGCCCCCAAGAACTCGTTCGGCATCCCCATCGCCATAAACGGCAGCGGTATCAATAAAGTTTCCACCAGACTCAACAAACTCTTGCAGCTGTTGGGCTGCCTCATGCTCGTCAGTGTCGCGGCCCCAGGTCATGGTGCCAAGCCCTAATCGCGAAACAGAGACCCCGCCTAATTTTCGCATTTCCATGGCTGGCAGATTAGCAACAAGAGAGTAAAAAGATCGGTAACCTTGCCAAATGCCTATCATTTATCTCTTGCGACATGCTCAATCAACTGCAAATACAAAAGGTATTTTGGCGGGGAGAGACAACTCAGTTGAGTTAACAAAGCAAGGGTTTGGGCAGGCGAAAAAACTTGTACAGGTACTAGATCAACTTGAGATTGGAAGAATTGTTTCCAGTCCTTTGACTAGATGCTTGCAAACTATTGAGCCATTTAGGGATCGAAGAGGCAAAATTCCATTCTCCCAAGATGAAAGATTGATCGAAATGGATTACGGAAACTGGTCAGGGCAGAAACTCTCAAAATTAGCGCGAAAGAAGGAGTGGCGAACTATTCAGAACACTCCTTCACTATTCACCTTTCCGGGCGGTGAAAGCTTTAAGTCTATGAGATCACGGGTTGATAATCTTTTTAGAAGTTTAGATAACCAAAAAGGACCAATTTTATTGGTTACTCATGGCGACATTGTGAAAATGTTTTTAGCTTCTGCTGCAGGTTTGAAAATTGATGGATTTCAAAAATTTGTAATCGAACCAGGCTCTATCTCGACTATCGGTAGCAGTAGGGGTAAGTACTCAATCTTAGGTAGTAATACTTATCCAGCTCACGCTTCAAAAAATGTCACTACAAATACTATCGGTGGGGGCGATTTTCTGATAAAACAGCTCCAATGGTGGAAAAAGTAATGCCAAGAATTATCTACCGACATGATCCAACTAATAGGTTTATTGTTAGTGCTATTGGGCAACCTGGTGAGAGAGAGTTCTTCATCCAAGTAAAGTCGAATGACGGTATAAACACTTTGGCGGTTGATAAAAGTCAAGTTATTGCACTCACTCAAAGATTTGAAGAGTTGATAAGAGAGTTGCGTCGCTCATCAATGGCTTCACTGGAGGAATTATCAGTGCTTCCGTTGGTGGATGATGATCCTCTTGAGTTGCCGATTGAACAAGATTTTCAAATTGGAATAATTAGTATTGCTTGGGAGAGCAGCAAGATAGTTGTCACTATCCAAGCAGCATCACAAGTTGATGATTTAGTTCTTGAAGATTTAGATAGTGGACCTGACCTAGTGATAGCTTCATTGAGCATCGATCAGGTCAAAGGTTTTTGTCTTCGTGCCAACGCGGTAGTGAGCGCAGGGAGAGCCGCATGTCCTTTTTGTGCACTTCCTATCGACCCCAATGGGCATTTATGCCCTCGGGCAAATGGTTATAGAAGATGAGAATCAGTACTCAATCGCTACTTAGTAATGATCTACGAGTAATTGGAAGATTGGTTGATGCATCAAATGCAACATTACTTGCCGAGATTGAAAATGAAAATGAGATTCTAAAAGTTATATACAAACCAATTGCTGGTGAAAAACCACTTTGGGATTTCCAAGATGGAAATTTAGCTCATCGTGAGTATTGCGCATTTGTCTTAAGTGATTTAGCTGGATTCAACCTTGTTCCAAAAACGGTGTTACGAGATGGTCCTTTTGGATATGGCATGGTTCAAGAATGGATAGAAACTGATGAGGATGTCGACATTGTATCTTTTGGCCAGAGTAAAGATCCGCAACTAAAAAAGATGGCACTTTTTGATGCCGTTGTGAACAATACTGATCGAAAATATGGTCACTTACTTGTTGAAGACGGCAACTTATTTGGATGTGATCACGGAGTCACATTTCACGCCGAGAATAAATTGAGAACTGTGATCTGGCAATTTGCAGGCGAAGAGTTGGGGGCGCAAGAAAAGCAACTACTTCAGAAATCTTACGAGTTGGAGTATGGCAAGATTTTTGATTCTCTACTTACAAACGCGGAGATAGATGCATTGTATGCAAGGATAGAACTCTTGATCGAAGAGGGTAGATTTCCAGTTCCAAGTGATTCTTGGCCCGCTATTCCGTGGCCACCGGTTTGAAAGGAGTGAGGGATTGAAGAGTTGGCCAGAGATATATTTACCACCGATTACTGATGTTGATTTTCCAATATTGACTCTGAAAGACACCAATCTTGGAATGATTCCAGTATCCTCCAACAAAAAGTTGAGAATGTATGTCTGCGGAATTACGCCATATGATGCTACCCACTTAGGTCATGCTGCGACCTACTTGGCTTTTGATCTGCTCAATCGCTATCAGAGACTTTCTGATAAAGAAGTAATTTTTGTCGAAAATGTTACAGATGTTGATGATCCACTATTAGAGCGCGCAAAACGGGATAACCAAGAGTGGCAAGAATTGGCACACAGTCAGATAGAACTCTTTAGATCGGATATGACCTCTTTGAGAATTTTACCTCCGGAGTATTTTGTAAAAGTCACTGATTCGATGAATTTAGTTGAGGATTTCATAGGTTTGCTTGAAAAACATGGACTCCTATACAGCGTTGAAAAAGATCTTTATTTCAGCTGTAAAGAATTTCTCAGGGATTTACCACTGACTATGGATGAAGCGGTAAAAGTTTTTGCTGAACGGGGCGGAGATCCTCAAAGAGGGGGCAAGAGGCATCCACTTGATCCCTTGGTATGGAGCGCTAATGTCGAAGGTGAACCTGGATGGGAAAGTAGGTATGGCTTTGGCCGACCAGGCTGGCATATTGAGTGCACTGCAATTGCTTGCAAATATCTGGATACTTACAGAAGTGACCCTGTTATCGATATACAGGGAGGTGGTTCTGATTTAATTTTTCCTCACCATTTTATGAGCTCCCAACTTGTAAGGGCTGCACTAGGTCGAGATTTTTCTACTCACTATATTCACACTGCCATGATTGGATTTGAGGGTGAGAAGATGAGTAAGTCAAAGGGTAATTTAGTGTTTGTGTCAAAGCTGATTCGAGAAGGTTTAGATCCAATGATAATTAGATGGGCGCTGCTCAGTGGTCACTACCAACAAGATCGTGCATGGAGCTTAGAGCTATTACATAAAGCTACAGCTGAGGTAGCGTTAATTCGCGCTGCATTGGCCCAAAACCTAGTTGCACCTACTCGGCAATTAATCGAGGATATAGTTAAAGCAGTTGCAGAAAATTTAAACTCGCCTGTAGCCCTCAACAGATTGGTAGAATGGGCAGACAAAAGTAGAAGAGAACCCCTTGTTAATGAAAGTGGAGTGGTTTCAAGAGCCATAGATTCATTATTAGGCCTTGCACTGTGAACTATATATTTTTTATACGATAAACTTCGAAGCAAACTTTCACTTGTAAAATAATTATTAAAAGAGAGTGTTGACTTGTGAGCGCTTTATTGTTCGATATGGACGGGACCGTAATTGATTCCGAGCCATTATGGTTGCAAGCCGAAATCGAGGTAATGGGAGCACTAGGCTTTTCCTGGGATGCCTCCGATCAACTTAACTGCTTAGGTGGTCCGATGGATCGGACCGAAAGATATATGCAGGAGCGAAGTGGTCATATCAAGCCATATGGATACTTTAGAGACCAATTAAATTTATCAATGAAATCAAAATTACGGAAGGACCTAGAATTAATTCCCAATGCATTGACTCTAATATCCCAAGCTAGGGTGAATGGACTTAAAACTGCTCTGGTTACAGCAAGTGGTAAGGAACTTATGAATATCGCACTTGATAAATTTCCTAAAAATAGTTTCGATGCCGCAATTTCTCGAGATGATGTTGTAAAAACTAAGCCGGATCCAGATCCATACTTAAAAGCTGCAGAGCTTCTTAACGTCGATATTGAGAAATGTTTGATTTTCGAAGATTCTCAAACAGGTGTTAATTCGGGATTATCTTCGGGAGCAAAGGTAATTGCTATCTCACATATAAATAATTTTAGTACACATCAAAATTTAAGGATAGTAAAAAATTTATCGGACATATCCTTAGATTTGTTGCTTAATTGGTATCCAGATTTAATTAGTGTTGGAACAAAATGATCGATCGAAATTTTAAGTATGGCGATCGAGTCCAGTTAACAGATGCCAAAGGAAAGTTATATTCAATCACGCTAACTAAGGGCGGTGAGTGGCACACTCATAAGGGAATGCTTAAACATGATGAATTGATCGGATTACCCGAGGGATCTATTGTAAAGACAAATCAAGAACTTAAGTTTCAGGCCTTTAGACCACTTCTGGCAGATTATGTTCTCTCGATGCCAAGGGGTGCAACCATTATTTATCCAAAAGATGCAGCGATGATATTGGGTGTTGCGGATATTAAACCAGGGTTGAGAGTTCTAGAGGCTGGGGTTGGATCTGGGGCACTAACCATTTCATTGTTGCGAGCAATTACTGAGAAGGGTTTTTTGCATTCGGTAGAGCTTCGAGATGATTTTGCCGATATCTCTCGCGAGAATATTGAGAAGTATTTTGGCGAGATTCCAAGTTATTGGAAACTTACAGTTGCTCCTTTGCAGGAGCAAAACTTTCATGCAGAATTTGATCGGGTAGTGCTGGATATGTTGGCACCATGGGAGTGCACCCAAGTAGCAGCCCAAGCACTTATTCCTGGTGGAGTTTTATTAGCTTATGTAGCTACAACCACTCAATTATCTAAAATGGCTGAATCCATTAAGGATTCTGGGGTATTCACTGAACCTGAGTCCTCGGAAACTATTGTTAGAGGCTGGCATCATGAAGGATTAGCTGTTAGACCGCAACATAGAATGATTGGTCATACTGGATTTGTAATCTTTGCACGAAAGATGGCCCCTGGCGTTCCAGCTTTGCAACGGCGAAGAAGGCCCTCGAAAGGCGCTTACGATTTAAGTGATTAACTCACTTTTATTAAATCAACAACAAAGATTAAGGTTTCATTTGGACCGATAGCTCCACCTGCACCTTGTGCACCGTAACCAAGATCTGGTGGAATCACCAACAAACGTCTTCCGCCTTCTTTCATTCCAGGAATACCTTGTTGCCATCCTAAAATCACCCCACTAAGAGGGAAGGTTGCACTTTGTCCTGAGTCCCAAGAGGATTCTACGAGTACCCCAGAACTCCATGCCATCAATGTGTAGTGAACTTCTAGAACTGATGTTGCAACAGCCTCTTTGCCGGTTCCGACAAAAATATCTTTCATCTCCAACTTGGTTGGAGGCTGACCATTAGGGGCTGAGATATTTGGCTTCACACCTTTATCGCCTGTTACTTGAGGGAGATTAAAACCAATCTGGCTTTTTTCAACCATCGGATTCATGCCCCCATCTGTTGTACAGGAAGTTAGCAGTAAAGCTGAGAATATCAGGACTAAAAATTTACCATGTTTTTGCATACTCAATCTTAGCAAAGAATCTCCTTCGAGATAGCCTAAGCGGGTGAGTTCTCAAAAAACAGAGCGTTTGATAAATCTCACTCTTGCGCTACTAGCTACTAAACGTCATTTAAGTAAATCAGAAATATTTTCGAAAATCCCTGGGTATGAGGGCAGCCAAGAGACTAAAGAGCGAATGTTTGAGCGCGATAAAGAGGAGCTTAGAGCTTTAGGAATTCAAATTGAAGTAAGTAGCTCAGACCCTTTATTTGAGGATGATTTAGGGTATTTGATCGATGGAAATTCCATGCAGTTTGGCGTGAATGAATTCAGCAAGGAAGAGTTGTTGCTTCTAACCATGGCGGCAAATTTGTGGCATGAATCTACATTAGAGATGGACTCTAAGTCAGCGTTACTTAAAATTCAATCATTAAGTGGTCCAGTGGATAGTGATGTCACAAGTTCTCCACGAGTACGACTCAATGAAGATACTGAGTTACTAATGAAAGCTTTCTCTGCAATTGAAAATTCTCAAACATTAAGTTTTGTATACGCAGGTAAAGACCGGGTAGTTAAGCCATATGGTCTAATTACTAATGGTGGGTTTTGGTACTTAATTGCTGATGAAAAGGGAGTGGTCAAGTCATTCAAAATGGTGAGGATTGAAGGCAAATTAACCGTCGACAGTATTAAAAACTCATTCATAAGACCTTCGGAATTAAGCATTCCAAAGTTCTTTGAACAAAGAGAAAATTCTCAAAAGCAAATTGCGATTTTAAGAATCCGAAAAGAAAGCGCACTGGCACTTAGAGATAAATTCGAGGTGAAAATTCTAAACGATGAGTGGGATGAGCTTCTCGTGCCTTACAGGTATGAAGATGAACTAATTGAGCTGGTTTTGTGGTATGGAACCGAGATCTGCCTAGTAGAACCAAATCGCTTAAGAGATAAATTAATTGAGAATTTACGTGAGTTGGTAAATGGTTGAAACTGCTGGCAAAAGAGCCTTAAGAACTATGGAT
Organism: Actinomycetota bacterium; assembly: GCA_010030895.1. GTDB lineage: Bacteria > Actinomycetota > Actinomycetes > Nanopelagicales > Nanopelagicaceae > Nanopelagicus. Next base: position 1,810 of record RHBS01000011.1, on the reverse strand, counting down.
CTAATTCCTTACATTCTTGAAAATCCTGGATCTTCAATAAAGAGTCTAGCCCGAAATTTTGCTACAACAGAATCTCAGATTGAGAAAGATTTACAACTTATTTTCATGTGCGGCTTACCAGGTTATACGCCATACGAACTCATCGACATTGTATTTGATAATGGAGTCGTAACAGTTGTTGATCCACAGGTTCTAGACAAGCCAAGAAGATTTTCAAAAAGTGAGCTTGTTGTCGTAGTAATAGGATTACGGATTTTAGCTGAGCTATATTCAGCGAATTCTTCGCACACAGCCAAGATTGAAAAATTGATACGCAAAGTTTCCAACCTGGTTCCAACTTTTTCTACTTCGGATTCTTCTTTGGTGCCAAAGCCTGAAATTTTAGTAACGATTAATCGAGCTATTGGATTGAACCAGGAGTTAGAGATTGAGTACACATCTATTTCAAAAGATGAGGTTAAGACTAGAAAAATAATCCCAACCGAAGTTTATATGTTGAATGGAAAAATCTATGTTAGGGCGATCGATACCGAACTTTCAGCAGAGAGAATTTTTCGTTCAGATTTGATTAAAATTTTGAAGGAAGGCAACCCACGCACGATCGAGTTAGTTAATAGAGATTCAGTAGTTCATAAAGTTTCGCTCTCAATAAGTAAAGAAAAACGAGTATTTCTAGAGAGAAATTCTTTTTTAGTTAGAGGTTCTCAGGAATCTGAGACTACAATTCAAGTCGATCTAGAGGTTTCCAATTTGCATTGGCTTAAGAGATGCATTTTGAGTAATGCGCCACATATCAAGGTATTAGCCCCCGCTGAGTTTGCGTTGGAGATAAATACAGCAGCACAAGCTATTTTGGCTCTTTACGGATCTCAATAGATTTAGGGTAGAATCAAACTATGAATTCACTTAGACCTTGGCACCTACTTGTTTTAGCAATAGTTTTTTTAGTTTTATTTGGGTCAAAACGTCTACCGGACTCTGCTCGTTCGCTTGGGCGCTCACTTAGAATTTTTAAGAGCGAAATTCAAGAGTTGAACAAGGATGAAAATCCAGGGAATAAAAAGTCAGATCCAAACTCTGATAAGTAGTTTTTGATGAGCACTCGCCGTGGCGGAAAAATGCCACTGCTAGAACATATTCAAGAGTTTCGTAACAGGTTGATTAAATCAGTAATTGCAATCTTTGTTTTTTCATCAGTGGGCTGGTTTTTCTATCAAAAAATAGTTCGGTTACTGACTTTGCCTTTCTGTGACATCGGTGATTCGACTGTCCCAACAAAATTAGAGTGCGGAGATCTGTACGTTAATGGAATTTTGGGACCCTTTAACTTACAGGTGAAAATCTCATTGCTCAGTGGTGTAATTCTCTCTGCACCGGTTTGGATATACCAATTTTGGGCTTTTATTACCCCGGCACTTCATCGAAAAGAACGACGAACCGCTCTATTTTTTGCACTTATAGCTACCCCTCTTTTTTTGACAGGCGCATCCGTGGCTTATTTAATTTTGCCACATGCAGTGAAAATTCTTCTTGGTTTTACTCCAAATAACCTTGAAAACCTGATTAGGTTTGATGAGTATCTTGATTTTGTATTAAGACTTATTTTGGTTTTTGGCATTGCTTTCATTTTGCCGCTTTTTTTAGTGGCATTGAATCTTTTAGGAGTAATTTCAGGTAGATCTATATTAAAGCCATGGCGTATCGCAGTTTTTTCATGTTTCCTTTTTACTGCTGCATTCACTCCAACTCCTGATCCGATCACAATGACGGTCTTAGCAATTCCACTTTGTTTAATCTATTTTTCATCTGG
>RHBS01000002.1 GCA_010030895.1 Actinomycetota bacterium | reverse complement strand
AATCAGTGCCAATATGGTGGTAACAAAAGAGGTGCCAGCAAAAACTATGGTGGATTCTTCGGAGTTTTTTGCAATTTAAACCTGTTTAAGGAAGATATTTAACATAGCCGTAATTATTGACGGCTTTAATTACTCCCATGACCTCCCCAAATGATTTAGCTAAACAACAAGCCTTTGTGCAGCGCACCTTGGAAGAGCGCAATATTCGATTTGTGAGATTGTGGTTTACCGATGTTTTAGGTTTTCTAAAATCAGTTGCGATTGCTCCGGCTGAGTTAGAGAACGCGTTTGCAGAGGGTATTGGCTTTGATGGCTCTGCAATTGAAGGTTTTGCCAGAGTTAGTGAATCAGATATGTTGGCAAAACCAGATCCAGCTACATTTTCAATCCTGCCTTGGCGAACTGAATCTCCAGGGGCAGCTCGAATGTTTTGCGATATCACTTTGCCAGATGGATCGGCGGCATCAGTTGATCCACGTAGAGTTTTAAAACAGACCTTAGAGAAGGTGGCAAAGCTTGGTTACACCTGTTACACCCACCCTGAAATTGAGTTCTTTTTATTTAAAGATGAACCAAAGTTAGGTGAGCAACCAGTTCCTGTTGACTCTGCTGGCTACTTTGATCACACGCCATCTGTAGTTGGTCATGATTTTAGAAGACAGGCAATTACGATTTTAGAGGCGATGGGAATATCAGTTGAGTTTTCACACCATGAAGGAGCCCCTGGTCAGCAGGAGATTGATCTTCGATATGCCGATGCCTTAACTACCGCAGATAACATCATGACATTTAGACATGTAGTAAAAGAGGTGGCATTAGATCAGGGTTTCTACGCCTCATTTATGCCTAAGCCATTTACTAATCATCCCGGCTCTGCCATGCATACTCATATTTCCCTATTTGAAGGTGAGCGGAATGCTTTTTATGAAGAGGGTGCGCCAATGCAATTATCAAAGGTGGGTAGATCTTTTATTGCTGGCATTATCAAGCATGCTGCTGAAATTACCGCAATTACAAATCAATGGGTTAATTCATATAAGAGATTAAGTGGCGGTGGCGAAGCACCGGCTTATGCCACCTGGGCTCAAAGTGATCGCAATGCCATGGTTCGAATTCCAACTTATAAACCAAAGAAGGAGGCCTCTACCCGTATTGAGGTCAGATCTCCAGACTCTGCCTGTAATCCTTATTTAGCATTTGCAGTAATCATTGCCGCCGGAATTGCTGGAGTTGAAGGAAAGTATGAGTTAACTCAGATTACAAACCCAGAGCCATTACCAACAGATTTAGCTGAGGCTATTAGCGTTATGGAGAAAAGTGATTTAGTTAAGAAAACTCTTGGAGAAGATGTTTTTGAGTATGTTTTACTAAATAAACGTGCTGAATGGGATGAGTATCGCAAGCAGGTAAGTGCTTATGAACTTGGTAGGTATCTACCAGTTTTATAGATTAAGATTGCAATATGAGCAATCAAATAATGACTGAAGTTAGTGTCGACTTAGATCATCGGGATAGAAATTCAGCCCTCTTTAGAATCTTTATTGCCCTTCCGGCAATCATTTTCTTAAGTAGCTTCGCCTCATTTACCGATGAGATGATGGGATTTATCGGTGGCTTTCTGTTTTTACCAGTAGTACTAGCATTACTAATTAGAAATAAGTATCCCTCCTATGTATTGGCCTTTAATAAGGCGTTACTTGAGTTAAATAATCGAGTGAGTATCTACGTTTTAGTTTTGACAGATTCCTATCCATCAATTGAATCTAATCAAAAGGTAAGATTAATTTATCCAGAGATTGAAAATGGCCAAAAACTTAATCCATGGCTGCCACTAGTTAAATGGTTTCTAGCCATTCCACTTTATATTGTTGGAATTTTTTATGCTCTATACGCCTTAGCTTTAACATTTGTGGCTTGGATTTCAGTGGTTAAGAATGGCACTTATCCAGTGGATAAGGCTGAAGAGGTTGTAAAAGTTATTGCTTATTGGAATAGAGTTTATGGATATGCACTGTTGTTAGTAACAGATGAGTATCCATCCTTTTCCCTTAATTAACGAAGCTCAACCTTATTTATTACCGCACCCTTTGGGCGGTAGGTTGCTCTAGGTTGTGCTTTAGGAAAATCACCATTTAATCTAAAGTTTTTCGCTACCATTAATAAAATTAATCTTGCCTCAGCTATAGCAAAATACTCACCCAAACATTTTCTACTTCCACCACCAAATGGAAAGTAAGCACCACGCGGCAGTGATTTTTCAAAATTTTCATCCAACCAGCGAGCTGGATTCCATTGATTGGGGTTTGGAAAGTATTTACCATTTCGGTGGGTTACATATTGGCTCACTAAAACATGTGCACCAGCTGGAATATTAACGCCATCAATCTCACAATCTTGGGTTGCAATTCTAGGTGCAACCCAAACTGGCGGTGCCAGTCGCATAGTTTCTTGCAAGATTGCAGATGCAACCTTCGATGAATCCTCTAACTCTTGATAGGAAGGCGTTCTATTTTGAGTAATCCAATCGGCATTATCAGCCTCTTGCTCTAATTGTTTCCTGACATCTGGATTTTTTGAAAGGTATGAAAATGCCCAGCTCATGACATTTGCAGTAGTTTCATGTCCACTTAAAATTAAAGTTAAAACCTCATCTCGAATATGTTCTGTAGAGATTGCCCCTCGCATCTGTAATAAAATTCCAAGTAGATCATCATCACGCTTTTCATTACTTTCAATTCGCTTACTTATTATTGACTCGGCAATATCTACTAACCGATCAGATGCAATTTCAAATTCTTTAAAATACTTTATTCCGGAATTATCAAATCGCTCTAATCCTGGCAGCATGGTTCGCTCAATTCGATCGATAGCTACCTCCATCGATTCTGCGATTGCTTGAGTGTATTGATGAGAATCTAAGCCAAATAAACAGCGAGAGACTATTTCTAGGGTTAATGCCATCATCTCTGGCGCTAATTCAATAGTGGATTTACTACGCCAGTGATTAGTATGTTCTAAAACTAGATTATGCATTATCGCAACATATGAATCTAGATTGCCATGGTGAAATGGTGGCTGCATCATTCTGCGGTGGGCTAAATGAATAGGCTCCTCATTAGTTAACAGCCCTTCACCTAAGACTTTACGCATTCTGGCAAAGCCAACTCCTTTAACAAATTTATGTTGTTGGGCAACTGTGACCTCATAAACAGCAGCTGGTGAGAACAAGCCAATGAATAATCTTCTAGATAAGAAAAAAGAGCAGTTACTGCCATACTTTTCTTGCATCTTTAATAAAAACTTTGGGGTATTAACCATAAAGGTTGCAGTTAAAAGATCGGAAAGTAATGGATTTGGACCAGGAAGCTTTTTATCGCCCACCCACTCCTTTCTAAATATTGGATTTGGAATTTGCCCATACTCCTGCGGACGAGGGGCAAGATATGGCCGAGTGGTGTCGGTTGACATACATAAAGCGTAAGCAGTTTAAGAAGGTAAGCCAACAGATTTGCGCATATTTTTGGTTTTATCTTTAAGTTGAGTTAGCCTTATCCCATGTTAAACACAGGTGTTAAATCATTACTTACTTCATTACGCCTGTCTTCACTTCTTCTTACTCGCCGCGGCGGGGCCAAGTAACCGGTCCCCTCGTCGCGGAGGTTGGTCGCACCGGTAGACCACTTTTAACCGACGAGGAGAAAAATTAAAATGAGTAACTTTCCAGAACAAAGTTCTTCGGCAATGCCGATATCAAGATATTCCCCATTTAATCCATTTCCCAAGAATGGATCACTTTCAGATCGCACCTGGCCCAATAAGGTAATGAGTAAAGCACCAAAGTGGTGCTCAGTAGATCTACGCGATGGTAATCAAGCATTAATTGATCCAATGGATGCCAATCGAAAACTTGCCATGTTTAAGTTGTTAGTAAAGATGGGATATAAAGAGATTGAGGTTGGATTTCCGGCCGCCAGCCAAACTGATTTTGATTTTATTCGTAAAATCATTGATGAAAAATTGATTCCAGATGATGTAGTAATTCAAGTTTTGACTCAAGCTAGAAAGCCACTTATCGAGCGAACCTTTGAGTCCATTAAAGGTGCAAAGCAGGCAATAGTCCACCTATATAACTCAACCTCTACGTTGCAGCGCAAAGTTGTTTTTGGCCTGGATAAAGATGGGATTAAAAAAATTGCAACAGATGGCGCTCAGATTTGTTTAGATTTAGTTAAATCAGTTCCAGGCACATTAGTTTCCTTTGAGTACTCACCAGAGTCATACACTGGTACTGAGCTTGAGTTTGCAGTTGAAGTTTGTAATGCGGTTAATGATGTTTGGAAACCAACTCCTACCTGGAAGAGTATTATGAATCTTCCAGCAACTGTTGAGATGGCAACGCCAAATATTTATGCAGATTCAATAGAGTGGATGCACCGTAATTTAAAGTATCGCGATAGCGTGATCTTGAGTTTGCATCCCCACAATGATCGTGGCACTGGGGTAGCAGCAGCTGAGCTTGGATATCTTGCAGGTGCCGATCGAATTGAGGGCACCTTATTTGGTAATGGTGAGCGAACTGGAAATGTTTGCTTAGTAACCCTTGGTTTAAATTTGTTAAGCCATGGTATCGATCCACAGATTGATTTTTCAGATATAGATGAGATTAGGCGAACAGTTGAGTACTGCAATCAACTACGAGTACCGGAGCGGCATCCATATGGTGGTGATTTGGTATTTACCGCATTTTCTGGATCACACCAAGATGCAATTAAAAAAGGTTTTGAGCATATGGAAAAAGATGCCAAAGCTGCTGGAGTTGATAAGGATAAATTTATTTGGGCAGTTCCTTACCTACCAATTGATCCAAAAGATATTGGCAGAAGCTATGAGGCGGTAATTAGAGTAAATAGCCAGTCAGGTAAAGGTGGCGTGGCATACCTAATGAAGCATGAACATCAATTAGATCTACCCCGTAGATTACAAATCGAATTTAGCCAAGTAATTCAAGCTATTACCGATAGTGAAGGTGGTGAGGTATCACCGGAGGCGATGTGGAGCAGCTTTGAAGATGAGTACTTACCAGCTAAAAGTAATCAATGGGGTAGATTTAAATTAGCAGGGCTTTCTCAAAGCTCACAGATGGATGAGGATGTTAATTTATCCATTGAATTAATAGATAAGGGTGAATCTAAAAAATTATCTGGAAAAGGTAATGGTCCAATAGCAGCCTTTGTTGCAATAGTTAACCAATATGAACCAGCTTTAAATTTAAGAGTGCTTGATTACTACGAGCATGCATTATCAGCAGGTGGTGATGCTAAAGCTGCTGCATATCTTGAGTGTGAAATATCAGGAAAGGTTTATTGGGGAGTTGGAATTGATCCATCCACAACAACCGCAGCGCTTAAAGCAGTTATCTCCTCGATCAATCGCGCAGTTCGTTAACTGACTCTGACCTACCCCTCTAGTAACTTAGGGGTATGTCGGTGTATCGCGATTTAGCAGTAGTGCTTCGTACCCAAAAACTTGGGGAGGCAGATCGCATAATTACCCTCTTTACAAAAGAGCATGGCCGAATTAAAGCGGTTGCAAAGGGAGTGCGAAAAACTAAATCAAGATTTGGCGCTAGGTTAGAGCCAGCTAGTTATGTAGATTTACAGCTTTATACCGGTAGAACATTTGACACCATCACCCAAGCAGTCAGTATTGAAAACTATGGCGATGTCCTATCAAGTGATTATCAAAGTTGGACAGTTGCAAATGCAATTTTAGAGGCAGCTGAGCGATTTACTACCGCCGAACATGAACCGGCATTACAGCAGTATTTACTGGTAACTGGATCACTTAAGGCACTTGCAGAGAAAAGATATGATCCATCATTGATTTTAGATGCTTATTTGCTTCGCTCATTGGCAGTTGCCGGCTATGCACCATCATTAACTATCTGCTCAAGATGTGATGCACCAGGTCCGCATAAATTTTTCTCACTCCAAGGTGGCGGAAGTGTCTGCATTAACTGCAAACCTGCAGCATCGGCCACGCCCGCTCTTGCCACATTAGAATTAATGGCTAATCTATTAACTGGAGATTGGGAACAGGCAAAAATGAGTGAGGCTAGAAATAGAAATGAAGCATCTGGCTTAATTGCAGCATACCTACAATGGCATTTAGAGCGTGGACTTAGATCTTTACCATTAGTTGAAAGAGTAAGTCGTGGCTAGAGTTGTAGTTAAAGCTGCAAGTAGTAGTAAATTAAAAGGTAAAGTCAAAAAAGCGTCACGCAAAAAAGTTATCAAGCCGCCTACTCCTCATCGAAGTAGTGTGCGCCCACCAAAATTGGATCCAAAACAGATTCCACACCACGTAGCAATTGTTATGGATGGAAATGGCAGATGGGCAAAGCAACGTGGATTACCAAGAACTGCAGGGCATGAGGCTGGCGAGTTAGCACTTGTTGATATTGTGCATGGCGCAATTGAAATCGGCGTAAAAGAGTTAAGTGTCTACGCTTTCTCAACTGAGAATTGGCGCAGATCCCCAGAGGAGGTTAAGTTTTTAATGGGATTTAACCGCCAAGTAATTCATAATCGTCGAGATGAGTTAAATGAGTTAGGTATAAAAATTCGCTGGGTAGGAAGGCAGAAAAAGCTTTGGGCCAGTGTAATTAAAGAGCTAACCGATGCTGAAAATCTAACAAAAAATAATAAAGTTTTAACCCTTAATATGTGTATTAATTATGGGGGAAGGGCTGAAGTTTTAGATGCGGCTGTGGCAATTGCTAAGGATGCACTCCGAAAGAAAGTTAAACCCGATTTACTAACTGAAAAATCCATCGCTAAATATCTATACGCTCCAGATATGAGTGATGTTGATCTATTTTTAAGATCCTCTGGTGAGCAGCGAACCAGTAATTTCTTAATGTGGCAATCAGCTTACGCTGAGATGGTGTTTATGGATGTGCTTTGGCCAGATGCTGATCGCCGAACCTTATGGCGGGCGATAGAAATATATGCTGAGCGCGAGCGCAGATTTGGTAAGGCTTAGCTCAACATTTTTGGCATAAGCCAAATAATTCAACTACGTGGGTTACTTTTTTAAATCCATTACTTTTAGCAACGGAATTTGCCCATTTTTCAACGGCGCTTGCCTCTATCTCCACAGTTTTACCACAATTAGTACAAAGTAAATGGTGGTGATGTCCAGTATCACATAATCTATATAGCGCCTCACCATCATCTTTTCGCAATACATCAACAATATTTTCTGAGGCTGCCTTTTGTAGGGTGCGATACACCGTTGCTAAGCCAGTACTTTTCCCCTGTTTTCTAATTGATTGAAATATCTGCTGTGCACTTAAAAAGCCACCAGCCTTTTCTAAGGTAGCAAGCACTGATGATTGTGATTTACTCATGCGGAAGATTTGCCACTACTAACCACATAATTATGATTCCTAGAAATGTTGCCAACATAGTTAGCTTGGAGGAGTGCTTGGAGTGTGCCTCAGGCAAGATATGTGAGGTTGCTAGGTAAATCAACATGCCCGCAAATGCTGCTAAGTAAACTCCAAGTACTGGATCACTAATTGTTATATAGGTACCAAAAGCTGCACCGCCGATTCTCATAACGGCATCTACGGCAAGTAACCAAATTGCACGCCTGCTCCAATTTCCACTTTTAACTAATAAGGAGACGGTATTTAAGCCATCGCTAAAAGCATGAACTAGTAAGGCGACGAAGATTGCAATACCTAATGAGTTACTTACTTGAAAGGCAATACCAAGGGCCACGCCATCTAAAAAGACATGTCCACTCATAGTTAGGGCACCTACTGTGCCGGCTAAGTTGTGGGAGTGCTGATGATCATGTGCGTACTCAGAATCTGATGGCTCATGTGAGCCAAGTGCTCGCTCAATAAGGTGCAAAAGTATGAAACCAGCAATAAATGCTACTGAGACCGCCGGGGCGTGAAATAGCTCGTTTTTATTTAACTCAAAAATTTCTGGCAGTAGATCAAATGCAACTAATCCCAGTAGTAATCCAGCAGCCAAACCTAAAACGATATGTAATCGATCTTTGGATTTAAGGGCTAGGAAGCCGCCGGCAGTAGTTGCAAGCGCAGTTACCGCAGCCAAGATCAATGCGGTATTCATATCTGCAAGGTAGCACTCATGAGAATGATTATCAAAATCACTCACCTTTTTGATCGGTATTAAGTCATGGTATTGATCAATCTAGGCCTTACACTTATGCCAACTAGTAAGCCGCCGACAGCCAGCCGGATGGAGAATCAAATGGCCCAAGATCGTTTAGAAACAATTGTTTCATTAGCCAAACGTCGAGGTTTTGTTTACCCCTCATCTGAAATATATGGTGGACTTCGTGCCTCCTGGGATTACGGTCCACTTGGAGTTGAACTAAAAAATAATATTAAGCGCCAATGGTGGAAATCAATGGTGCAAGGTAGAGAAGATGTAGTTGGAATAGATTCCTGTGTAATTTTAGCTAAAGAGGTATGGCAAGCATCTGGCCATGTTGAAACCTTCTCTGATCCACTAACTGAGTGCACCTCTTGTCATAAGCGCTATCGCGCCGATCATTTGGAGGAGGCGTATGAAAATAAACATAAGAAAAAGCCAGCCTCATTAGAGGATATTAACTGTCCAAATTGTGGCACTAAAGGAAAATTTACCGCGCCAAAACAATTTTCCGGATTATTAAAAACATTTCTTGGACCAGTTGAAGATGAATCTGGTCTTGCTTATTTGCGGCCGGAGACAGCACAAGGTATTTTCACTCAAGAGCATCGGGTGAGAATTTAACCTGGTTTGATCAGGAAAAAAATGAAAGATGGACGCCATATGTAATTGAACCTGCTGCCGGAGTTGATAGGTGCGCGCTTACCTTCATGTTAGATGCATATACCGAGGATGAGGCTCCAAACTCAAAAGGTGAGATGGAAAAACGAGCGGTAATGAAATTAGATTTTAGATTAGCCCCTATAAAAGTGGCGGTTTTGCCACTTTCTAGAAATGCAGATTTATCCCCGAAAGCCAAGGATTTAGCTACTGCTCTTCGTAAAAATTGGAATGTAGATTTTGATGATGCTGGTGCAATTGGCAGAAGATATCGTCGTCAAGATGAGATCGGAACGCCATTTTGTATCACAATAGATTTTGAAAGCTTAGAAGATCAAGCAGTAACTATTAGAGAGCGAGATTCTATGGCGCAATCTAGAGTTGCAATTGATCAGGTTGAGGCTTTGCTGGCACAAAAATTATTAGGTTGCTAATTGCTAACCCAAGTTGCACCCCTTCGGCTGCCAATTTCTAATGGCAATTTTGAAAACAATGAGGTAGTACTAAGTACACCGGTTGTTCTTGCCCCAATGGCTGGCATTACTAATGCTGCTTTTAGAAGATTATGCCGAGAGCAAGGTGCTGGTCTTTTTGTTTCCGAGATGGTCACAGCTCGTGCGTTAATTGAACGCCGAGAGGAAACCTTTAGATTAATAAAACCTGGCGCAGGAGAATCTCCACGATCGATTCAATTATATGCAGTAGATCCAACTGTCTTAGGAAAAGCTATTGATTTACTAGGAAGTGAAAATCTAGCTGATCATATTGATTTAAATTTTGGTTGCCCCGTTCCTAAAGTAACTAGAAAAGGTGGCGGAGCTGCATTGCCATATAAGCGTAAATTATTCTCGGCAATTGTTGAATCTGCCGTCAGAAGTGCTGCCAGGTATGGAATTCCAATTACTGTAAAGATGCGAGTTGGAATTGATTCTGACCACCAAACATTTCTTGAATCTGCAAAATCTGCAGCTGATTTAGGAGTTGCCTGGGTGGCACTACATGCTAGAACTGCCGCACAACTATATGAAGGCAGATCTGATTGGAATAAAATTACAGAGTTAGTTGAACACTTAGCACCAACTGGAACTCCAGTTTTAGGTAATGGTGATATCTGGTCTGGAATCGATGCGGTAAATATGATGAATCAAACTGGTTGTAATGGCGTAGTAGTTGGCCGGGGATGCTTGGGCAGACCTTGGCTATTTGCAGATTTAGTTAGTGCCTTAAATGGTGAGAGTAATCGAGTTAATCCAACTTTATTTGAAGTAAGAGATGTGATGTTGCGTCATGGCCAGCTACTAGTTGAATACTTTGAGGATGAAGATCGAGCAATGCGTGATATTAGAAAACATATGGCCTGGTACCTCAAAGGCTTTTCAGTACCACGTGAGATCAGATCATCCCTTGGAATGGTTGGCTCACTTTCCCAAATGTCTGAGCTACTTTCACAATTACAGGATCAGCCTTATCCGCAAGCAGTGGGGGAAGCACCACGAGGTAGAACTAGTCATGGCCGGGCAGTGAGCCTGCCCGATGGCTGGCTAGATGATCCAGATGAGTTTGCAAATATCACAATTGATGATGCGATCTCTGGCGGCTAAGTAATTGTTTATCTTTAGATTTATTAGAAGAGTCATCTCATTTATTCTCTTACTCATCATTGTTATTCCAATCTATGTTGCAGGAAATGTTTGGTATAGCGCAAGGCAAAGTTCAACTGAAAAATCAGATGTAATTTTAGTTATGGGAGCAGCTCAATTTGATGGCAGGCCAAGTGAAATTTTGATGGCACGGATTGAACATGCAAATCAAATTTATAAATCTAAATTTGCTCCCAGAATCTATACAGTTGGATCTGGTGCACCAGGAGATCGAACAACTGAGGCGGCAGCAAGTAGAAATTGGCTAATTAAAAATGGAGTAAAAAAGAGTAATGTCGTAGCGATTGCTCAGGGTAGGGATACTTTAAACAGCACTAAGGCTTACGCAGCTGTGATGAAGAAATCTAATCTCTCCTCAGTCATTATTGTTACCGACCCTTATCACTGCTTTCGCGCCATAAAGATGGCTAAGGATTTAGCGCTATCGGCAAGCTGCTCACCGGTAACGCAAGGCCCCGGTTCACTTGAGAACTCAGGAGTTAACTACCTAATTAGGGAGACCGGTGCTTATTTGGCCTACATCACCGTTGGTAAGTTAGGAATTAAGTTAAGTGATCGACTAATGCAAATTTCACTCTACTCTTAAGCCATGGAACTATTACCATTTTTGGATTTGCTCTCAACCCTAGTTTTTGCCTTGGTTGGTGCGAGAATTGCCGCAGATAAAGGTCTAGATTATGGTGGAATTGCATTTATCGCTGCAATTGCCTCAGTATCTGGCGGCACGCTAAGAAATCTATTTCTTGGATTAAAGCCAGTTTGGATCACAGATTATTGGATCGTAGTTTCAGTTTTAGCTGCAGTAATAATTACTTTAGTGTTTAGAAGAGTCACTCGGATTGGTAAAACACTTTTAGTGATGGATACTTTTGGGTTAGCAATCGCCACTATTTCAGGTGCTCATCTAGCACTTGAGCAAAGTACAACTTGGTTGACAGCGGTGCTACTAGGGGTGATAACAGCGGTGACTGGCGGATTATTACGGGATGTTTTATGCCAAGTAGAGCCTGTTTTACTTCATCGTGAGACCATCGGCACCTCATCACTTATGGGCGCAATAGTCTTTGTATCCCTTCATCAATTAGAGGTAACTCTAAATATCGCAGCAATAATCGGTGCACTGGTAGTAATTGCAACGCGAATTATCTCAATCTATTTTGATTTACATCTACCTAAATTTGATGGGAAAAAAGGTAATAGTTAAATTGGTTTTAGATTTTAGTTTTAATCTGGATAGGATTAAATAATGGTGATCCGAAAGGCAATTGAGCATCCTGCCTACTCAGCTGATGATCGCGCAAGATATTTAGATGAACCTGCAAAACGAGGTGGCCGAACTGAGTTTGCTAGAGATCGCGCTCGAATCATTCACTCATTTGCACTTCGCCGATTAGCTGCGAAAACTCAAGTAGCAGTTCCTTGGGCAACTGATTTTCCTAGAACCAGACTTTCACACTCACTTGAGTGTGCTCAAGTTGGTCGAGAGTTAGGTGCAGCCTTAGGTGCAGATCCAGATTTAATGGAGGGAGCATGCTTAGCTCATGATTTAGGACATCCACCATTTGGTCACAATGGCGAGATGGCCTTAAATCAGGTTGCAAAAAGTTGTGGTGGATTTGAGGGTAATGCCCAGAGTATTAGATTATTAATAAGACTTGAGGCAAAAACACTTCTACCAAATGGAAAATCAATTGGTTTAAATTTAACTAGAGCAACTCTAGATGCCGCCACCAAGTATCCCTGGAGTCGAGTTAAGGATTCTGAAAAATTTGGAGTTTATGAGGATGATTTAGAGATCTTTAATTGGTATCGACAAGGCGCAAAGCCAGGTGTGACCTCTATGGAGGCACAAATTATGGATTGGTCTGATGATGTTGCTTATAGTGTTCATGATCTAGAGGACTCACTTGTTACTGGGCAAGTAAAATTGGATCAATTGAGTATTGACTTACCAAAGTTGTTTAAAGTAGCCAAAGAAGATTACTTATCAGATGTGACTGAGGTTGAACTTGAAAATGCTTTAAAATCCTTGCAGCAACTTTCATGTTGGCCTAAAAATTATGATGGCTCTCATAGCTCCTTAGGCAGATTAAAGGATCTTGCCAGTCAACTTATTGGCAGATTTGCGCAATCAGTTGAGGTTGCAACTCAGGAAAAGTATGGCGATGGGGATCTGACTCGATATAACGCGAATTTAATTGTGCCTAGAGCGCAGAGGGTAGAGGTAGCTTTACTTAAATCAATTGCTGGGCATTATGTGATTAACGCCGAGTCCTCACAATTGCGATATGCACAGCAGCAAAAATTACTTACAGAATTAGTCGAAGCTATATTAGAAAGTGCCCCTACTACTCTTGAGAGTTTCTTTCTGCAGGATTGGCAAAATGCACATACCGATCAGATGCGACTTCGGGTAGTAATAGATCAAGTCGCTTCTTTGACCGATCCAGGTGCCAAAGCGCTTCATGACCGCTTGGTGGCGCCAAATTAACAAGTAGGTAATTCAAAGGTCTAGTGAGCAAACTAGGATAGGAATATGGCCGGGCGCATAAAGGATGAGGATGTTGCATATGTTCGCGACCACTCTCCAATTGATGATGTAGTTGCTGATTATGTTCAGCTTAAAAATGCTGGCGGTGGTCAGAAAAAAGGTCTATGCCCATTTCATGATGAAAAATCACCATCTTTTCATGTAACCCCAAGTAAGGGTTTTTTTCACTGTTTCGGTTGCCAAGTTGGTGGGGATGTAATTGCTTTTATTATGAAATTGGAGCATCTAACCTTTATGGAAACTGTAGAACGCTTAGCTGATCGAATTGGTTACACACTTAGGTATGAAACCTCCGGAAGTAGTTCTGCTCCATCAGTTAATAGATCGAGATTAGTTGCAGCCAATACTGCAGCTGCTATTTTTTATCAGGAGCAAATTCAATTACCAGCTGCCCAACACGGCCGGGATTTTTTAACAAAACGGGGCTTTGATCGTGATGCTGCTAAAAATTTTAATGTTGGATATGCGCCAGATGAGTGGGATGGGCTCTATAAGCAGTTAAAGGGTCAAGGCTTTACCGATGAAGAATTAACTTTAGCGGGCTTGATCAAAGAGGGAAGTAAAGGTCCTATTGATCGATATCGAAATAGATTGATTTGGCCAGTAAAGGATATTTCTGGTGATGTAGTTGGTTTTGGCGCTAGAAAATTAGCAGCTGATGATGTTGATCAAGGCCCTAAGTACCTAAACTCTCCTGAGACACCTATCTATAAAAAGAATCAAATTTTATATGGCCTAGATATGGCTAAAAAAGAGATATCAAAAAATCGTCAAGTAGTAATTGTTGAAGGGTATACCGATGTAATGGCGGCACATCTAGCCGGTGTCACCACAGCAGTTGCCACCTGTGGAACTGCTTTTGGTGATGAACATATCCGAATTATTCGAAGATTGCTTATGGATGCTGATGCATTTAGAGGTGAGGTGATCTTTACCTTTGATGGCGATGCTGCAGGTCAAAAAGCAGCATTAAGAGCATTTGAAGATGATCAAAAGTTTGTCGCACAAACATTTGTTGCAGTTGAGCCAAATGGAATGGATCCATGTGAATTAAGGCAGGCCCATGGTGATGATGCGGTAAGAAATTTAATTGCCCGGAGGGTTCCATTGTTTGAGTTTGCAATCAAATCTGTTATTGCAAATTATGATATTAAGTCCGCTGAGGGAAGAGTAGGTGCCTTAAATCAAGTCGCACCTTTAATTGGAAAGATTCGGGATGCCTCCTTAAGGCCTGAGTATGTTCGACTACTAGCTGGCTGGTTAGGTATGGAGGTAGATGTAGTTTCATCTGCCGTTAAAAAAGCTGGAGGTGCAATCGAGAGGCTACCGCCAGCAAAGGTGAATTTAACTGATCCTATTTTAGTGCTGGAGCGCGAGGTGTTAAAGGTTAAATTACAAATGCCAGAGTTAGCACCTAGCTGGGTAGATCTAGAAGCGGCGGCCTTTTCATTTCCACTTTATAACCAACTACGAGTTTTAATTGATCAGCAAAGTGAGTTAAATATTCAAGAGCTAATTAATAAAGCAGATTCTGATGAATTAAAGTCATTGATTACTGAGTTAACTGTTGAACCAATTAGAACTGACGGTGAGGTTTCAGATCGGTATATAACTAGTATCTTTGCTCGACTTCGTGAAGTTGCGCTTAGTAGATTAATTGCGGAGATCAAATCAACACTGCAGAGATTAAATCCGGTTGAAAATGAAGCGCAGTATCAAGAGATTTTTACAAAACTAGTTGGTATGGAGGCTGCCCGTCGGGTACAAAAAGAGTTGGCGCTAGGGGAGAGTTAAGCCAGTTTTAGCCAACAGTTTGAGCACAAACTTTTATTCGATACTATTTACCCTCGCTAATCCTTAAACAAGATTGACGTATTCCCTGATAGCTCAATTGGCAGAGCAGCCGGCTGTTAACCGGCAGGTTCTTGGTTCGAGTCCAAGTCAGGGAGCATGGCGCTATATCGAGTTCAAATCTCGTTACCAGACCGACCAGGTTCCCTTGGTGCGGTGGCATCTGCGATTGGTTTTGCCGGCGGAGATATTCGTGGCCTAGTAGTTCTTCGTAGCGAAAACGGAAAAGGAATTGATGACATCACAATTGCAGTACCGGGTAGTGATCCAACTGATTTACTTAATGTTTTAAATTCAATTGGCGGGGTTGAGGTTATTTCAATTACCCCAGTTGAGTAATTACAATTTTACTTGTCGAAGTTGATCTGCAGATTGCTCTGGCTCTAAATCCATAATAAAGGCTCCCATGGCAGATTCTGAGCCAGAGAGATACTTTAATTTTCCAGGCTGGCGTCTTACAGAAACTATTTGCCAATGAAGTCGCATGCAGTCGCTTCCAACATTTACTGGTGATTGATACCAAGATGCAATGTATGCCATCTCAATTCCAAAAACTCCATCTAGGCGAGTTAAGATCTCCTTTGCAATTTCTGGAAATGTCTCAGATTGTTTTTCATCTAATTGACTCATTCGAGCAACACTACGTAATGGGGCAAGATGTATTTCAAATGGATACCTAGCAGCAAATGGCACATATGCAATCCATTCACTATTTTGAGCAATTATTCGCTTTTCATCTTTGATTTCTCGCTTAATTAAATCATCTAGTAGAACTCGGCCGGTTTGCTTTAAGTAATCTTGAGCCGCACTTAACATCCGCTCTACTCTTGGTGGAATAAATGAGTAGGCATAAATTTGACCATGTGGGTGGGAAATTGTTACTCCAACCTCCTCACCCCGATTTTCAAAGGGAAAAATATGTTGGATATATGGCAATTTTGATAACTCGGCATCTCGATTTTTCCATGCCTCAAGCACTGCCCTAATTTGCTTAATCGGTAACTTGGCAAAACTTGTTCCATGATCTGAGGTATAGCAAACAACTTCACAGGCACCAGCAGCATCTGGATTTGGTGTCTCAACTCCATTGATTTGAGGCAATTTCCAATTTGGGTTTGGAGCGGTTAATGCCGGTGCTCGATTTGTAAAAACCGCCACCTCATAATCACTATCTGGAATCTCTGTTTGTTTTTCCTTAGTTGATGCACAAAGAGGGCATAACTCTTTAGGTGGTAAAAACACCCGGTGCTGTCTATGGGATGCAACTACGACCCACTCATTTACTAGTAGATCTAAGCGTAAGTGACCGATGCCAGGCTGAGCTTGATCAGCTCTGCTATCAACTGCATTGCGATCAATATCCTTAGTATCGTAATAATAAATATCCCTACCATCAGAAAGTTTAAGATTTTGGCGAGTAACTCCACCTGGTAGCTGTTGCTTCATGTGGCTAACTGTAGTGGACGGGGATTAATGTTTTATTTGTTTAGCGCAACTATCCCCAGGCCGTTTAGTAGGAGTTGGCTTAGGTGTTGGAGTAGGTGTTGGTAGTTCTGGGCCCTGCATCAAGTTTATGGAAAGTGGAAGTTGATTATCTGCATGTGTTTTTGAGATATCTACATAATTTAAGGTCCCAGCTGTTAAACCGGCAGGTAATCCCTCAATTTTTAATTCCCATCTACCACTTGCAGCTCTGACTGCACTTTGTTTCTTAACCTTTACCTTTTCATCAAGTGGTCTAAAAACAACTGTTCCAGTAACAACCGGAGTTCCAATATTTCTAAAGACCTCAACATTTACTTCAACTGGTTTATTTGTATCGGTTGAATTTACCGATATTAAATTAATTGCAGTCGGTTCATTAATGGGCATCATATCGGCAGGCTCTGGCTGCCACTTGCCTTTAATAAGTGATAGAAATGTATCTGAAGTTCCCCTGAAAACATTTAAATCTAATCTATTACTTGGTACGCCATACCTTTTACCAATGCCACATGATGAGTACTGCCATATCTGCCACTGCGATGAACAATTTGCCGTGCTCCAAGAGTGAACAAAGCAACCAATTGCAGGTCGCTGACCTGGTTGGGTAAGTGGATCAGCTGGATTAATTCCATAATGTGCAAGCCATAGTGGATATTGCCTGAGCTTTTCACTTCTTGTCATGGCACTCTCTAGAAACTGAGCATAAGAGTATAAAATTGGCTTTCGACCAGTTTTTGCTTCAACAGTTTCAAGCCAAGTCTCCGCCCACAGAGTTACTAAACTTCTAGGCAAAAATTTAGTACAAACTCCCGAGCTACTTTTTTTAACACAGTTATTTTCAAGATCTAATGCGA
This sequence comes from Actinomycetota bacterium, assembly GCA_010030895.1. Lineage (GTDB taxonomy): Bacteria > Actinomycetota > Actinomycetes > Nanopelagicales > Nanopelagicaceae > Nanopelagicus. Next base: position 32,436 of record RHBS01000002.1, on the reverse strand, counting down.
CAGGTAAATCTCTTTCATTATAGCCACCTAAAGTTGCTAACCGCCAAATTACTTTTTGTGCTTGAGCTTTAGCATCTCTAATTACATACTCTTCATCTGTGCTATTTGGCAGATATGCAAAGTGATACATACCGGTATAAAGACCTGCAGCTTGAGCTGCATTTCGATCTCCAACTAACCATTTCATAGTTTCAATATCTGCTTTTTCTTGCGCATCAGATCCCTTAATAATTACAAACCGTATCCCCGCATCAAACATCTGCTTAAAATCAATTGGTTGATCATTTGGGTGCTGCCATCTACTTATATCTGATCCCTTTATCCGACCACCAGTTAACTTACTTGTCTCAGGAGTAATAAAAAGTGCATTGTGGTCGGGAAAAGTTTTTGAATTATCAACTTTAAAATTAGCTGGCTTAGAGATACTTTTTTTATTTTTAATATAGGCAGTAGCTCGATACTGTCCCTCTGCCTTAATTGCAGTTGCCACCGCAGTTATTTGCCAAGCCCCACTTTTACTTGAAGTAGTTTTAAATGGCGTAACTTTCCAAGCAATTCCATCAAATGAACTAATCTCTATTCTGGCCTTAGCAGCAGGCTTTACCTGTCCATAAAAAGTAACTATTGATTCACCGGCATTTGGTGTGCTTTGAACTTGGAGTGAGACTGAGCTCTTACTAGCAAATGCATTTTGAGTTGGTGTAAGGCAAGTGGCAGCGACAACTACTGATAAATAAACAGCTACTCTTTTCACCGCTCTATTATTGTGGGTGAAATACCAAAAACTGTTTTAATTGCTTCAATTAGTAGTTGAGTGTGGGATGGATTACGAGATTTCTTAAAATCATGAGGGTTTGCAAACTTTTGGCTATCAGCAAAATCTAAGGTTAATTGGTTCTCTTCAAAGGATACTAATCTGGCATCAAAAAATGCTAGCCAGGCAATTCGATCTTTTTCCAGTAAAAGATCTAACACTTCATTCCAACGCAGCTTTATTTGGGAAAGCTCCATAATTGTTAAATTAATATGCCATAAACAACTAATGCAATAAACAGTATAAGTGAAACTCTTTTGACTGATTTATTTAATAATGTAGATGAGATGCGAGGGATAAAGGTTAAAAGAAAAACCAGTAAACCGGTGACAATTAATAGTGAGCTACTTGAAAGATTTCCGTCAGAGCCACTTTGATACCTTAAGTTTATTAATCCCATTGCCAGCAAGGCATAGGAGCCAAATCGATAATTATTTAATTGATTCATTATTTAGGAATCCTTAGTGAATGCAATCCACCATCTACGTTTATGGAAGTTCCAGTCACCGCAGCTTGTTTAGGACTAGCTAGAAAAACGATAGCACTTGCAATTTCAGTCGGCGAAACTAATCTTCCCATTGGCTGTCTTGCCTCCAAAGCAGTTTTGGCAACTTTAGCATCACTTGCTTGATCTAATAATCTTTTAACCCACGGAGTATCTGTAGTTCCAGGATTTACAGCATTTACTCTTATGCCATCACCTAAGTGATCAGTTGCCATCGCAAGTGTTAATGTAAGAACAGCACCCTTTGAGGCACTGTATGCAGCCCGATTTGGAATACCATCGATGGCAGCAACAGATGCTGTGTTTACAATTGCCGCATTTTTACTCTGCCTAAGTAAAGGTATAGCTAGTCTTGAAACCCGAGCAGTTCCAATAACATTCACATTTAATACCTTTTGCCAAACTTCATCACTTTCATTTTCTACAGTAGTAAGTGATCCAATTCCGGCATTATTTATTAAAATATCTAATGATTTAGAGGATCTACTAAATTCATTAAAGGCGTTTGTCACTGATTTAGAATCACCAATATCGCACTCAATAAAAGTTGCGAAAGGCTGCATTTGGCCCTGATTAATATCAAAACCAAAAACCTTTGCACCTTTAGCGCTTAACTCCTTGGTGACCTCAAGGCCAATACCAGAACCAGCACCAGTTACTATCGCTACTAAACCTTCAAACTCTTGGGCCATTACAACTCTCTCTACTTATCTCAATAGTTGAGCGCCATTAACTATCTCAACACCTTCCTATACTATTGCGAATATGGCCAGACATAGCGAACTTGTAAAAATCCCACGTATCGATAGGTATGTATCAAAGCTTGCCTTGGGCTCAGCACCACTTGGTGGTTTATTCACAGCGGTATCTGATGAAGAGGGCCAGAAAACTATTCTTGCTGCTTTAGATTCTGGAATAAATTTTATAGATACCGCACCACTTTATGGTCATGGCAATGCAGAAAAAATGATTGGCTCTGCACTCGGAAAAACCAATAAACCTTTTGTCATCTCAACCAAGGTGGGCCGAGTCTTAGAAAAATTTGCACCAGAGGAGATCGCTGGCAAAGTTGAAGGGTTAGCTCCCTTCATAGGAGTAGATCCCACAATCTTTCCAGTTTTTGATTTCACTAGAGATGGAATCCTTCGATCAATTGAAGAGAGTCTGAGCCGTTTAAAAATTTCATCCATTGATATTGCCCTAATTCATGATGCTGATGAGCGAATAGATGAGGCGATTAAAAACTCATATCCAGTATTAGATGAACTTAGATCGCAAGGTGTGATTAAGGGAGTTGGCGTTGGAATGAACATCTGTTCATATGCCACAAAAGCAGTAAAGGAGATGGATTTAGATATTATCTTGATTGCAGGTAGATACTCGCTTCTAGATCAATCAGCTCAGGAAGAGTTATTTAAAGAGTGTTTAAGAAAACAAACTGGGGTGATGGTTGGTGGAGTTTATAACTCTGGAGTGCTTGCAAATCCAACACCACAATCAACATATAATTATGTTCCAGTTACTGATGAGATTTTGAAAAAAGTTAAACAAATTCAGAAATTACTCGCAGATTTTCACATTCCACTTACCGCTGCTGCAATTCAATTTCCACTTCGCCATCCAGCAGTAACCTGCGTAGTTACCGGATCAAGAAGTGTGGCAGAGTTAAGTGCAAATATTGAAGATTTTGATCGAAATATTCCTGAGGCAGCCTGGAATGCATTAGAGGAGTCTGGCTTAATTAATCGGATAGATAATTAAATGAGCCATCTGGCAGTAATTCAAACCAAGAGTGAAAATTATCAATTAGTTAAAGAGATTTCCGGTGAGTACTTTGAAATTCCAGGATTAAAAACACTTTCTGATGCACTAAAACTACATCTATCTGAGTTTCGAAAAATTTATGAAACAGTTAACGGTAAATCGATTACAGGAAAGTTAGTGGCACCAGTTGCAGCAGATACTGAGATATGGGGAGCCGGAGTTACCTATCAAAGATCTAGAGATGCCAGAAAAGAGGAGAGTGGTATTCCTGATGTTTACCAATTAGTTTACGAAGCTGATCGCCCTGAGTTATTTTTTAAGGCAACGGCCCGTAGAACTGTTGGTAATAATGCTGAGGTTGGAATTCGTGAAGATGCCTTAACCTCAGTGCCAGAGCCAGAGGTAGCGATCGCTATAAATAAATTTGGTGAGTTAATTGGTATGAGTATTTGTAATGATATGACTTCACGAAATATTGAAGGTGAAAATCCTCTCTACCTTTCACAGGCAAAGATTTATTATGGTTCAAATGCTGTTGGCCCGATGATTAGGCCGATTTGGGAGATTGTTGATCATAATGAATTAGCAATTTATGCAAAAATTGAACGCGCTGGATCAATTGTTTGGCAGGCACAAACCTCATTAAAATCTTTAAATCGATCATTTGATGATCTAATTGAGTACCTATTTAGATGCCAGCACTTTCCAGTTGGTGTTTTACTATCGACTGGAACTGGAATTGTTCCACCGCTTGATATTTCACTTAATAGTGGCGATATAGTTACGATTACAGTTGATCAACTTGGTACGCTAATGAACAAAGTTGTACTTACACCTTTAGATATAAATGAACGGATTAAGTAATGTCAGATCATGTAATTTGGACGCAGTGGGAGGATTTGAATGTCCCGGCTAAGTTTAAAAAACTATCTCCAGTTAATACACCAATAGAAAGTTCAGATCTATCTGAAATTACTTTTTATGTGCCAACCTATATGGGTGGTAGACCTGCTTTAGAGTTAACAAAAAAGATGCCAAATTTAAAAATCTTACAGATGCCAAATGCTGGTTATGACGATGCAATTGAGTATGTGCGTGAGGGAATGACTTTGTGCAATGGAAAGAGTATTCATGATGATTCAACTGCTGAGTTGGCGGTAGGACTAACTATCGCATCCCTTAGAGGATTTCCAGATTTTATTAGAAATCAAGATAAATCAGCATGGGTTCATGTAAAAAATCAATCAATTAATGATAAGAAAATCGGAATTGTTGGTTTTGGATCAATTGGAAAAACAATTGCCAAAATGTTGGCTGGCTTTGCAGTTGAAATTGTGCCTTTTACTCAAAGTGGTCGGGATAATACGATTTCGATAACAGATTTAGATCAGCATCTACCTACATTAGATATTGTTATTTTGATTTTGCCCCTTACCGCTGAGAGTAAACATTTATTTAATGCAAAACGCCTTGGTCTAATGAAGAATGGTTCATTGTTGGTCAATGTAGCTAGAGGGCCCATTGTCGAAACTGATGCACTGGTAAAAGAACTTAACTCTGGCCGAATCACCGCAGCTTTAGATGTAACAGATCCAGAGCCACTACCAAGTGATCATCCACTTTGGCAGGCCAAGGGAGTTTTAATTTCACCACATGTTGGCGGCAATACATCAGCATTTGAAAAACGGGCTAAAAAATTAATTGAATCCCAACTTCAACTTCTATCAGAAGGCAAATCATTAAATAACATTATCGTGGCTGGTAAGTAGGCCAATACTTTTTAATTTTTTCTCGTAAGAAATCTGCACTTTCATGCATTTGATCCATCCCATCAACTCCATCTTCAATTGAAATCCAGCTATCAAATCCCACCTCCTTTAAAATCTTGAAAATTGCATCATAATCATTTAATCCTTTGCCAATTACTCCATGTTTGAAAAAAGATACATATCCCGCTGTTCCACCTTCAGTTCTTCTTAAATCTTCAATTGTGCCATTGGCTAGATACCTATCTGATGCGTGCATAGTCAAAACTCGAAACTTAACTTTTTCCAATAATTCCAAAGGCTCTTCTCCGGCAGCAATTGCATTTGAAGGATCAAAATTTACTCCAAAAGATTTAGATTCAATTCTGCTAACCAGGTCAACAAAAACTTCCATCATTTGGGCAAACTCTGGTTCTGTCCAAAAATCGTCTTTGTAGTGGTTTTCAATAATTAAAGTAACACCTAAACTTTCAGCAGCTGGTAGACAAGCATTAATTGATTCGACCACATAATTCATTCCCTCTTCGCGTGTAATATCTTTGCGGCGTTGGCCAGAAAGTACTCGACAGTATTTAGCACCAAGAGCAGCACTCATTTCAATTGCGAGTATCTCTTTTTCAACCTCTTTTTTTCGCAAGGAAGCATCAGGAATTGTGAAGTCAGGGGAGGCACACATCATCGGAATTACCATTCCTAAATCCTCAACTGCTGCTCTAATCTTTGGCCAATTTGAATGATCTTTAACATCGGCAAAGTTGTTATAAAACTCCAGACCATCTACGCGTAACTCATCAGCTAATTTAATCCACTCATAAATACTCATTTGACCAGAGACCAGAGGCTTAATAAAACCTTTCGGAAATGCAGCTAACTTAGGCATTACTTCTCTGGATTTCTACCAATTATTGAGAACTGTTCTAAGTCAACAATTGAGCCGGTAAAAGGCTTTGATTCATCACCGAGCCAATAAATACAAGCAGCAGCTAACTGTTCTGGCGTACTCATCTTCCCAAATGGAATATTCTCTGGGCCTAATTTATTTGGCCAATTTTCTGGTAATCCTTTCTTAATTTGATCGGCATACTCTCGATCGGTCAAGATCCAGCCCGGATTTATTAAATTGAATCTAACCCCATCGACACCATGAGCATTTGCTAGATTTCTAGTCAAAGTCTGTAACCCTGCCTTGCTTATACTGTATGCCAATAAAGATGACTCACCAGTGTAGGCATTTATTGATCCAATATTTAATACACTGCCACCAGATTTTTTAAGATGAGGAAATGCTGCCTGAATCAGAAAAAGGGCAGATTGCAGATTTATGGTAAGTGTTTTAGTAAATTCTTCAGGTGTAATTTGCAATAAATTACTTCTTTTAATGGTTGCAGCATTATTTACTACTGAATCAATTTGGCCAAATGCTTCAAGGGCGCAATCAACTATTTTCTTAGGAGTAGAGGCATCCTCTAAATCCGCAATACAAAGTGTGACATTTTTTCCTAAATGATCTACTAATTTTTGCCCATTAACTTTGTCGATTCCGTGAATTACTACCCTTGCGCCCTCGGCAACTGCTCTAATGGTTAATGCTTTTCCAATACCGGAGGTGGCACCGGTAATAATTATGACTTTATCTTTTAGGCGCATTTTTATTCAGGCTTAATCACAGATTTTAAGATTTCGCCAGATTGCATTTTTTCAAATGCCTCTTGCCACTTTTCGATTGGAAAAACTCCACCTAATACTGGTGTTAAATCTAATTTGCCACTTCCTAATAACCTAAGGACTCGCTCCCACATCGGCCAATTATGTGAAAAGGTGCCACGCAGTGTCACATTTTTTGCAACCAATGGATCTAAAGAAAAATCTAATGGTTGAGGTCCCCACCCAACCTTAGATATCCAGCCATCAGGCCTTACTACCTCTAATGCATGTTTAAGTGATGCACTTACTCCTGCAGCATCAACCACACCATCTGCACCTAGACCATCAACAGTTTTTGCCCACTCGGTAGCATCTCCAATAACTACTTCACAGCCATAAGCTTTCGCAATATTTAAACGATTTCGATCCTTTTCCAATCCAACTAATGCCACCTCAGCACCAGCTAGCTTTGCCATAGCAACACTTAACACTCCAATTGGACCTGGACCTAAAACCACAATTCGATCACCAGGTTTTATAAAGCCGGGGGCAATAGTTGAGCTATAAGCCACTGCACATGGTTCAGTCATTGCTGCATAATCAAATGAAATACTCTCTGGAATCTTATGTAGTAAGCGGGAGGCAACCTTGGCATACCGAGTCATGCCACCATTTACACCATAGCCAAATCCCTTACGTGCAGGATCTAAGTTGTATTTACCAACTCTAGAAAGGGGGGAGTTAGCATCAATAACCGCAGCTGTTTCAGTTACAACTCGATCTCCTTTTTTCCAGTTGTTTGCCTTTTCAACATTTTTACCCAATTCGACAATCACGCCACAAAATTCATGTCCCAATACCACTGGATAATTAACCGCCCAAGAGTTTGTGCCATGCCACTGGTGAAGGTCACTACCGCAGACGCTGACCGCTTCAACCTGCATAATCACATCATCATCACCAAATATTGGATACTCAACCTGCTGAAGTTCCACACTGCCTGGCTTTGATGAGTAATTAACTACACCTATTGAATTCATTTAATCTATTTTCCTATCTAGCTCTTGGGGTAATTGGAATATCACCATAGGCATGAACCTTTTCACAAATTTTTCGTAATACCTCTTCAACATTTCCAGCACCTTTTGAAAAAGAGTCAGCATCAATAGCTAATGGCGCACCAATTACTACTAATGGCGCACCATATGATGGACAGGCAATAGCTTGTTCCAGTGATAATCCACCGACAGCTTGTACTGGAACTGACACTGCATCGACAACCTGTTTTAATTGATCAAGTGGATTTGGTGCAACCTTGCCACTCTTTGCAATACCGCGTCGCTCGTCATAACCAATATGGTGAATAATCATCTGACAACCAAGATCCTCTAGCACTTGCGCACCCTCAACCATGTCCTCACAACCTAAGTTATCTCCCATTACTGTGATGCCATAATCTTTACCAGCTTGCACCACGACCTTTATAGTTTCAGGATGTGCTCTAGCCATAACTACAACATGAGTAGCCCCTGCTTTTGCCATCATCTCTGCCTCTAAATACCCACCATCCATAGTTTTTAAATCCGCAACTACCGGAGTATTGGGAAACTCTTTTCTAAGAGCTCGTACTCCATGTAAACCTTCAGCCAAAATAAATGGCGTTCCTGCCTCTAACCAATCCACACCAGCACGCATCGCAGTATGTGCCATCTCCATCGCCTCTTTAATATCGGTGAGATCTAATGAGACTTGAACAATTGGTTTCACTTATAACACTCCATACTTTGCAAAGGCTTCACTGGGAGCCATGCCATCTTTAACCGCTTTTCTAAATAAACTCTCACCCGAATTTTTTTCCTCAACCCGGGCAATTACTTCATCAATTGCATCTTTTGGAATAATTACTACACCGTCAATATCACCTACAATTAAATCACCTGGATTAATTGTTACACCATCAATTTCAGCTGGCACATTGTGTTCAACAACTTCATACCTAGAATTAATATCTAATGGTGATGTTTCAACACCAAAAACTTTAAAGCCAAGGGAGCGCATTCTGGTGGTATCTCTAACTGGGCCATCAGTTAATGCCCCGGCTACACCTTTGTGTTTACAAGCAGTAGAGAGTAATTCGCCCCAAAATGCAGCTGGATGATTGCCTCCATTATTTCTATTTGAAGGTGTTACATAAACTTGATCTTTACCAACTGCATCTAGCGCCTTTAGTAAACCTACATATGGCACCTGTGGTGCTTCATAAACTGCTTCCACTCTAACTGGAAAGGCATAACCCATCATTACGCCCTCACCTGAGATCATTTGGATATCTGGTTTTAATACCTGATTTCTTAACTGCATATGATCTAAACAATCAGATGCCAATGCTGCGGTAAAGATGGTGGATAACTGTGTTAGATCATATTTTTTATCGCTCACACCCTAAAGATTAGGGGGTAGTTTTGCCCAAAAATAGACCCTAAAGCATTACTTTAGAGATAAACCTTGGGCTTTATAACATTTAGGTAAAGGAATCTTTATTAACGAATTGTTAGCCGAGTTTAGTTGACTCTCTTACTGGTGAGTATAAGGATTACCTCAGGTTCGACGGTCCGCGTTGTACCACTCTATATAGAGAAGAAATGGAGAAATGAATGCGTAAAAGTTCATTTCGTCTTGTTGCAGCTGCAGCAGCTATTGCCCTTGCGGTAACTGGTTGTTCATCATCTGGTGGTGACGCAGCAAATACAGACAAAGAGTTTGAAATCTTTACCTGGTGGGCATCTGGTGGCGAAGCTGCTGGCCTACAAGGAATGATTGACACTTACAAAGCACAAAACCCAGATACAGAGTTTATTAATGCTGCTGTTGCTGGTGGTGCTGGTGTAAATGCTAAGGCTGTATTACAGAGCCGGTTAGATGCTAACGAGCCACCTGATTCATTCCAAGCACATGCTGGTATGGAGTTAGATGGTTATGTCCGCGGTGGACAATTAGAGGATCTAACATCTTTGTATCAATCTGAGGGTTGGGACAAGATTTTCCCAGCTGATTTAATTCGTACTCTTACAGTTGATGGAAAGATTTATTCAGTTCCGGTAAACATTCACAGAGCAAATGTTTTGTGGTGGAATCCAGGCGCTGCAACTAAAGCTGGAATTACAAAAGCTCCAGAGACTTTAGATGAATTCTTTGCAGATCTTGAGAAGTTCAAGAAGGCTGGCATAACTGGTTTGGCACTTGCAGGAAAGGGAGACTGGGCAATTGCTCACCTTCTAGACTGGATGCTTCTAGCATCAATGGGTCCAGAAAAGTTTGAAGGTCTATACAACGGATCAACTTCATGGACAGGTCCAGAGGTTGCTGCCGGTATTAAGAATTTCCAAAAAGCACTTTCTTATGGAAATAAGGGAGCAGGAAACCTTGATTGGCCAGATGCTGGAAAGTTAGTAACTGACGGCAAAGCTGGATTCTTCATCATGGGTGACTGGGCTTCAGCTCAATGGCAATCAGATGGATTAAAGCTAGGAACTGACTACACATATGCAGCAGCTCCAGGCACTGTTGGTGTTTACCAATGGCTATCTGATTCATTCGTACTTCCAGTAGGTGCTCCACACCGCAACGCTGCAATTGCATGGTTGAAGGTTTGTGGATCTAAGGAAGGACAGGATGCATTTAATCCAAAGAAGGGATCAATCTCAGCTCGTACTGACTCTGATCTTTCACTATACGATGATTATCTAAAATCTGCCGCTGCTGACTGGAAGAAGGATCGCTTAGTCGGTTCAACAGTTCACGGCGTAATGGGTAATAACGCACTGATGGCTGCATACAACGCTGCTGTTGGTAAGTATTTCTCAGGTGGATTCAAAGATAACGCCGGACTTGCTAAGAATCTTGCTGCAGCTTATGAAGCAGGCAAGGCTTAATTAGCAACAAAAGTAAGTAAGAAACTTTGGTGGGCGAGAAATTGCCCACCAAAGTTTTCTAATTAAACAAGGACACCACACCTACTTCTATCAACGCTTAAGATGAAGGGAATCTCTGGGTGAGTAAAGCTGTTAGAAACAAACGCTCACTAAGCGCTCGCGTAGGCGGATTATTTTTCGTTTTACCATCAATAATTACAGTTATTATCTTTGTCTATGGCTTAATTGTTTGGTCGATAAATGTTTCCCTTACAAATCAAAACTCAGGGGCCAAAAAAGAGATTGAGTATGTTGGGCTAAAGAATTACACAGATTTATTGGTTGATGAGCGGTTTACCCATTCACTATTAAACCTAGTTAAATTTACAGTTGTTTTTATTTTAGGGGCTTTGATAACAGGTTTTATTATGGCCTTATTACTGGAAAAAGGAATAAAAGGTGAGGGATTTTTCCGCTCATTTTATTTATACCCAATGGCAATCTCATTTATCGCCATGGGAACAGTGTTTAACTGGTTGCTTAACTCAGCCAGAGATGAAGAGGCTGGTGGTTTAAATCTGGCCCTACAAAAAATTGGTTTAGGTTTTCTGCAAAATGATTGGTATGTCTCAGAAAAAGGTGCGATGTATGCCATGGCACTTCCTGCCATTTGGCAGATGTCAGGTTATGTTTTAGCGTTATTTTTGGCGGGCTTTAGAGGAATTCCAGATGATTTACGTGAAGCTGCTCGCGTAGATGGTGCTAGTGAGTCACAAATTTACCGACATGTTTTATTTCCACAACTAACGCCAACTTTGCTCACAGTACTAATTATTCTCGGCCATATTTCGATGAAGGCATTTGATTTAATTATTGGAATTAATGGTAAATCTTATGTAACACAGGTAGTGGCTGTTTACATGTGGGAGGCTACCTTTGATAAACGTGATTACGCTAAAGGAACAGCTATTGCAATTGTTTTATTGATAATGATTGCGATCGTAGTGGTGCCTTATCTTCGTTACAACAATAAGCAACAGGCGTACCGATAATGGCTAAAGATCTAGTAGATTTAGTAGTTGCTAAACCAGCAAAACGTAATGCCAAGCGTAGACGCACTGGTAAAGAAAAATTTTGGCTTATCTTCCGATATGTATCATTAATCTTTATCTGGTTCTTGGTAGTAATGCCAATTTATGTGATGGTCATTAACTCACTTAAGGGTGTCAAAAATGTTTATTTAACAAATGCGTTCAAGTTGCCTGAGAAGTTAGATTTTTCAGCTTGGTCAGTTGCGTGGAGTGGAACAGATTACTTCCCACAATCTATTTCTGAATCAATGAGTAGAACTTTATTTTTCGTAATTCAATCTTCAATTATCTCTGCGATCATTGGTTCAATCAATGGATATGTTTTTGCAAAATGGAAATTTAAAGGGTCTAACTTAATCTTTACTCTATTTTTATTTGGAATGTTTATCCCTTATCAGGCTATTATGATTCCACTGGTTCGGATTGCAACTACTCTTGATATAAATAGGTCTATTTATGTCTTAGTTTTAGCTCACATTATTTATGGTATTCCAATTTGTACATTGATTTTCCGAAATTATTACGAGGCCATTCCAAATGAGTTAATAGAAGCAGCGCGAGTTGATAAGGCCTCAATGGTTCGCACTTATCGTTCGATAATATTGCCGCTTTCCATACCAGCATTTGTGGTCGTTTTGATCTGGCAATTTACCTCAGCTTGGAATGACTTCTTATTTGCAATATTTTTAACGGGTGGCTCACCAAAGTTATCAGTTGCCACTACTGCGCTCAACTTTATTACTGGCTCTTCAAATCAAGTTTATTACGGCGTTAATATGACCGCTTCATTAATCGTCTCACTTCCAACCTTAATTGTGTATATCTTCTTAGGTCGTTACTTCCTTAGAGGATTACTTTCTGGCTCACTTAAAGGTTAAGTAATGTCGATTGCTGTTGAAGTATTTGATTCAAGGCGCAATCAATTAGGAGAGGGACCAACTGCTACTGGTCCAAAAAATAATCACATTCAATGGTGTGATATTTATGGTCAATTAATTAGATCTAAAGATTTAATTAGTGGCGAAATAAGTGAGTATAAAACTAGTGAACCGGTTGGTTTTCAAATACCTAGAAGTAATGGTGGGGATATTTTAGGTACGGCAAATGGGCCAGTACTTCGGAATGTTAATGGAGATTTAACTCTGCTACCTACCCGGCAGGATGCCGATGGTTTTGCAGATAAACATGTGCTGCGTTGGAATGATGCCAAAGTTTCTCCAGATGGCAATTTATTTCTTGGTTCCATGGCTTATGAAAATCAAAGTAACGAGGGAGCGTTTTATCGCTTAAGTAAGGATGGAAAAAATTTAAAGCGATTGTTTGGCGATGTAGGTATCTCAAATGGCATGGATTGGAGCCAAGATTTAAGCAAGATGTATTACATAGATACCTTAACGATGAAGGTTGAGGTATTTGATTACCATCAGGGTGAGCTCTCAAATCGAAGAACCCTAGTTCAAATCAAAGATGGTATGGGTTTTCCAGATGGAATGTGTGCCGATACAGATGACAATATTTGGGTGGCATTTTGGTTAGGTTCATGTGTTAGATGTTTTGATGGTAAAACTGGTGAGCAATTAGCAGAGATTAAATTACCAGTCCAAAAAGTTACCTCATGTTGTTTTGCTGGTGAAAAATTAGATCAACTAATTATTACCTCCGCAGTCGGAAATCCAGGTGAAACAATGGATTTAAATGAGTATCCACAAGCTGGCTTTATTTTTATTGCAAACCCTGGGGTCACCGGTAAAAAGACCAATACTTTTGGTGTGTAATTGAGCTCTGATTTATTTACTTTTGGTGAAGTTTTATCTGTCTTTATTTCAAAAGATACTGATTCGGTAATGAGTGCAAAAACCTATGAAAGAGTTACAGCTGGGGCTGAAGCTAATGTCGCCGTAACACTTTCAAGGTTGGGTTTAAAATCTCAGTTTTACTCTAGATTTGGTAATGACCAATTGGGCTCAGTGATGATTCAAGATATTGAAAATGAAGGTGTTGATATCTCACTAATAAAGCGCGTTCCTAGTTTTACGGCTGCCATGATAAGAAATCCGGGTAAGACAGCTTCTGTAGAGATAAGTTATTTAAGAAAAGGTTCGGCAGCATCAACAATGGAGGCAGCAGATATCTTAGATTCATATATTTCAAATTCAAGATGGCTCCATACGACTGGAATTACCTGTGCGATATCTAAAAGTGGAGCAGACACAGTAAAACATGCATTAAGTAGAGCAAATGCCCTTGGAATTAAATCAAGTTTTGATTTAAATATTAGGCGCAAATTATGGAGTGAAGAGGAAGCAAAAAATACCTTAGCTCCTCTGGCACAAAATATTGAATTATTAATTGGGGGTGAGGATGAGTATCAAGTGGTCTTTGGTAACCATGATGCTAAGAGTTTATTAGCTCAAGCAAATCAGCGCGGATGTAAAATTGCGGTAATGACTAAGGGAGATCAGGCCCTTAAGTACTCAATTAATGGTGAGTATGGCGAAATAATCCCACCAAAAGTAGTGACAGTAGATCCTGTTGGTTCTGGAGATGCATTTACTGGTGGAAGTATTGCTGCCCTACTTGCCGGATCAACTCCCATTCAGGCATTAGAACAGGGCAGTATCTGCGGAGCCTCAGTTGCAAGTATGTTTGGGGATTGGACGGGAATTCCAACTGGTCACGGTGGCCTAATTGATGAAGAGCTAGCTAGTAAATTTAGGAGTAAAAATTGAAAACTATTGATACTTTGTTAAGTGAAAAAATGATGACACTGGTTAGAGCTAACTCACAAAGTGAGGGTGAAGCTCTTGCAGATGCATTGGTTGAGGCTGGTGTTAAAGTCATAGAGATAACTCTTACCACTCCTGGAGCATTAAAAATCATTCAAAAATTATTAAAAAATAAAGGATTGCTAGTTGGTGCTGGAACAGTTAGAACTGTTAAGGATGTTAAGAAAGTTGAAGATATTGGGGCTAGCTTTATAGTCTCACCAGATACCAATGAGGATGTAATTGCTGCAACAAAGAAATTAAAATTAGTTTCAATGCCTGGCGTTTGCACGCCAACTGAGGTTGCAATTGCCGAGGAGAGTGGTGCCGATATCTTTAAATTATTTCCAGCAGCGATATTGGGTCCAAATCACTTAAAGATGCTGCGTGAGCCATTTCCAAATAACCGCTGGTGTCCAACTGCGGGAATCACCTTAGAATCAGTTCCTAAGTGGTTTGAAGCCGGTGCTGACTTAATCGGCCTTGGGGGCCCGGTTACTAAGGGTGGGGTTTCAAAGGTTAGAGAAAACGTAATTGCTTTTCGTAATGCAATAACTGAGGCGAGTAAGGTAGTTTATCGACATGAAGTTAGCCAATAAACATATATTTGTAACAGGCGGCGCCAAAGGAATTGGTGAAGCGATTGTTAGAGATGCGGCCAATGAGGGTGGGTCAGTTTCATTTGTAGACATTGATGTCTTGGCTGGTGAAAAATTAATGAATGAGCTAGTTGAATCTGGCAAGAAAGTTGTATTTTTTAAAGCAGATGTTGCTAATTTTGAAGAACTTAAATCAGCCTTTACGCAAGCAGTTTCAAAGTTTTCAGATGTAACTGGAGTCGTAAATAATGCTGGGGTCAATTCACATGCGGATCCAGTGAGTATGACCGATAAAGAATGGGATGATTTTTTTGCAATTGATATGAAACCAGTTTGGCTAACTGCTAAATTAGCACTTCCAGCAATGCGTAAAGCTAAACATGGCTCAATCGTAAATATTTGTTCAATTCATGGCCGACTTACTTATCCGGGATTTTTCCCATATGGCGCTGCAAAATCTGCTGTTCTTGGCTTAACTAGAAACTTGGCCTTAGATGAAGGTAAGCATGAAATCAGAGTTAATGCTGTATCTCCTGGATATATTCTGACTGATTTAACTAAAACTTGGTTGAGTGGTGAAATCGGCAGATTAGAACGAGCAAACTCAATTCAACCCCTTGGTCGAATGGGTGAACCACATGAGGTAGCAAAGGTAGTAACCTTTTTATTATCCGATAAATCTACATATGTAAGTGGTTCAGATTGGGCTGTAGATGGCGGATTGGGAGCAAGATCTGCATGATATTAAAAGGCGAGCATCTTTTTGTAACTGGTGGTGCAGCAGGAATTGGCGAAGCCATAGTTTTGGGTGGAGTAAAAGAGGGAGCTAAAGTTTCCTTTGTTGATATCGACGATACTAAAGCAAATGCGTTAGTTGAAAAGTTAACTAAAGAAGGACATCAAGTCCAGTATGCAAAAGCTGATGTATCTAAATTTGAAACATTCAAATCCGGTTATGACAAGTTAGTTGCAAATTTCGGGCCGGTAACAGTTGCAGTATCCAATGCAGGCAGAAACTCCTACGCAGATGCAGTGGAGTATGCAGAGCAAGAGTGGAATGATTTTTTTGCCTTAGACCTAAAATCTAGTTGGTATCTAGCAAAATTATGTTTGCCTGAGATGCGTAAGGCTAAATATGGTTCAATAGTAAATATATCTTCAATTCATGGTCGAATGTCGAGACCTAACTTCTTTCCATATTCAGCAGCAAAGGGTGGAATTATTGGTTTATCCAGAAATTTGGCATTAGATGAAGGAAAGTATGGAATTAGAGTTAATTCTGTCTCGCCTGGAACAACAGCAACGCCACTCCTAAAGAGCTATATGGAAAAATTTCCCGATGAAAAAGCCCACGCACTTGCCGTAGCTCCAAATTCTAGATTTGGCTCTCCAGAAGAAATTGCAAATGTAATCTTATTTGCACTTTCTAAGGATGCATCATTTATTACTGGTGCAGATTTAATGGTTGATGGAGCTCTTCACGCTAGATATGCTTAAGATCTAATATTTATAAAATCTGAAGTTAACTCAGATAAGTTTTTTACTCCCATTAGTTTCATCGCGGTTTCCATTTCAAATCTAAATAGCTCTACGACTTTTCTAACTCCGGCTTCGCCTGCAGCCATTGCACCATAAAGATATGATCGACCAATTAATACCGCATCAGCACCTAATGCAATCGCCGCTAAAACATCAGCTCCACTCATAATGGCACCATCGATATAAATTTGTGGACCACTACCTTTAACCCCAATTGCAGCCCTTACTGAAGGTAATAGCTCTAGTGGAACAACTGAGCGATCTAGTTGCCGACCACCATGATTTGAAAGCACAATTGCATCTACGCCAATTTTGGCCAACTCAGTGGCATCTGCAACGGTTTGAATTCCTTTGATGATTAATTTACCCTGCCAAACTGATCTCAACCATTTAACATCCTCAAAAGTAACGGCTGGATCGAAAACCTTGGCAGCTATTTCAGAAAGTGGTTTGTTAAAGTTTCTAAAGGTTGCAAACTCAAGTGGTGCAGTTGTAAGAAGGTTAAACCACCATCTAGGTTTTAATGCCATATCGAAAAAAGTTCTAAATCCAATTTTTGGTGGCACTGTTAAGCCATTTCGCATATCTCGCCACTTTATGCCGCCAACTGCGGTATCGACAGTAAGCATCAAACCTTCAAAGCCTGCCAATTTTGCTTCCTCAATAAATTTTAGACTCTGCTCCCGATCTCGCCATAAATAGAGTTGAAACCACCTACGCACATCAGGCACTTGCGCCCCAATCTCTTTAGAGGATGTAGTGCCCATAGTTGATAAGTTATAAATTAAATTATTTTCCTGGCAGATTTTGGCCACCATAACTTCACCTTTGTAATGCATCATTCTTGTGTAGCCAGTAGGCGCAAAAATTATTGGAAGTGCAGAAGTATTACCTAAAATTTCTGCAGATAAATCTATTTTAGAAACATCTCTAAGAACTCTAGCCTTAAACTCAATTCGAGAGTAAATTTCTTGACTTCTAGCGTAAGCAATTTCATCATTTGCACCACCATCAACATAATCAAAAACTGCCTTTGGTACCCTACTTTTTGCCAGCACCCGCAAATCTGAGATATTTATCGCAGAGTTGAGGCGTCGGTCATTGTTTTTAAATTTAGGAAAACTCCAGCCCAAAAGAGGCTTAATGTTTTTCCACCTAGGTAGTTGGCGCTTCATACTAGATTTTTAACTTATAGACGCGCTTTGCAGTTTCGGCCCAGAAGGATTCCTGCTCAGATTTACTAAAATCTTTGGTGAAATCCTCCATAAGCTTAATAGTATCTTTATAAGTTGCAGCCAATAAACATACCGGCCAATCAGAGCCAAACATCATGCGTGCTGGAGTAAAAGATTTAAGGATATGATCCAAATAAGGCTTAAAGGTTTGAGTAGTCCAACTCTTCCAATTTGCTTCGGTAAACAAACCAGAGACTTTTACGCAGACATTTTCGCAAGCTGCAATTTCACTTATTTGATCAGCCCATGGTTGCATCTCACCTTTAGCCATGTATGGTTTTGAAATATGATCTAACACAAATGAGTTATTTGGTGATTTCTTAACCATTTCTACTGCTGCTGCCAATTGTGGTGGCCTGGTCAAAATATCAAATACAAGTCCATACTCAGCCAATCGATGAATATTTGCAAGAACATCATCTCGTAATAACCAATTAGGATCTGACTTATCCTGAGCTAAATCCCTAATTGAAACTAAATTTTTTGCACCTTTATGTTGGAGATACTTCTCAAGCTGAGGTCTAATATCTTTACTCTCTAAATTTAACCAACCTACTACAGCACAAATTTTTGGATGTGAAAGCGACAGATCTAGAAATTCTGGTGTTTCATCAGGATTTGCCACAGTTTGAACTATTACTGTGTAATCAATATTTGCTCTTTCTAATTCAGGCTCTAACTCATCCATAAGGATTGTTCGGGAGATGGGGGCTACCTCATCACCTTGCATCCAGTCTTGAGCCCTTACCGATAAATCCCAGATGTGATGATGTGAATCAATACGAAGCATTAGACCATTTCCCAGCTTTTACTTTCCCAAGATTTAATTAAAGCCTTTTGGACCGAAACAACCTCTAAGGCTTCGGCGAATGATGGTTTAAATTCAACTCCAGTTACCCACGAATTAAGAAATGAATAATCTTCAATACAAATTAGATCTTCAGTACCTAGGCTATTTCCCTGACCTGGAACAAATGCACCGTGGTAATCAAAGCGATCTCCACCTAGAATTTTGGTAAAACCGGATTCTAAAATCTCATCCTTTTTGTAGTATAGAAGTTCATTTAAACTTTCATGATTCCACTTCAGTGCACCTTTAGTGCCGTAAATTTCAAACATATTTTCACTCTCAGGACCAACCACCGTTCTACTGGTCTCAAAGGTTCCAGTAGCACCATTTTTAAATCTACAAAGCATTGAGGCAAAATCTTCATTCTCTACCTCACCAAGGGGATCACCCTTCTTTCCTCTACTGTAATGGCTGGAGTTATTTGATGGCAGAGGCCGCTGTTTAATCGTAGTCTGCCTCATTCCAACTACTTCAGTAATATCTCCGATTAGAAACTGGGCCAAAGAGACCGAATGACTAAGAATATCGCTAGAAACACCATAGCCAGCTTGGTCAAACTTAAATCTCCAAGAAAGTAAACCCAACTCATCACTTCCATACATTGAAAAAAATCTACCTTTGTAATGGATGATGTCGCCTAGTTCTCCAGAAGCAATCATCTTTTTTGCATGTAGCACAAGTGGGGCCCATAAGTAGTTGTAACCAACTCCAGTAAAAGTCTTATTCTTCTTAGCAATATTGAACGCCTCTAAAGTCTGTTCAGGCTTACCACCAATTGGTTTTTCAGAAAAAACTATTTTTCCAGCTTCACTTGCAGCTTTAATAATTGGAATATGCAACATATTAGGTGCGCAGACCCAAACTGCATCTACATCTGGAGCTGCTACAGCTTCATTCCAATCTGTTGTTGATCTTTTAAATCCAAAATCCTCTACGGCTTGCTTTCCTCTATTTAAGTCAAAGTCGGCGCAGACAGTAAGTATTGGATTAAATTTACGCTCAGGAAATAGGGTAGGGATTCTAATTAAAGATCTACTGTGAGCTTGTCCCATCCAACCCAAACCAACAACTGCAACTGATATATCTTTTCTATTGCTCACTCTTGACTCCTTTTTCCTTTAAAACTAGTTAAAGGTAATCGGGGATCTTGTTTTTGAGACTTCCAACTCTCTCTAATCCAGTGATGGCTAGGATCATCACAAAATCCCATAGTTCTATTTTCAGCGGGGCCAGCAAGTACATTTAGAAAATACATTGGATACTCAGGGGCTGCAATAGATGGTCCATGATATCCGTGGGGGACAATTACAAAATCTTGATCTTTGATCGTCATGGTTTCATCGATTTTGCCATCGTATGAGTAAACCTTAAAAAAGCCATGCCCATCACTAGATCCATAATCAAGATCTTGTTTTCCAATTTGAAAGTAATAGATCTCTTCATTATTAAACTGGCAATCTGCAATGCCATCATGTCGATGTGGAGGCCATGAAGACCAATTTCCGCCGGGCGTAAGTACTTCACATACCAGAATTTTTTCAGCACCATTAAATGAGTCTGGAGTGGCAATATTGTTGACCTGCCTTGTGGCAAACCCGCTACCTCTAATCTCAACCGACACCGACTCTTTATTTGTATAGGCAACTGGGAACACCTTAGTTGCTTGCGCAGTGGATAAGGCTAATAAGCCAGTAGAACCGGCAATTTTCACATGCGCTCCAACTGGAATATAGATCCAATCTGAGATCCCGGCGAAGACTCCAGTTCGACCAATTAATTTAAATTCAATTTGATCCACAATTACTGTGACATTTTCGGCAGATAGACTTAAAAGTACGCCCTCAAAATTGGTAAATTCTAATTCATGTCTACTTTTTTGAGATAAATCCAATATATGCATGCCACAGTAATTCCAATTAGCACTCTCAGGAGTTATAGATTTAACACCTCGATATAACCAACTCATTAAACCTTCCTTACTATCGCTACTGCTTTTGCTACTGCTGCTTCGACACTTAACTCAGGACTATATAAAAGCGCCCTACCAGGTATCAAGGCACGAACATTTTGGAATTTAAATGCAGCTTGCCAACTATTAAAAGTAGCCTGCCAGTCAGTTCCAGGATCTCCACCCAGTAACATTAAAGGAAGTGAGGTGGCATTAGCCGCTAATTTGAAATCATCAAATGCTGGAACTTTAAGCCAGGTATAAGCACTAGAGGTTCCAAGTGCCGATGCAATTCCAATAACTCGCACTAATTCCTCGATATTCTTGTTTAATTCAAATTTACCAGCTGAATTCTTTACATACGGAAGTGGTTCAATAATTGAAATTTTCTTGGCCCTAGCTAATTGAGAATTCACACTTGCCACCATCTCAATCGTATTTAGAACTCCTGGATCTGATTTTTCAATTCTTAATAGCGTCTTGCCTCCGTCTAGCCCAAATTCACTGATTCCCTTTACATCATAGGAACTTTGGCGATCATCTAACTCCCAATCTGCTCCTAAGATTCCAGCTCGATTAATACTGCCGAAGATTAATTTGTGATCAAGCGCGCCAAAATATGCAAGTTCTTCAACTATATCTGGAGTTGCTAATACTCCGTCTACTCCAGGAACAGAAAGTGCTCGAATTAATCGATCCAATAAATCAAACCTATTTGCCATAGCCATGCTATCACCTGATGCGGCAATTATTCCTCGAGCAGTATGGTCTGCTGCAACTATAAATAATTTTCCATCTTTAGTTAACTTAACTCTACGTTTTCTAGATTTAAGATTTTTTTGTAATTTGCTCGGATTATTTACTCGATCATCACAGAGTTTAGAGTAGTTTTTTTCATTAAATTTAATCATTTACCTACTCCTTTAACTAGATTCTCGACTTCGTTCAAAGTTGGCATGGCATCTGAACACAGAAGTCTAGAGGCTACTATCGCACCCGCTGCATTTGCATAATTACCAATTTTTTCTAAGGGCCAAGAGTTTTTAAGTCCGTGAACTAGCATGCCACCAAAGGCATCACCTGCTCCTAGACCACATCTAACATCAACTTTAATGGGTTTAGCGATAAAGCTTTCTTCTTTATTCGCAAGGTAAACACCATTTTCTCCTAATTTAACAATTACTAAATTGATCTGCTGGCCAAGAAAATTTTTTCTAATCTGATCAGGATCTGTTAAGCCTGTAGCAACCTCAAACTCTTTTCGATTACCTACTAAAATATTGCTGCTATCAATCGCCCTTTTAGTGACTGATTTTGCAATTGATTCATTTTCCCAGAAGGAAGGTCTGTAATCTAAATCCAAAACTGTGTGACCGGATAAAGACCTTGTTACAAGCCAATCTTGAATAGATTTAGCAGTTTCACCAGTTGCTAGTGCACAAGCGGAAACCCAAAAAACTTTAGTCGATTTAATCTCAGCATCTGCGATCCTATCTCTCTTGATTTTTGTATCGGGTGCTTCAGGGGATCGGTTAAAGAAAATGGTTGGATTAAATGGATCATCCATAGCGGCAAAAACAGCAGGGCTAAATTGAGACTCATCAATTCCTACATACCTGGTGTCAACTTTAAACTCGGTTAGTTTTCCTAAAATATACTCAGTAAATGCATCTCGACCAATATTTGTTGCAACTGCAGAACTGTTACCTAATCTAGCCGAAGCAATTGCAACATTTGTGGGGCTACCACCAATTGACATACTAAAAGTTTTTACATCTTTGAAACCAACATTTGATTCATTTGCATAAAAATCTAGACTAATTCTTCCTACGCTAATTAAATCTAAACTCTGATTCATAAAATAAAACTAAGCTATTGCCAAAGATCTAAGGTATTCCATGGATTGAGAAATCATTTCAACAGGTCCTTTGCCCTCTTCAGGGACGCTACCTGTAATTGCGCAATCTTGTTCGATCACATACCAGCCCTGGTATCCCTTACTCTCAAGGGTTCTAATTACATCTGCAATTGGCACATCGCCCTGTCCAAGTGGTGTGAATAAACCCTTTTGCACCCCTGACATTATTGACTCTTGCCGAGCCAGAACTGACTTAGATTTTGAAAGATTAACATCCTTTAGGTGCACATGCCCCACGCGCTGGTGAGCTTGCTTAGCAAACTCAACAACATCAACTCCACCAATAGCCATATGTCCGGTATCAAGGCACCACTTAACATCGCACCCATTTAGCACGCGATCCACATCTTCCTTGGTTTCAACTGTAGTTTGTAGGTGTGGATGAAGCACGTTTTGTAGCCCATTGTCCTGACATATTTTGTCTATTTCAGAAAACATCTTAAACATGTTTTTGTACTCATCATTAGTCAGAGGATTTGGATTATCCCAATTCCATGTATAAACAGGTGAGGAAACTAAATGAGTTGCACCAGTTTTTCTAAATAATTCTGCCGTCTTTTTTACTTGACTTATAGTCTCTTGATTTTCATTTTTGTCATGAACTACAACTGGTGTAAATCCACCAATCAAACTCATATTAAATTCATCTAACTTTTCTGAAATTGCACTTGGTTGTTCTGGAAGAAAGCCTGGCGCCCCTAATTCAGTTGCCGGCAATCCCAAGTTTTTCATCTCAGATAAAACTCGATCTGTTGGTAACATCTTTCCCCAGCCAGGTACCTCACATATTCCCCAAGAAATAGGTGCAGATGCAATACGGGAGTAGAAGGATTTCACTGAGGTATTGTTCCATAAGTGTTGATAAGTAGATAGGGTACGAGCGTGAAATTAACTACCTCAGAGGCCTTAGTTAAGTACCTGATTGCGCAGAAAATTAAAATTGATAACAAAGTTGTATCTTTGTTTCCATTTACCTTTGCCATATTTGGCCATGGAAATGCCTTAGGTATTGGCGATGCACTCGAGAGAAATAAGAAAGCTATGCCTACAATCCGTGGCCAAAATGAACAAGGAATGGCATTAGCAGCAGTAGCTTTTAGTAAAGCTCAATTACGACAACAATGTGCAGTAGTGACAACTTCAATTGGTCCAGGTGCAACAAATGTAGTTACAGCTGCAGCAGTAGCGATGGCAAATCGATTACCAGTTTTAATTTTATCTGGTGATACTTTTCAATCTCGACAACCAGATCCAGTACTTCAGCAAGTCGAACATTTTGATTCACCAATCACTACGGTAAATGATTCATTTAGAGCTGTTACTAAGTATTGGGATCGTGTGAACAGACCAGAGCAGCTACTAAATACTTTACCAAATGTTATTCAAACCATTCTTGATCCTGCAGATTGCGGACCAGTATTTTTGGCATTACCTCAAGATGTACAGGTTGAAACTTATGATTTTCCGGATGAATTTTTTGAGGAAACTATTCATAATATTCGTCGCTCTAAAGCCGATGAAAATTCAATTAAACTTGCAGTTTCTGCAATTAAATCAGCCAAAAAACCATTGATTATTGCTGGAGGTGGCGCAAGATATAGCAAGGCACATAAAGAAATATCAGATTTTGCGAATAAATTCGCAATACCGGTGGTAGAAACAGTGGCCGGTAAAGCAACTTTATTATCATCAGATCCAGCCTGGTGTGGTCCAGTGGGTGTAACAGGTTGTGATCCTGCAAATAAGTTAGCTGAGGAAGCAGATTTAATCATCTCAGTTGGTTGTCGATTACAGGACTTTACGACTGGCTCATGGACATTGTTTAAAAATCCAAATAGAAAGATCATTTCAATAAATACAGCACGATTTGACGCAACTAAGCGTAATTCTATAGCCCTAATTGGAGATGCAAAAGTAACGATTTTAGAGTTAAGCAATTTAATCAGCGATTACAAATGTGACCAAACTTGGAGTAAATCCCGTGAAACAACTCGGGAACTAATATTAAAAAATATTGAGGCTAGAATTTCTGAAAAACTAGATCTTCCCTCCTATGCCCAAGTAGTTAAATTAATCAATGATCTAGCAGCAGATGAGGATTATGTTTTAACAGCTGCTGGTGGCTTACCGGGAGAGTTAAATAACAATTGGCTAAGTAAGAGCTTGGACTCATTTGATTGTGAGTACGGGTACTCATGCATGGGGTATGAGGTCGCCGGTGCGTGGGGAGCCGCATTGGCATTAAGGAATGCCGGTAAAGCTGGAAAAGTAATTTCAATGGTTGGCGATGGATCATATTTAATGATGAATAGCGAAATTTTATCTGCAGTAAATAATGGAGATTCACTAATTTATATACTGTGTAACAATGGTGGCTTTGCGGTAATTCAAAGATTACAAACATCAAATGGATCTAAAAGTTATCGCACGATGTTTAATGATTCTGATTTAAATAATCCATTTGATGTCGATTTTGTTGCGCATGCAAATTCAATGGGAGCGAAGGCTAAAAAAGTCACAATACAATCCCTTAAAGATGAATTCATAGCAGCAAAGAAAAATTCTGGAGTCACAGTATTAGTTATTGATACTCACCCTAGTAAATGGACAGAGGGCGGTGCGTTTTGGGAGGTCGGAGTTTCAGGTGTAAGTAGTGAACCTGAAATTCAAAATGCATACCAAAGGCAAGTTACAGGAAAAGCAAACCGTAGGATTTAACTAAAGAGATTTAACTCCAAGACCACAGGCAATACTAGCCGCCAAGCCATCTTCAGCAGTTGCAAAGTTTGAATCCAATTTTCGTTTTTGTAGTGAGTTAATAAATGCCTTAAGTTCAGCAATATATGCCGGTTTGAATCTTCCCATCCAGTCCTTATGTAAAGTTCCAGGTTTTCTGCCTGGAAGTTTAAAGTTCTTAGCAATATTTAAGCTACCTAAGTTTTCAATAACTAATGATCCATTTTCCGTCAAAACTTCCATTCCAACCTCATACCCATAAGTACTATTTGCAAATATATCAATGGTAATTAAAACTCCCGATTCACTCTTACAAATAACAGAAATTGGATCTGAAAGGTTTGGATTAGCTTTTTTAGTTACCTTTGCATAATTGACTTTGACGGAAACAATATCTTCTCCTAGAAGCCATCTAATAATATCAATCTCATGCACGGCAACATTTGTCAAAAGCATTGAAGTAGTGGCATTGGGTGAACTTACATTTCTTGATGTACATCTAATCTGTAAGACCTGCCCATACTTTCCAGTGTTTATTTCCTTTTTTAAATCTAAATAAGCTTTATCAAATCTGCGCATAAATCCCACACCAACTATGGATTTAGATTCTCTTACTATTTTTGCGACTTTCTTAGCTTCCTTCACAGTTGATGCGAGTGGCTTTTCACACAAAACATTCTTACCAGCTAATACAGATTGAGTTAGATGTTTTGCATGCAGATGATCAGGAGAGGCAATAATTACCGAATTGACACTTTTATCGCCGAGTAATTGATCGATATCTTGATAAACCTTTGGCAGAACTTTGGTCTTTTTAAATACTTCCTTAGCAACATTAGCTGCGGTAGTTAAATTTGTATCATAAATTGCAACTACCTTTGCACCTTTAACATAATCTGAAAGATAAAGTGCATGACCTTTGCCCATTATGCCAACACCGATTATGCCAATACCAATATCTTTAGCACTTTTAATCACCTGGGTATTCTAGTAAGGTAAATCTATGAGTGAAACCTTTTTGAGCGAATTAACTGGAAGTTTTTCTACACCATCAGCAGGCAATCCCACCGTTGCAATGGTTGAAGCTGCTTATAAACATCATAAATTAAATTTTCGTTATATAAATTGTGAAGTACTACCGAAAGATCTAAGTAATGCAATTTTAGGAGCGAGAGCAATGAACTGGGCTGGTTTTAATCTCTCTATTCCGCACAAGGTTTCGGTAATACAGCATTTAGATGGCTTAGGAGAGTCTGCTGAAATAATGGGAGCGGTAAATTGTGTAGTTAATCGCGATGGAAAATTAATTGGTGAAAATACAGATGGTAAAGGATTCTTGCAGGCATTTAAAAAAGTTGATGCTGTCAGTGGGAAAAAAATTGCCATTTTGGGTGCAGGAGGGGCTGCTCGTGCCATAGCAGTTGAGTTAGCGCTAGATGGTGCAAAGGATTTTACGATAATAAATCGAGATGCAACTCGTGGTGAAGAATTGGCAAAGTTATTAGTGAATAAACTTGGTGTGTCTGCGCATTATGTACCTTGGTCACCAGGCTTTAAAATTCCAGATTCTATAAATGTTGTAATTAATGCCACCTCAGTCGGCATGGCAGATAGTGGAAATTATGATTTAGATATTGATCTAGGTAGCCTTAATAAAAATATGATTGTTGCGGACGTAATCGTAAATCCTCCACAAACAAACTTATTAAAAAGTGCAGCTAAATTAGGAGCTCGAACAATTGATGGTTTAGGAATGGTAGTAAACCAAGCGGTAATTGGTGTTAAGTACTGGACAAATTTTGAAGTAGATCCAGCCATCATGCACGCAGAGTTAAAGCGTGTTTTAAAACTATAGGGGTATAAATGCCAATAAAGCGAATTGGGCAGGTAATTGGTATTAAGCCAGAAGAAATAGAGGAGTACGAGCGATTACATGCTCAAGCTTGGCCAAGCATTATAAAAATTATCAAGCAAGCTAACATCTCTAATTACTCAATTTTTAGATACGAGAACTTACTTTTTGCCTATCTTGAATATACCGGCGATGATTACGAGGCTGATATGGCTAAGTTAGCTGCTGAGCCTGAAATGAAGCGTTGGTGGCAGATAACAGATCAGATGCAATGGCAGGTTCCGCAGGCAAAAGTTGGTGAGTGGTGGCATGTTATTCATGAGAATTTTCATGTTGACTAGAAAAAACTAATTAACAAGTTTTAAATCAGATTTATCAACAACTCTTAATGCCTGAGCGGCAATAGTCAGCGCTGGATTCATGGCAGCTGAGGATGGAAAAAAACCACCATCAATTAGGTAGAGATTATCTAGGTCATGAGTTTTACAGTATTGATCGACCACACTGTTTTTTGGGTCACTACCTGCAACTGTAGTTCCACATTGGTGAGAGTTCATCGAAATATCAAATGGCTGTACAAAAATTGCTTGAAAACCTGATTTCCTCAAGACTTTTTTAGTTTTCCGCATTAATTCTTTATGAGCAGAGGTGTTGACTGCCTTGCGATAAATTTGAATCATGCCATTTTTTGAAATCTCTACACGATTTGAAAGAGTTGGTAAATCTTCATTCATAACTACAAATTCAACTGATCTATCGGCAATAAATTTAAGTATTCCAAGTGGAACTTTTGTTGCATATGTTTTCATCATGATAGCTTGGACTTTTCCAATAAGCTGCACTGCCCCTAATGGATAGCCTGAGCCGCCATCAAAGTACCAATCTGAAAAAGACAAAGTCTTTTGAAAGACCACATCATTCTTACTTCTAATATCAAATGCAGCAATATGAGCGTTGTTATGCATCATAAAATTTTTCCCTACTAAACCAGATGAGTTGGCAATTGACCCGGACTTTAAAAGTAGGGCGGCGGTATTTACTGCTCCTAAACTTAATACATACTTTTTCGCAACTACCTTCACCTCTTGACCGTTTTTAACTCCCAACAGGTGATCAACCCTGCCATTTTTCACAATAACTTGGGTTATCTTTAAATTAGTTTCTAATCTAACTTTTCCAGTACGCATAGCTGGCTCTAGTGCGCAGCTTTGACTATCACTTTTTGCATCCAACTTACAGACAAAGCCATCGCAGGTGCCACACCTAATGCACTTGCCATCAATTTTTAAATCAACTCCCATGGCATTGGCATGTGGCCTAACTCCAGCAGCTTTTAATTTTTCGGCAAGCTTTGAAATATATCTTTCATGAGCTAGAGCTGGGTAGGGAAATGGTTTACTGCGAGGTGGCTCAGTTGGATCCTCACCAGTTGCACCATGGACTTTATATAACTCCTCAGCACTGCAGTAGTAAGGCTCAATATCTTGATAGGTAAATGGCCAAGCTGGCGAGATTCCCTCTTTATGTTTTACCTCTAAAAAATCACTCTCTCTAAATCTAGGAAGTGAGGAGCCATAAACTTTGGTATTGCCACCTACTATGTAGTGAACACCGGGAGTGAACTCTTTACCTTTTTCATCTAACCATTTTTCATCTGGCTTGTATTTTTGGTTAACAAAAATCTCCCGAGCAGACCAGTTTGCATCCTCTTTTTTAACAAAGTCGCCACGTTCAATAACTAAGCAATCAATACCAGCTTCAGCCAGGCCATATGCAGTGGTGGCACCACCCATTCCGGAGCCAACAATTGCAACTGAGGCTTCTAATATCACCGAACTGGCTTAAGTGTCTGATCCTTAGCATCAACCTTCATAGCCCCAGTCATGATTGCAACTGCATCCTTCATATCATGAGTTTTTGGTGTGACTACTGCAGCTCTTTTGCCTAAGCGCATTACTTGAATGCGGTCTGCTACTTCAAATACCTGTGGCATATTGTGTGAGATCAAAATTACTGGCATACCACGTTCGCGAAGTGATTCAATCAACTTTAAAACTTGATTTGATTCACGTACTCCAAGCGCGGCAGTTGGCTCATCCAAAATAATTACTTTCTGACCAAAGGCTGCAGCTCTTGCGACTGCTACTGCTTGGCGTTGACCACCAGATAGGGTTTCAACCGCTTGGCTCATATTTTGAATAGTTCCAATTCCTAAAGCTGCAATATGATCCTTAGCTTTTCGCTTCATTCCTGAGCTATCTAGCATGCGCAAAATAGAACCAGCTGGACCCTTTTTTCTAATCTCACGACCTAAATAAAGATTAGATGCGATATCTAATGCCGGTGCAACAGCCAAAGTTTGGTACACAGTTTCAATTCCTGCATCTCGACCATCCTGTGGTTTTCTAAAGGTAACAACTGAACCATCAATTTCAATACTGCCATTATCTGGAACCTCAGCTCCTGATAGACATTTGATCAATGTTGATTTTCCAGCACCATTATCACCGATAACAGCTAATACCTCTCCTGGAAATAACTCTAGATCGGCACCATCTAGGGCAACTACACGACCATAAGTTTTAACTACATTACTGGCAGTTAGTACCGCTGATTTACTCATGTACGTGCCTTTCTAATCCACTGATCTATTGTTACTGCGAAGATAATTAATAAACCAACTGCTAACACCTGGTAGTACAAATCTACGCCTGCAAGTGTTAAACCATTACGAAAAACGCCAACAATAATCGCGCCAATTAATGAACCAAATATTGTGCCTCGACCACCAAATAGTGAGGTACCACCAATTACTACTGCAGTAATCGAGTCCAGATTTAAATCAGGTTGAGTATTTGGGCTAGCAACAGTTACCCGGCCAATTACGATCCAAGCTGCAATTGCAAAGACCAATCCGGCAACCATATATACCGAAAGCAGCACTCTATTAACCTGAATACCAGCTAGGCGAGCAGCATTAATATCATCGCCAACGGCGTAGACATGTCTACCCCAACCTGTAAATCGCAGTGCAAAAGCTAAAATTATATAAAGAAGTAGCATCACGATTACACCTTGAGTTACTTTAAACTCACCAATATTTATGATGTGTCCAAGTTGTAATAAGAATGGATCCATCTCCTCGGTAGTGACAGTTCTTCCTGATGCATAGATAAGTGTTAAAGCAATAAAAACATTTAAGGTACCTAAAGTCACAATAAATGGCGGTAATTTAAATTTTGTTACTAAATAACCATTAAACCAACCAGCAAAGGTTCCCACTAATAAACCAATAACAAATGCCACTAATACTGGTAAACCATCACCTTCAACATATGGATCACCCATAAAGGTCTTTGCCATAACCATTGATGAAAAAATCGCAATTGCACCGCAGGAAAGATCAATTCCCGCAGTTAGAATAATTAAAGTTTGACCCGCAGCTACCGCTCCAACTATCGCCACCTGCTGCAATATTAGGGATAAATTTCCTGGGGTAAGAAAGTTTTCATTGAAAAAACTAAAACTAATTGAAGCTATTAAAAGAACAGCAGCTGAACTAAGCCATGGATATCGGTGAAGCAGGGCTTGAAGCTTTTGTGCATTTGAAGCTCGCCCCATAAATTCGGCCGCAGCATCATGAGAACCAACTTGGCTCATCAAATATCCTTTCACCAGATGATCTAATAGTTAACTCTTACTTGGTAAAACTCTACTTAAAATTTCAATATTTATTAAGATAGCGAGGACGGCCGCTTTTGCAACCGCCCCCGCTAATTTCTTATTTTTACTTACGGATTTTTCCGAAAGTCTTAGAGATTAACCCCAAGCCTTCTCAAGTCCATAAGCTGTGTCCTTTGAATCCACGCCTGATTGTGGGTCATCGGTAATCAAGGTAACACCGGTGTTGAAGAAGTCAAGACCAGGAGATACCTCTGGCTTCTTTCCTGTCTTCACGATGTCGTAGATAGCTTGAACACCAAGATCAGCCATTAGCAATGGATACTGCTGTGAAGTAGCTCCAATGCAACCGCTCTTAACATTCTCAATACCTGCACGACCACCATCAACTGATACCACGATTGCCTTTGTGCCAGCAGCCTTTAGAGCAGCACATGCACCAGCAGCGGTTGGCTCATTGATTGTGTAAACAACGTTGATTGCTTTGTTCTTTGCAAGTAGTTGCTCAAGTCCGGTACGTCCGCCATCCTCATTAGCACCAGTTGCTTTGTTACCTACGATTACGTAGTCGCCACCTGAGTACTTACCAGTCTTAGCTTCGTCACCCATAACCTTAGGATCCTTCACGTCGATTCCCATTCCCTTTAGGAAACCGTTATCACGGCAGTAATCAACTGAAACCATACGGTCATCAAAAATATCTAGAAGTGCAATAACTGCCTTCTTGCCACCAAGTTTTGCAGCGGCCCACTTACCAATTAACTCACCAGCTTCGCAGTTATCTGTTGCGAATGTGATGTCAACGATGTCAGCAGGATCTGTTGGTGTATCAAGTGCGATAACAAATAGGCCAGCTTCGCGAGCCTTTGTAATTGCTGAGTTAACGTTTACTGACATTGGAGTGATAAGAATTCCAGCGTGCTTTGCTGAGATCGCGTTTTCAATTAATGCGATTTGTCCAGCATCGTCACCCTCTTCTTTACCTGATCCAACTGTTAGATCAACACCTAGCTCAGCTGCCTTATCTTTAGCACCTTTAATCATTGCTACGAAGAATGGGTTTGTCTGATCTTTAGTGATCAGAGTTACCTTTACATCGCCGCCAGCTGCATCATCTGAACCAGATGAACATGCAGAAAGGACTAAAGCTGACACAGCTAAAAGCGCTACAAGCGCTTTACGTGTGAACTTTGATTTCATTTATTTCCTCCTATAGGCGTTCGCATTTTGGCGAACTGGGCTGAGCCTAGTTAAAAACTGGCTGGGAGAGAAGTGGGTAAATGGGCAAAGGGTAAAACTTACAAAAAAGTTATAATCACCCTGATTTGAGGATTACTGAGCTATAAGGAATCGGATCTCCCGTGTGAATTATCCCTAGGCACTGACCTACCTGAATTTTGAACTCAGAATGGGGGATTTTTGTAGTGGCTATTCCTTGGTGGTGTTTTAGGTAATTTTCCACAGTTTGCTTATCTACCTTTTCGGAAAACTCATTTGCTAAAACTAAAGAGGTGATTTGAAGGTGGGGAAGAATCTCATCTAAGACTTGAGGGATAGTTGGCCAGCCCATTTTGATAGCAAGCTCAATTGTTTCCACATTTGGATAGGTTGGAAATGGGCCATCAACAATTGCAATTGCATTTACATGACGAAATCTTGCAAGTAGTGAGGCAAGTTGTGGATGCAAAATTCCATCTTTAATCATGGCTAAAACTTACTGCACCGATGCAAGCATTGACAATATCTCACTATTAGTTGGCAGTGAGGGAACAGCACCTGCTCTAGTTGCAGCAATCGCGCCAGCTGCTGTGGCAAATT
>RHBS01000001.1 GCA_010030895.1 Actinomycetota bacterium | reverse complement strand
AAAACTAGCTCTTTTTTCTTCAAAACTTGAAACTTGATCAATTTTTGTAAATGTTAATCCAATGTCATCTAAGCCCTCCATTAGCCGCCAACGAGTGTAATCATCTATGACAAAATCTAAACTTGTTGAGCCGTAGCTAACCTTTTTGGCTTGAAGATCGACCGTAATGGCGGTCTCTGGTTTGGATTCAATCTCTTTCCAAATTTTTTCGATTTCTTCCTGCGGCAAAATTACAGTTAATAATCCAGCCTTTTGTGAGTTTCCTCGAAAAATATCTGCAAACCGGCTCGAGAGAACCACTTTGAAGCCATAATTTTGAAGTGCCCATACTGCATGCTCGCGTGAGGAACCAGTTCCAAAATCTGGCCCAGCAACTAAGATGGTTGCAGATTTATACTGAGGTTGATTTAACTCAAATGCAGGATCATTTCTCCAAGCTGCAAATAAGCCATCTTCAAATCCACTTTTAGTTATTCGCTTTAAATAAACAGCCGGGATGATTTGATCGGTATCAACATTGCTACGGCGAAGCGGAACAGCACTACCTGTATGTTTGATAAATTTTTCCATTATAAATCCGCCGGTGAAGCTAGTGTGCCCTTCAAAGCAGTTGCTGCTGCAACCAGTGGACTTACCAAGTGAGTCCGACCGCCCTTACCTTGCCTGCCCTCAAAATTTCTATTGCTGGTAGATGCTGCTCGCTCTCCTGGTTTTAACTGATCTGGATTCATTCCTAGGCACATCGAACATCCAGCACTTCGCCACTCGGCACCGGCATCAAGAAAAATTTTATCTAAACCTTCAGATTCAGCCTGTAATCTCACTCGGGCTGAGCCAGGCACTACCAATAGACGAAGTGAGGTAGCGATTTTTTTACCTTTAATTATCTCTGCCGCTGATCTTAAATCTTCAATTCTGCCATTTGTACAGGAGCCTAGAAAAACTGTATCTACCCTTATAGATTTAAGTGGGGTACCAGGTTTTAAATCCATGTACTCAAGGGCACGCTCAGCAGCTCCCCGATCTTCAGCATTTGAGATCTCGGCTGGATTTGGCACAGATGCACTTAGAGGCAAACCTTGCCCGGGATTTGTACCCCAGGTAACAAATGGTGCAAGCTCATCTGCGTTTAAATTAATCTCTTTATCAAATTTAGCATCATTATCTGTTACAAGTGTCTTCCAATAAGCAAGTGCTAAATCCCAATCTGCACCAGTTGGCGCATGTGGCTTACCCTTTACATAATCAAAGGTAGTTTGATCGGGAGCAATTAAACCTGCACGTGCCCCAGCTTCAATAGACATGTTGCAAATGGTCATCCTAGCTTCCATTGATAGTGCTCTAATCGCACTTCCACGATACTCAAGAATGTATCCCTGCCCACCACCGGTACCGATCTTGGCAATAACTGCCAAGATAATATCCTTACTGGTAACTCCAGGCTTTAATGTTCCTTCAACATTGATTGCCATAGTTTTTGGCCTTATAAGTGGCAAAGTTTGAGTTGCTAATACATGCTCAACCTCGCTAGTACCTATTCCAAATGCCAAAGCGCCAAATGCGCCGTGAGTTGAAGTGTGTGAATCTCCGCAGACAATTGTCATTCCTGGCTGAGTTATACCTAACTGAGGACCAACAACATGCACAATTCCCTGTTCAACATCACCAAGTGAGTGAATTCGAACCCCAAACTCTGCACAATTTTTTCTTAGGGTATCAACCTGTAATTTAGATACCGGATCGGCAATAGGTTTATCAATATTTAAAGTCGGTACATTGTGATCTTCTGTAGCGATAGTTAAATCTGGCCTTCTAACTTTTCTATTTGCAAGACGTAAGCCATCAAATGCTTGTGGACTAGTGACTTCATGAATTAAATGTAGGTCTATGTAAAGTAAATCTGGTTCGCCAGCAGTAGAGCTAACAACATGCTCTGCCCAAATCTTTTCCGCTAGCGTCTTACCCATTTCAACTTTTCCCTTCATACCTGTACTGTATTTGCTTCTCACAGAGTGAGATGGCATTATCAGAGTATGGACAGAAAGAATAGCGGAGTTGGTGTATTAGATAAAGCCGTGAAAATACTGGCCGCATTAGAGGCTGGTCCACAATCACTTAGTGACCTAGTCTCAACAACGGGAATTGCCCGGCCAACAGCTCACAGATTGGCAGTCGCCTTAGAACATCATCGGCTAGTGACCCGAGATTTTTCCGGAAGATTTATTTTAGGTGCACGCTCTTCAGAGTTAGCAGCAGCAGCTGGTGAAGATAAATTACTCGCAATTGCCGTTCCATCTTTAACTGCACTAAGAGATGCAACTGGTGAAAGTGCGCAGCTATATCGCAGACAGGGTGATTTAAGAATTTGTGTTGCAACCGCTGAACGGTTAACTGGGTTAAGAGACTCCGTTCCAGTTGGAACATCACTAACAATGCAGGCTGGCTCAGCAGCACAAATCCTTCTTGCATGGGAGGATCCGGAGAAACTTCATCGTGGTTTAGTAAATGCTAAATTCACTGCGGCAAATTTAGCGGCAGTCCGCAGAAGAGGTTGGGCACAATCGGTAGGTGAGAGAGAGGCTGGAGTCGCATCGGTATCAGCGCCAGTACGTGGGCCAAACAATAAAGTTATTGCTGCCGTCAGTATTAGTGGACCAATGGAAAGATTAAGTAGGCAACCAGGTCGAATTCATGCTGCTGCTGTTGTTGCTACCGCTGCAAGATTAAGTGAGCACTTAGCAAAAAATAAATAATAAAACTTGTAGCTCCGAGGGGATTCGAACCCCCGTAGCTGGCTTGAGAAGCCAGAGTCCTAGGCCACTAGACGACGGAGCCGTGCAGTACATCTATAAATCGCTGGGGTACCAGGACTCGAACCTAGACAGGCTGAACCAGAATCAGCAGGGCTACCAATTACCCCATACCCCAATATTTAATTTTTTAGCATTACAAGAATACCCTGCTGTAATTTTATTTGGAAATTGCCGCCCTAATTCGCTCCAGGGAACGCTCTTTACCTAATAGTTCGAGTGACTCAAAAAGCGGTGGTGAGATATGTGAACCAGTTATTGCAATTCGAATTGCACTAAAGGCGACTCTTGGCTTTAATCCCATTCCATTAATAAGTGCTGCCCTTAACCTCTCTTCAATTTCTTGAGTCTTCCAAATACCCAGTCCTTCAATACTCGCAAGGGCGGTAACCAAAATTTTTTGCGATGCATCATCTGATATTTTTGAACTCTCTTCGTGCACAATAGTAAAATCTTTCACAAACAAGAAATTAAGCATAGAAGGAATCTCAGATAGCTTAATTATTCGCTCTTGAATAATCGGCAATGCTGATCTAACAATTGCAATCTCTTCCTGATTTCCAGAAATTACCTTAGATTTCAATAAAAATGGAAGGGATAATTCGAGGAATTTATCTAATGTCAATGCGCGAATCTTGTCGCCATTTATAGCCTCTAGTTTTTTCATATCAAATCTTGCTGGGCTGCTATTAACTCTTTCGACAGTGAAAAGATCTACCAACTCCTGCATGCTTATGTTTTCTTTATCATCTCCAGGTGACCATCCCAGGAGTGCCAGATAATTACAAATTGCCTCAGGTAAAAATCCCTGTTCTCGATACCAGGCAATTGAAACCTCACCGTTCCGCTTTGATAATTTTGCGTTATCTTGTCCCATCACAAAGGGTAGGTGTGCAAATAATGGATAATCTTTGCTGTCTACTCCCATGGCTTGGTAGACACGAATTTGTCTTGGAGTTGAAGATAGTAAATCTTCACCTCGCAGGACATGAGTTATCTTCATCAAGATATCATCAACAGCAACTGCCAACGTATAAAGTGGCGAACCATCGGCGCGAACTAGTACAAAATCTGGCACATACTCATGCTCAAATTTAACTTCACCTCGAATCAAATCCACAAATGAAGTCTCACCACTAGGCATGCGCATTCTTACAACTGGCTTTCTTCCAGCAAGCTTGTAATCTGCAATTTGGGCTTGTGTTAATTCTCGGCAATTTCCATCATAACCTGGTGCTTTATTATTCTGCATTTGAATCTGACGTCGTTGCTCTAACTCCTCTGAACTGCAGTAACAATGATAGGCATCACCTTGGTCTAAAAACTTTTGAGCCCACTCAGAATAAATTTCTAATCGTTGAGATTGTAGATATGGTCCAAATTCGCCACCTACTTCTGGACCTTCATCCCAATTTAGGCCAAGCCATTTTAAAGTTTCAATTGCGGCTTGAATATACTGATCCGTAACCCGTTCAGTATCAGTATCTTCAATTCTAAAAATTAACTTTCCGCCAGTATGCCGTGCATATGCCCAATCAAATAACGCAGTTCTAATATTTCCGACATGCAAATCACCTGTTGGCGATGGTGCAAATCTGACTCTCACCTGGGACTTATTGGACACGAGCTGACACCTTGTTAGTTAATGTACCTAATCCATCAATTGAAATTGAGATTGTTGAACCTGCAGGCATAGGACTAATTCCAGCAGGTGTACCAGTTAAAATTACATCTCCTGGGAGTAGAGTCATTACATTTGAAACAAATTCAATTATCTGTGGGATCTTAAAAATCATTTCAGAAAGTAACGATGATTGCTTAACTTGACCATTTAAGGTGGCAGTAATTTTTTGATTACTTGGAACAAATTCAGTTTCAATCCAAGGTCCTAGCGGGCAAAAGGTGTCGAAACCTTTTGCTCTTGTCCACTGACCATCTTTCTTCTGTAAATCTCTTGCAGTGACATCATTTGCTAGCGTATAACCATAAATTACATCGTTAGTTTTTTCAGCAGGTACCTCTTTGCAAATTCGACTAATTACAATTGCGAGCTCTGCTTCGTGATCTACACGTTCACTCATACTCGGCCAAACAATAGTTTCATTTGGTCCAATTACTGAGGTATTAGGTTTAATAAAGATTATTGGCTCAGTAGGTACTTGTGAATTCATTTCTGCTGCATGGTCAGCATAATTCTTTCCTATACAAATAACTTTGCTTCTTGGAATTACTGGTGCTAATAGTTTAACTTCAGATAATTGAACAGTTTTATCTTGTGGCACAATCCCCGAATAAATTGGGTCGCCTTTCAGTATTAAAATTGCATCGTTTTCATTTAGAACACCGAACAGAGGGTCTGACCCGATCCCGATTTTTTCAGGTGCAGTAAATCTAACAATGCGCATTAGAGCATCTTACAACTGATCAGTTATCTTCCCTGATTCTTCAATTTTTTCCACCAATACAGTGGCAATTCTATGTCTACGCCCTGAAGGCCTTTCAGCAGTTAATTTCCAGCCAGGAACAGTGATAGTGCTACCAGGAATTGGCACGCGTCCTAAATGCTTAGCTATCAAGCCGCCAATGGAATCGACATCTTCGATTTCTTCGTCAGTAAAACTGCTATCAAATTTTTCTGCAAAATCTTCAACATGAAGTCTGGCTGAAATTCTTGCCTTATTTTCATTAAGCCACTCAACTTCTTCACTTTCATTATCATCGTACTCATCAGCAATTTCTCCAACTATTTCCTCTAAAATATCTTCAATAGTTATTATTCCTGCAGTTCCACCATATTCGTCAACTACAATTGCCATATGGATTTGATCTCTCTGCATTTGCTTCAATAAATCATCAGCAGTTTTATTCTCCGGAACAAAGGTTGCTTTACGTAAATGTTCCTCAACTTTTTCATTGACCTCAGAGTTTGGATTGTCATGAACTCTTTTAGCCAAATCTTTCACGTAGGCAATTCCTACAACATTATCCAAGTTTTCAGAGATTACGGGGATTCGGGTAAATCCAGAACGAAGGGCAAGTGACAATCCCTGTCGCACAGTTTTATCTGCTTCGATCCAGACCATTTCGGTTCTAGGAACCATAAGTTCACGAACTAGAGTCTCACCTAAATCGAAAACTGAATGAATCATCTCTCGCTCAGATTCTTCTACGAAACCGCTCTCACTTGCTTGATCAACCAAATCTCTGAACTCTGCTTCAGTTGAAAATGGGCCAGATTTAAACCCTTTTCCAGGAGTTAGTGCATTTCCAATTCTAATTAATAGCGTTGTAAGTGGGCCTAGTAATTTAGATAAAATAACTGCAACTGTGATTGCTAACCTAGCCCATTTTATGGCGTGTTGTTTACCTAAAGTTCTTGGACCAACCCCTACAACTACATATGAAATAGCAACCATTAATGCGATAGCCCAAAAAAGAGCTAGACCTTTGTTAGAACTGCCCTCTACAAAGTACACCGCAACAGTTGCAGTAGCTGTTAGCTCACAACTTTTTCGCACTAAAAGAAGTACATTCAAAAACTTAGCAGGGTTAGCAACAAAGTTTTGAAACTTAATTTTATAATTTGGTTTTGCTTCAACAATTTCTTCGATTAAAAGTCGGGAGAGTGATGTTAATGCCGATTCTGAACCTGCAAGTAACCCAGCAAATAGTAACAATAATATGATCAAAATTAATGATTCAATACTCACTTCAAAGATCTCCATTGATCAAGAAATGATTGCTGTAATTCAAACATTTTAACTTCATCCTCTAAATCCTCGTGATCAAACCCCAGTAAATGTAAAACACCGTGGACAGTGAGTAATTCAAGTTCTAACTCCAAAGATTGTTTTCCATTCTTTGCTGCAAAAGCTGGGCAAAGAACAATATCTCCAATTATTCCTGGTCCATTCGCCGCTGAATTTGGTTTCATTTCATCCATTGGAAATGACAATACATCGGTCGGCCCAGGCAAACTCATCCACTTAAGATGTAACTGTTCCATTTCCTTTTCATCTACCAATTTGATGGCAAGCTCTGAATCAGGATGTACTCCTAGCTTTGTTAATGAGAAATTAGCAACTGATATCAATCGCGATTCATCACAGGAAGTACTCGAGCTATTTTCCAAATCTATTTTCATATTAGCTACTCACTAAGAGTAATTGGCAATCACCTTTTTTCACTTCTAATTGGAAATGTAGTCTTAGATATGTTCTCATCCCAGTTTCCGTATGCCGTAACTATTTCACCTACTAATCTATTGCGAACGACATCCTCAGCATTTAAATAGATAAAGGATATGTCGTCAACTTCATTCAAGATATCCTGAACAATTTTGAGACCAGATTGAGAATTATTAGGTAGGTCTACTTGAGTAATATCGCCAGTTACTACCATTCTTGAACCAAATCCCAAACGTGTTAAAAACATTTTCATTTGTTCTGCAGTCGTATTTTGAGCCTCATCTAATATTATAAATGCGTCATTTAAAGTTCTGCCTCGCATATATGCAAGAGGTGCTACCTCTATCACGCCTGAGTTCATTAACCTTGGAATTGCGTCTTGATCAATCATGTCATGTAGGGCGTCAAACAGAGGTCTTAAATAAGGATCAATTTTTTCATGCAAGGTTCCGGGCAAAAAACCTAATCGCTCCCCTGCTTCGACTGCAGGCCGAGTCAAAATAATTCTATTTACTTGCTTGGCTTGTAAAGCCTGAATTGCTTTAGCCATTGCTAGATAAGTTTTGCCACACCCCGCTGGCCCGATACCAAAAGTAATTGTATTTGTATCTATCGCCTCAACATACTTTTTTTGATTAGAAGTTTTAGGGCGAATTGTCTTACCCCGATTGCTTAAAATATTTAGAGATAACACCTCTGCTGGGTGTTCAGTTGGAGTTTGTTTTATCATTCCAATGCACCGAATGACCATATCTGCATTTAAATTTTGACCAGCTCTAAGGAGAGTAATTAATTCTTCAATTAGAGTTGAAAATATTTTAGTTTTTTGCTCATCACCATTGACATAAATTTCATTTCCTCTAACTGTAATTGATAACTGAGGAAAACTACTCTCAAAAATTCTCAGATAGGAATCACCTGGACCAACCAGTGAAACCATGGGGAAAACCGTTGGAACTTTTATAACTATGGGATCCATTGCTCTAATTCTATATTTAACCCGGCGGCCATGCGAATACTCGACCACCTAAAAGGTGAATATGAGCGTGGAAAACAGATTGGCCAGCGCTTTCACCAGTATTTATATTGATACGCCAACTATCTAAGCCATACTCCTTCGCAATTTGGGAAGCCATTTTCAAAATTTCGCCTGCAAGATCAGGATCACTTTCAGATACCTCTCCCATGTTTTTAAAGTGTTGATTAGGAATAACCAAAATATGAGTTGGAGCCTGAGGTGAAATATCATTAAAAGCAGTCACTTTATTATTTTGTTTTACTACAGATGCAGGAATTGTTCCATCTACAATTTTGCAAAACAAGCAATCCATTTTTACCATCTGCCAAGTTTAGTTTGAAGTGCTGAGAGGGCGGCAAATCCTGCATGGGCAGATCGCAATACAGGTTCGCCTAAACGCGCAATTACTGACCCTGCTGTCCTAAATTCCTCAAGCTCATAATCATTAATTCCACCTTCAGGGCCAATGACTAAATATATTTTCTCTACTTCTTCTGGAATTTGTAGATTACTGAATTTATTTGTCGTACTTTCATGAAAAACTATCGAAAAGTTTTCCTTTATAACTCCAATAATCTCATTTACTTTCATAGGACTCGTAAGGGTCGGCAATCTAAATCGTTTGGACTGCTTGCAAGCCTCCTTTATGGTCTGAATCCACTTATGCGCAGAGTCATCCTGCCATTTACTTATAGACCTTTCGGCCTCCCACGGAATTATTTGATCGACACCAGAAACAGTCAATAGTTCAAGCATTTCCTTATTTCTGTCTGATTTTGTGATTGCTTGAACTACAATCAACTCTGGTTTATTCAATTGAATGTTTCCTCTTTTATTAACCTTCATTTTTAGAGATTTTCTTCCAATCTCTGTAATTTCGCCTGAAACCCAGTGACTTTTACCATCTGAAAAAGTTAACGTTTCACCAGAGGTAACTCTTAAAACTTTAATTGCGTGATGGGCTTCCTCATTCTCAAGTGACTGAACCTCATTAGAATCTAATTGATCGACAAAAAATAAATAACTCACTATCTAAATGCTCTTTTTACTTTATCGAAAAAGCCTTGTTCTTCATTTGTATTTATTTTTACTTTATCTAATCCTTCACTTCTCAAGGAGGCTATCTTTTTGAACAACTCGCTTTGCTCTTTATTTATTTTAGTAGGAGTAAGAACCTGAATATGAACAATTAAATCACCCCTGCCCGAACCCCTTAGCTTTGTGACTCCAAAACCTCTTAGCACAACTACCGAACCACTTTGTGTTCCCTCTTTTATTTCAACTTCCTGCTTTCCATCTAAGGTATCTACTAACACCCGAGTTCCAAGTGCAGCTGAAGTCATTGGAATCGAAATTGAAATGTGTAAATTACTTTCTTCTCTGATTAGAAATTCATGAGGTATTTCTACAATTTCGACATAAAGATCTCCAGGTGCGCCCCCACCAGGACCTACCTCACCTTGTCCACTTAACTGAATTCTGTTGCCGGTCTCAACACCCGCAGGGATTTTTATTGGAATACTTTTCCTAGCTCGAACTCTACCGTCGCCTGCACATTCTCCACATGGATCTGAAATAACAGAACCAAACCCCTGGCAACTTGCACATGGTCTACTTGTCATTACTTGACCAAGTATCGATCTTGCAACTTGTTGAGTTTCTCCTCTTCCTTTACAAATATCACAAGTTCTTGGCTTTGAATTATTTGCACATCCTGTTCCATTACATTTGCCACAAGTTACGGCGGTTTCAACATTTAAATCCCGCTCGCAACCAAAAGTTGCTTCCATCAAATCTACTTCTACTCTTATTAATGCGTCCTGCCCTGGACGATTTCTTGGTCTTGGACCTCGTTGTTGGCCACCACCAAAAAAGGCATCCATAATGTCACTAAAACCAAATCCACCACTATTAAAGCCGCCGAAGCCATTTCCACCAACATCGTAATTTTGACGTTTATCTGGATCGCTTAACACCTCATATGCAGCAGTGATTTCTTTGAACTTTTCTGCCATTTTTGGATCAGGATTTATATCAGGATGGTAGCTTCGAGCCAGTTTTCGGTATGCCTTTTTAATTTCATCAAAGCTAGCATCTCTATCTACGCCAAGAATTTCATAGAGATCGGCCATTTATTTACTCTCAGTCAAAAATCTGCCAACATAATTGGCAACTGCATTGACAGCACTTATAGATGCAGCGTAATCCATACGAGTTGGGCCTAAAATTCCAAGTGCACCAATATCCGCATAACCTACGCTTACAAGACTGGTTTTCTTTAAGCTTTTTTCACTTTGCTCATCACCAATTTTTACTTTTACTGAGGAGTCAGTTCCTGATAGCAATCTTAGAAGTACAACTTGCTCCTCTAGAGCCTCCAAAATCGATTGCATACTACTTGATAAATCTTGATTAGCTCTAGCCAAGTTTGATGTTCCAGCAAAAACTACTTTTTCTTCTGGATGCTCAATTGCCATTTCTATCAATGTAGTAATAATTACTACCACATTTGATTTGTCATGACCATTATATGCTGAACTAATTCCCTCTAAAGTCCCTGCTACATTAGATAAAGTTTGCCTTGCTATTTTTTGATTTAATTTTTTATGTAAATCAGCTAACGAGGTATCACTAATATCAAATGGCAACTCCACCATTCTTTGCTCAACCCTGCCAGTATCAGTTATTAGCACAATCATTACCCTTGAATTATTTAGAAGTACTAGTTCTATATGTCTTACTTTTGCTTTTATCAATGATGGATACTGAACCACCGCTACCTGTTTAGTTACTTGCGCAAGTAGTCGAACTGTTCTGGAAATTACATCATCTAAATCTGAAGCACCATCAAGAAAGTTTTCAATTGCTCTTCGCTCAGCTGATGACAATGGCTTTATATCTGCAAGCTGGTCAACAAATACTCGATACCCTTTATTTGTTGGAATCCGACCAGCGCTGGTATGTGGTTGTGTAATTAAACCCGCATCTTCTAATACAGCCATTTCGTTTCTAATTGTTGCTGGGGAAACGCCTAGGCCAGTACGAGCAGCAAGCGTTTTTGATCCGACAGGCTCCTC
Source organism: Actinomycetota bacterium (assembly GCA_010030895.1). GTDB lineage: Bacteria > Actinomycetota > Actinomycetes > Nanopelagicales > Nanopelagicaceae > Nanopelagicus. The sequence goes on along the minus strand of RHBS01000001.1, from coordinate 39,149 downwards.
GGTTGAAACATATTCATCAACTATTGCTCGAAGAATATCTAGTTGCCTACCATGCATTTTACTACTCATGATCCAACGCTACTACAACAATATTTCTCGGACTATTCGATCCGCAATAAGTCTGCCATTTAGGGTAAGGGTTGCTCTTCCTTGCTGCCAATCCGAGTGATTAAGATGACCCGATTCAACATATCCAGACAAATCTGTAATTTGTTTCATATTCAACGATTTAGTTTCAATTCCACTAGTTAATCGAATCGATAACATTAGTCTTTCACTTTCGATCTGATTACTATCTAAGATTTCTGAATCAGCAATAGGTAGCTGACCTATTTCAACCTTCTCTTTATACAGAGTTGGGTGTTTTACATTCCAATATCTTTCACCATCAATATGAGAGTGAGCTCCTGGTCCAATTCCCAACCAATTTTCACCTAGCCAATAAGAAAGGTTATGGCGACTCTTTGAATTATCCTTTGCCCAATTGCTGAGCTCATACCAATAAAATCCGGCATTAGTAAATGCCTGATCAGCCATTAAGTATTTTTCAGCAGTTAGGTCATCATCTAATTCGGCCACCTCTCCTCTTTTTATTTGTGCCGCTAATTTAGTACCAGGTTCTACAATCAATGCATATGCAGATATGTGGGAAATGGGAAGTGCTAGTGCTGCATCGATGCTTTGCTGCCAATCCTCTTTAGATTCTCCTGGGGTACCATAAATTAGATCTACGGAAATTTGCTTAAACCCAATATCAGTCGCCCAATTTACTACTTTGGATACATTTTCAGGATTATGAGTCCTATCCAATATTTTTAAAACTTTGCTAACGGCAGACTGCATGCCAATTGATAACCTATTTATACCTATTTCAAAAAATAGTTCCAATTTATCTCTATCAACAGAGTCTGGATTTACCTCTAGTGTTATTTCAGCATTACTTGCAATTCCAAAATCAGTTTTAATCTTGGTAATGACCCGGCCAAGGTCAACAGGCTCCATTAGCGATGGCGTGCCACCACCAAAGAAAATTGAAGAGACCTCAACTGGTTCCTTTATCTTGAACTTTGCTAGTTCTATTTCTTTTATTACTAAATCTATGTAACTGTTTGAGATCTGATTTAATCCAGTTGATATCTTTAACTCAGTTGGTGTGTAAGTATTGAAGTCGCAGTAGCCACACCTTTTACTACAATAAGGTACGTGGATATAGAAGGCTAGTTTCACTTATTTTTTCTTTTCACTCGCTTTATCTGAATCTGTAGTAAGTGCAGCTATGAATGCCTCCTGGGGAACTTCAACTCTTCCAACCATCTTCATTCGTTTCTTACCCTCTTTTTGCTTCTCTAAAAGCTTTCGCTTACGGGTGATATCACCACCATAACATTTTGCAAGAACATCTTTTCTTATCGCTCTAATATTTTCTCTGGCAATAATCTTTGCACCAATTGCTGCTTGAATTGGAACTTCAAACTGCTGACGAGGAATTAATTCACGAAGTTTGCCTGTCATAGAAACTCCGTATGCGTAAGCTTTATCTCTATGCACAATTTGGCTAAATGCATCAACTTTTTCTCCTTGAAGCAGAATATCAACTTTAACTAAATCTCCAATCTCCTCTCCGATTGGTTCATAATCTAATGAGGCATAGCCTCTAGTACGTGATTTCAATTGATCAAAAAAATCAAAAACTATTTCGGCTAAAGGTAGGGTGTATCGGATCTCAATTCTATCTTCCGATAAGTAATCCATACCCTTTTGAACACCCCTACGTTGCTGGCAAAGCTCCATAATCGTTCCTATGAATTCACTTGGCGCTAAAATTGTGGCTTTGACAATTGGTTCATAAACTTCTGCAATTTTTCCATCAGGGTACTCGGACGGGTTTGTGACAACTAATTTTTTTCCATCGTCCAATGTAACGTTATAAACAACGCTTGGAGCGGTTGATATTAATGTTAAACCTGCTTCCCTTTCTAACCGTTCCCGCACAATTTCCATGTGTAGCAGTCCGAGGAATCCACATCGAAATCCAAAACCAAGTGCTGCAGATGACTCTGGTTCAAATACTAAGGCTGCATCATTTAATTGCAATTTATCTAGCGCTTCTCGCAACATTGGATACTCAGCACCATCTAGGGGAAATAAACCTGAAAAAACCATTGGCTTAGGATCTTTATAGCCAGCAAGTGCAACCTTTGCCGGATTGTTGTAGGTAGTGACAGTATCGCCAACACGCGATTGCCTTACATCTTTTACGCCAGTAATTAAGTAGCCAACTTCACCAACTCCAAGTCCGTTGCTTGCCATTGGTTCAGGTGAAATAACCCCTACCTCCAACATTTCATGGCGCACGCCAGTTGAATACATTTGAATTTGATCACGTGGAGATAAATGCCCATCTACCACACGAACATAAGTGACAACTCCACGATATGAGTCATAGACTGAATCAAAGATTAGTGCTCGGGTAGCAGCTTTTGGATCACCAACTGGCGCCGGAATTTGCTTAACAATTTGATCTAATAGGAGTTCCACGCCTTGACCAGTTTTTCCAGAAACCCTTAGACAATCCTGCGGCTGACAACCAATTAATTTAGCTAGTTCCTCAGCAAATTTATCTGGCTGGGCGGCAGGCAAATCAATTTTATTTAGCACTGGAATTATTGTTAAGTCGTTTTCCATGGCAAGATATAAATTTGCGAGTGTTTGTGCTTCGATTCCTTGTGCACAATCAACTAAAAGTATGGCGCCTTCGCAAGCAGCTAGTGAACGCGAAACCTCATAGGTAAAATCAACATGTCCTGGTGTATCGATCATGTTTAAAATATATTCTTGACCATCGATACCAGATCGCCACGGCAATCGAACTGCCTGGCTCTTAATTGTTATGCCACGTTCTCGTTCAATATCCATACGATCTAAATACTGAGCTCGCATATTTCTATCTTCAACTACACCAGTAATACCAAGCATTCGATCGGCCAGGGTAGATTTACCATGATCAATATGAGCAATAATGCAAAAATTTCTTATTTGCTGTGGATTAGTTGCAGCAGGTTGCGGAGCTTTGGCAATCGAAATAGCAGGCATCTATGCCTTAAGAGTGTCTAAAAAATTAACGAATACCAGCTTTGTTGGCCAACTTAGCCATAGCTGATTTTTTATTTGCTGCATTGTTGGAATGAATAACACCTTTTGAAACTGCCATATCTAAAGTGCGAGAAGCATCCTTAAACTCTGCCTTTATTTTTGCGGCATCACCTGCAGTAACGGCCTCGCGAAACTTGCGAATTGCGGTACGAAGTGCTGAACGATAAGCCCGGTTGCGATCCTGTGCTTTGTTGTTAGTTCGGATTCGTTTGATCTGAGACTTAATGTTTGCCACTGAGGGTTACCTTTTCTCGTTAATGATTGCGTTCTTTAAGTTGGCAAGGGTATCAGCGCAGGCCATTACGCTCAAACTGAGCCTGACTATCGAGTACTTTTTGCAGTTGATACGGTCATCACTGCCCGTTCCAAAGCGTATTTTGGATCACTTGCTGCTCCCTTAATGTCAGCATCTACCGCGGCAATAGCTATGACAGCCTTTGCCAATCCATTCTCACTCCAGCCAGTTAATTGCTTTCTTGCTTTTTCAATTTGCCATGGTGCAAGTGCTAAAGATGAGGCTAATTCATATGAGTTTGAACCTCTGGAACTACCCGACACTTTTGCAAGTGTCCTAAAGGATGCCGCTAAGGCGCTGACAATTAACACCGGGTCTGTGCCAGTAGCTAATGCATTTCTAAGCGCTATTAACGCCTCCGCAGTTTTTCCATCCACTACTGCATCAGCAACATCAAAACCCGTGCTTTCAACTCTACCTTGTTGATACTTTGCTACATCTACTTCATCTATTACCTTTTGTAATGCAACATCTGAAGCCAACTGGGAGCAGGCAGCAGCTAACTCACGCATGTCACTTCCCAGTGAATCAATCAAAGCTTGAATAGCTTCACTAGTAATTTTTCTATTATAAGATTTAAACTCATTTCGAATAAACTCTGATTTTTCAGAGTCTTTTTTTATGGCCTCAACAGAAATAAGTTGTGGATTTAGCTTCTTAACCTTATCAACTAAACCCTTTCCTTTTACACCCCCTTTATGCCAAAGGACTAGGATTAAATTTTCATCTTGATTTTCTAGATAGGTAATTAATTCATCTGCACACTCTGCAACTAATTCTTGTGAATCTCTGATTACTACAACTCGCTGATCGCCAAAAAGTGAGGGTGCCAAATTATCGGTGATTATCCCGACCTCAATTTCATCTGCATATAAATTTGAGACTTGAGCATTAGGATACTTTGAGATCACCTGAGAGATAGCGCGATCTGCCAGAAGACTTTCTGATCCTTGTATTAGAACTAACCCCACCTAATTTTCCACCATTCTTTTCCCGTAGCCCTGATCTTATTGCGTGGCGCAACTGATATGCCACCAGATAGATCGGTCCGCCAAACCGAAATAGATCTCTTTTCTAGCTCTCTAATGAATTCAAGGTCCGGGTGGCCATAACTATTTTTAGCACCAACGCTAATTAATGCAATTTCTGGCTTTAACAGATCAATCATCGGTAAATATTGGTATGCAGAGCCATGGTGAGATACTTTTAAAATATCAACATCTGAAAGTAGACCTGATTTACTTATCAACTCCTGGACCTCTGGCTCAATATCCCCAGCCGAAAAAAGCGAGTAATTTTTCGTACGAAGCAAAATTGCAATACTTGAATTATTTATTTTTGATCCATCGCCTGGTAATTGAGTAAAATTTTCAGTCACCGAAGTAGGCCATAAGATCTTAATCTCGGTATCATCTTTGGTAAATGTATAGGTTTCACCCATATTTACAGTTCTAACTGAAATGTTTTGCAACGCTTTAATACTCTCGCTATAAGATGTTTCTGGTTGATGCAGATTTGAAATCCATACCTGTCTAATCGATCGATTCTTTAGAACTCCAGTTATTCCACCAACATGGTCTGCGTGAAAATGGGTGAGTATAAGAAGTGGTATTTTTGTAATCTTTAATTCCGTTAGGCAATCATCAATTAACTTCGAATCAGGCCCAGTATCAATAACAATCGCCGAATTTTGCCCTAAATTTACAACCATTGCATCACCTTGGCCGACATCACAATTTACAACTTGCCAATTTTTACCTGGCCAAGATATCTCTGAAAATACTAATTGAACGATGATTACAAAAATCATAACTATTGCAATATTGCCACGTCTCTTTAGTACAAGCAGGGCAAAAAGTATGAAGACCAAAACATACACTCTTGCTTCATTAAAATGAAGAGATGGAAATTTATCCATTGCCCCACTAATAAGAACTATGTATTTTGCAAAATAGGTGGCGATAGAGAATAGGAGAAAACCAATTGTTGGAAGTAGTGGAGAGAGTATTGCACTTAAAAAGCCTAGTATTGTGATTGGGCCAATTACTGGTGCAACCAAAATATTTGCTGGAATAGTTGCTAGGGAGATTTCATTGGATAACAACAAAATTATTGGAAGACATAAAATGGTTGCACTTACTGGTATAGCTACAACTTCAATTAACAATTTGGATTTGATTAGTTTTTGTAACTTTATTTCGAGGAGTGGTGAAAGTAATAGGATTCCGGCTGTTGCTAAAACAGATAAAGCAAATCCAGGGTCAATTGCTTGAAATGGATCAATTAGAATCAAAAATGTAATTGCTGCCCCAAGTGAAGCAATACCTCGTGAAGTTTCTCCTCGATACCTTGCAATTAATACCACCGATGTCATAGCCGCTGCTCGCAAAACTGATGGTGTTGGTCTAACTAAAAATATAAATAGAAATAGGATTAGCGAAACAATAATAAGGCGATACTGATTTTTTTTGATTATAAATTGCAAAATCCATAGAATAGAGCTGGCAACTAGGACGAAATTTGCTCCACTAACTGCTGTTAAGTGCGACAGGCCAATCCCTTGCATTTGATTTTTAAATTGATTACTTTGAAGAGAGGTATCCCCTAGGACTAGTCCGGGTATCAATGAAGCTGCAATTGACCCATCTGAATGACTTCTCAATTTATCTCGAATGATCTCAGTGATTTTAAAGATGGTGCGCGGTGGACTCAAAATTGTGATGGAATCCTTAGTTAAAGCAAGAGCGGCAACTTTACGCTCACGAGTTTCTATCAATCTAACTTGAGTTTTTATTACCTGATCCATTTGTAGACGATTATCAGTATTAAATATCAGACGAGCTGGCAAATTTACTTTTAGATCATTAACTTGAATAAGACTGATCAGTACAGAGTACTTATCAGCTCCTTTTGAAGAGCCAAATACTTGACCATCTCTTAACACTGGATCATTACGTATTATCGCTTTAATCCAAACCGACTTATTTAAGTTATCAGCTAAGAATTTGCTTTCAAGTGCAGATTGTCGAATCCATACTATTAAAACACCTACTACCAAGGTTATTAGGAGAATAAAAATAGTGTGCTTTCGACAACTTATTGAAAGTAAGAGTAAGGCTGGCAGTAAAAAATATTTAGAGCTAGGAAATAGTCCAACTACTGCAGTGGATATCCAGAGCGCTACTCCTACCCAAAGGAGAGGAAAATTTAAAGGACTCGGAGCAAGGGTTTTATCTCTTCGAATTTTGCCCCACCCAATCCAGATATTTTCTTTAGCTCATCTACAGAATTTATACGGCCAACTTTTTTACGATAATCAATAATTCGCTGACTAGTTACCGGACCAATACCCGGCAAAGTATCTAATTGGGCAAGAGTTGCTTGATTAAGATCAAGTGGATTATCAACAGTAACCTTCTTAGGCTTAGCTTTTAAGCTTGTGTGATTGCTTGCACCAATAAGAATTTGCTCACCATCAACTAACACTCGAGCAAGATTGATGTCACTAATATCTACACCCTTTAATTGATTGCCAGCAGCCTTGAGAGCATCGATAACTCTAGAGCCCTGAGGTAATTGATAAACACCAGGATTTAAAACTTTTCCAGCCACATTGATAATTAATTGGGTGGCAAGAGATTGTTGCGGAATTGGTTCTGCAATATTGATAGCTGCTTGCTCAAGAGTTGGCCTTGAATTAAGGAAGTAAAATCCACCTAAACCAATCATTGCGGCAAACACAAAAATTAATCCTCGTTTTTGTTCAGAAGTTAAATTGAATTCAATCATGTGCAAATTAAATATACTTTTACTAATTAATACTTAAATTTATAGATTTTGTGGATATATAAATTACAACTAGTTAGATTCTAATTCCAATAAGTGATTTTATAGATTAATCATCTCGATTTTTCTAGCTAATGCGCCACCTACCATTGCATGTAATCTTGTTCCTTCTGGTAGATACTCCTCTGAAATAATCTCTCCCTGCTCATGAATTGCACTCACCAGATCTCCCCTGTTAAAGGGAATAATTGCCTTAATCTCCACCTTAGGTTTTGGTAATGCTTGTTCAATTGCTCTTATTAGATTATCAATTCCGTATCCAGTGCGGGCAGAGATGGCATAGGCATTACTTTCTTTCCGGAGTATTTCCATCAAAACCTCAGGCGAAGCCACATCAGCTTTATTGATTGCAATAATCTCCATTATTTCACCACCACCAATTTCAGTTATAACTTGGCGAACGGCCCGTATTTGTTCAAACGGATCTGGATGAGAACCATCTACAACATGCACTATTAAGTCTGACTCTGAAACCTCTTCGAGAGTTGATTTGAATGCTTCAACTAATTGGTGAGGTAGATGTCGAACAAAACCTACAGTGTCGACTAGTGTGTAAATACGACCATCAGAACTCTCTGTTTTTCTTACAGTTGGGTCTAAGGTTGCAAACAATGCGTTTTCTACTAAAACATCTGACCCAGTCAATCTATTAAGGAGCGATGATTTTCCGGCATTTGTGTAGCCAGCAATTGCCACAGATGGAATATTGTTTTTACGTCTTTCACTTCTTTTAGTATCGCGAGAAATTTTCATATCTTTAATTTCTCTTCGAAGCTTTGACATTTTGTCATTAATTCTTCTTCGATCAGTTTCAATTTTAGTTTCACCAGGTCCACGACCACCAATACCACCTGCTTGTCTAGATAATGATTCACCCCAACCACGTAGTCTTGGAAGCATGTATGACATTTGAGCTAACTCAACTTGCGCCTTACCCTCTCGACTCTTGGCATGTTGGGCAAAAATATCTAAAATCAATGCAGTTCTATCAATTACCTTGACTTTAACTTTTTGTTCCAGGGTTCTAAGTTGTGCTGGAGATAATTCTCCGTCACAAACTACGGTATCTGCTCCAGTTGCAACAACAGCTTGCCTAACTTCGTTAACTTTTCCAGAACCAATAAAAGTTGCCGAATCTGGTTTATCTCTGCGCTGAATTAATGCCTCCATAACTTGAGAGCCAGCAGTTTCAGCAAGTGCTGCTAACTCTTTAATAGAATTATCTGCATCCTTAGCACTACCCTCAGTCCAGACTCCCACTAGTACAACTTTTTCTAAGCGAAGTTGTCGATACTCAGCATCAGATACATCTTGTAATTCAGTTGATAATCCACTTACTCGGCGTAAAGCTTGTCGATCTTGTAAATCTTGATTTGCACTCTCTGGAGTCTCGTTGAGTTCATAATCAGCAACAGCTTGTGCATTTTCACGAATCAGTGAATCAATATCTATTTCAAGACCAGTAGATTTATCAAACTTAGAATCACTCACAAATATTGATCCAATTCCACATCCTTAACTAGAACTGCTGGGCCGCTTAATGTGGCATTGCTGTGTCCATCAATTTCCACAATCAACCTTCCCCCTGGTGGGTTGATTACCCATTTAATTGGCAATGCCTTGTTACTTTTAATCGTCGCAGCCAAAGCCACCGCACAGGTACCGGTGCCACAAGATTGTGTTTCACCAACTCCACGCTCTAAAACCCTCATCTTTAACTCACCATTACTTAAAAACTCAACAAACTCAATATTTACTCCTTCGGGATAAATATCATCAGGTAAAACAATTGGCGGATTTTTAAGCTCCCCCACCAAATCCATGTCATCAGTGAATACCACAGCATGAGGATTACCAACATCAATGTTAAAGCCGAAATAGGTTTTTGAGTTTTGGACTACCGATACTTCACCACTTACCTGCGTAACTTTTCCCATGTTTACTGAGATATCACCTGTCTCTGGAACAGATAGAAATTTTCGACCATCTCGAGTATTAATAGCATAAATTCCACTGACTTGATGTCCACGATCAACAAGGTATCGGGCCATAACTCTTATGCCATTGCCACACATTTCAGCTACTGATCCATCAGAGTTTGAGTAATCCATAAACCAAGCGCCATCTACTTTGATAATTTTAATGAAGCCATCACTTCCCACTCCAAATTTACGATCACAAATTTTCCTTATTTGTTCTGGAGAAAATGAAATTTTATTTTCTGGATCAAAGACCACTACAAAATCATTGTGAGTACCGTGCCCATAAGTTGCTGAGACCATTAATTAATACTAGCCAAGAGTTTTTCTAATTGAGCAGATGTTGAGGCGGCATCAATCCAATTAATTCTAGAATCTCTAGCAAACCAAGTTTGTTGACGTCTGGCATACGCCTTAGTACTTCGCTTAGTCTCCTCTTTTGCAAATTCTTCACTACATTCGCCATTTAAGTAATCCATTAACTGACTATACCCAAGTGCCTTTTTTGCAGTGGTTGATTGTTCTAATCCTAAAGTCATAAGTAGTGATACCTCACGAGCGAATCCCTTCTCCCACATAGCTTCAACTCGCTTATCAATTTTCTGATCAAGGTGATCTCGGTCGAGGGCTAATCCAAATTGCAGGGCATTTGGATACTTGCTACTGGCAGCTCTAGGCAAGTTTGCAGTAAATGGTTTACCAGTCAACTCAATCACCTCTAAGGCTCTGATAATTCTTCTCAAATTCTCCTTTGGAATTGCCAGAGCTGCTGCCGGATCTAATTTAGATAACTTTTGATGCATAATCTCATTTCCCAGATTTTCTGCTTCCACAGTAATTTTTTGACGAAGTTCTGGATTAGTATCAGGAAAATTTAGATCATCCAAAATTGCTTTGATATATAAGCCTGTTCCACCTACAACCACTACAGATTTGCCAGCTGAAATTAACTCATCTATTTTACTTCGAGCAATACTTTGATACCACGCAACATTTGCATCATCTTTAATCTCAAGGATATCTATCAAATGGTGTTCGATACCTTTTCGTTCTGAGAGAGATAGTTTAGCTGTACCAATATCCATACCCTTATAAAGTTGCATTGAATCTGCATTGATAACCTCTGCATTAATCTCTTTTGCAACCGATACTGCTAAATCACTCTTACCAGTTGCAGTAGCACCACAAATTACTATTAACTTCATTTATAGCGATTTAAGTGATGCAAGTGTTGGAATTCCCAAGAGTATTTTTTTATCACCATTATCTTCTACCCAAGCAGCGTGAGCAGCTGACCCAGCGGTCTTTGTCACCTTAATCGGCTCTCCTGCGACAATGTGATTAGCGAAGGCCTCCTCAACTTTAACCTCAACTAAATCTCCCGGACGAGCTTGTTTTGCTGAGTTATCAAAATGTGTCAATCTAAAATCTCGACTTCTACCATTCATTCTATTCATATCAATATCGTGACGACCTTCATGACCAGAGACTAATAACTCGACGGTTTTACCGATCAATTTTTCATTCTCCTTCTTAGAGATCTCTTGTTGAATTTTGTGTAGACGGTTATAGCGATCTGCCATCACCTCTGGTGTTACTTGATCAGGCATTAAGGCTGCAGGTGTTCCAGGACGTTTTGAGTATTGGAATGTGTAGGCGGCAGAAAATTTAGCTTGTTTTACTAAATCAATGGTTTGTTCAAAATCTAACTCAGTTTCGCCTGGAAAACCAACAATTATGTCGGTAGTAATGGCGGCATTTGGAATGGAACCTCTTACTTTTTCTAAAATCCCTAAGTATCGATCTCTTCGATATGACCTGCGCATTGACTGTAAAACTTTATCGCTACCTGATTGCAGGGGCATATGAAGGTGAGGCATCACATTTTTACTCTCAGCCATTGCCTCTATAACATCGTCGGTAAAATCTCTTGGGTGCGGAGACATAAATCTAACTCGTTCTAATCCATCAATTTTTCCACACTCTTTTAAGAGCTTTGAAAATGCCAGGCGATCACCAAACTCCACGCCATATGCATTTACATTTTGGCCAAGCAAAGTTATCTCGATTACTCCTTGACTAACAAGAGTTTGAATCTCTTTAAGAATCTCACCTGCAGGGCGATCTTTTTCAATACCCCGCAATTGCGGAACTATGCAGAAGGTGCAGGTGTTATTACAGCCAACTGAAATTGATACCCAGGAAGAAAATGCTGAGTCTCTTTTTACAGGTAAGGTTGAGGGAAAATGCTCAAGAGATTCCTTAATCTCAACCTGTGCCGACTCTTCAACTCTTGCTCGCTCCAATAAGACTGGCAAAGATCCAATATTGTGAGTTCCAAAAACCACATCAACATATGGCGCTTTCTTGATGATTAAATCCTTATCCTTTTGCGCCATACAGCCACCAACTGCAATTTGGAAATTAGGATCACTCTTCTTCCGTGGTGCTAAAAATGAAAGATTTCCATAAAGTTTATTATCAGCATTTTCCCTTACCGCACAGGTATTAAAAACTACAAGATCAGGTTGAGTATCTGCCAGTGCCTGGGTGTAGCCAGCATCTAACAGCAAGCCAGCGATTCTCTCAGAGTCATGAACATTCATCTGGCAACCGTAAGTTTCAACTACAAAGGTAGGCACGGTGTAATTCTACTTGTTAATTATTACCAGTTAACTCCCGCATAATTTTGGCGCAAATCCCATGGCTATAACCTTTTCGCATCAATAGCCCTGAAACTCTGCGGTAAACCACCTCCGGATCTAAATGGGATATTGATTCAAATTTTCTCTGCGCCAATAACAAAGCTTGCGCATACTCACTGGCATCATCAATCTCATCAATTACTTCATTTATTATGTCCTGCGAAACTCCCTTGCTTCGAAGTTCACCGGCAATCACGCGCTTACTTAATTTCTTGGATCGCTGCCTGGACTCTGACCATAATTTTGCAAACTCTAAATCATTTAATAACCCTTGCAACTCAAGGGAATCTAAAACTGAATTAGCGATCTCACCATCTACGCCACGTTTTAATAGCTGCTTAAGTAACTCATCCCTACTCTTTGCGCGTGGTGCCAATGCATATAAAGCAAGTGACATCGCCTCAGAGTAGGGATCAGCTACTACATCTTGAGATTTTTTCAAGGTGTGTTTTAATTGTTAGAGATTAAAACTCAACATCAGCGGTCGCTTCATCAACAGCTGCTACTAGAGCAGGGTCGATTTCAGCAGGCACATATGATGCTCGGATCTTTGTCTCAATTTCATTTGCTAGATCTGGGTTATCAATTAAGAAAGCTCTAGCATTCTCTTTACCCTGACCTAATTGGTCACCCTCATAGGTAAACCAGGCGCCAGATTTTTTAACAATCCCAGCCTCAACGCCAAGATCAATTAATGACCCCTCACGGCTAATTCCAACTCCGTAAATGATGTCAAACTCTGCTTGCTTAAATGGTGGCGCTACCTTGTTCTTAACAATCTTTACTCGAGTTCTATTACCAACAGCATCTTGGCCATCTTTTAAGGTCTCAATTCGACGCACATCCATACGAACTGATGCGTAAAACTTAAGAGCTTTTCCACCAGTTGTTGTCTCTGGTGATCCAAAGAAGACACCGATCTTGTCGCGTAGCTGGTTAATAAAGATTGCAGTGGTATTTGATTGGTGCAGTGCACCAGTCATTTTACGAAGTGCTTGGGACATAAGACGAGCTTGTAGACCCATGTGAGAGTCACCCATTTCACCCTCAATTTCAGCTCTTGGTACCAATGCTGCAACTGAGTCAACTACAACAATATCAATTGCACCTGATCTAACTAACATATCCATAATTTCAAGTGCTTGCTCACCGGTATCTGGTTGAGAAACTAATAGTGCATCAATATCAACACCTAGCTTCTTTGCATACTCAGGATCTAATGCATGCTCGGCATCAATAAATGCAGCAATGCCCCCAGCTTTTTGGGCATTCGCAATTGCATGTAAAGCAACAGTTGTTTTACCTGATGATTCTGGGCCATAAATCTCAACAACTCGTCCGCGTGGTAAACCACCAACGCCAAGTGCGATATCTAAAGCAACTGAACCAGTTGGGATAACCTCCATCGCGACAGCTTTTCGCTCTCCCATTTTCATCACAGATCCTTTGCCGAACTGACGCTCGATTTGGGCAAGGGCGGTATCTAGGGATTTAGAACGATCACTAGATCGTTTATCTTCTTTTTTATCATCTTGTGGTTCTCTATTTGCAGAGGCCATAAAGATTTACTTCCTTTCTTCTCCTTGACCAGCTACTTGGAATCTAACTTCCACTAGCGAGGTCATATTGTTCGGTCCAGAAGGTACGGAAACTCACTGACGGCTGGCTTAGGGTGCCAGCGGAACTGTGGAACCGCTCTGGTTGGGCAGGATAATTGTATCGAACAACTGTTCGAAGGGGTAAATATCGGCTAGGACACGCCGTTATCTGTATTGCTGCGGCATCGCTGGGTTATGTCTGACAACCGCCTTCCAAATCTCATCTGGCTCCATCCCCAGCTCAATCGCAGCGTTAACACTGATGCCACCTAATTCGCTATGGATGATATCTCTGGCATAGGTATCAGAATCTGGAAAGTAGGCAGAAAGTCGATTCCGAAGCTCTGAAATGCGCATATTCAATTAATTACTGTGAATCCATTAGACAATTACTTCTACTCCTACTGGAATAAGGTGTTTGCCAAACGCTTTGATTGGGCTAATGACTCCTCCTGGGTAATGGGTGAGGCAATCTGACCAATTAACCAACGCAGCACAACTCCACAGGCTGCTGAGTCTGAACCAAAAATCTTTGCAATTCCCTTGTGGGCCACTACCCAGGTTGGATGGTTTGAAACTGTAACCAATTTCGCAATATCGGTTGGATCGGTTTCAACTAATTTGCGCAATGCTAAATCTTGAGAGATTGCAATAGAGAGCTGATACAGCGCCTCTTGGCGAGATGAGGCTGATAAACCAAGCGCAACTAATCTTTCAACCTCAAACTCCACCAGGCATTCCATCATCTCAGCTTTATCTGCAAATTGATTATAAATAGTCGCCTTTGAAACCTGGGCACGTAAAGCAATATCTGAAATATTTGATTGATAATTTCCAACCTCAGTAACTACAGCTTTAGCACCAGCAAAGATAGCGATACGTGATTTGTTGCTGGTTGCGTTTTGGCGGGCGTATGGAGCAAACGCCGGCTGAGCAGACAATTTAAGCTGCGGTCTCGACCACTTGCAAAGTTGAGATAGTCAATACTGGGGATTCGTGGGTTTTAACCACAGTTGCAACATCAACCAAGATTGTGGAGAGAGAAAGATCTAGGGCTGAACAAATTGAGTTAAGCAATTCACTTGAAGCTTCTTTATGACCACGCTCTACCTCAGATAGATAGCCGAGGGAGACGCGAGCGCTCTTTGCTACATCCCGCAATGTCCTACCCTGTTCGATGCGGGCAGCGCGAAGGGCACTACCAATATGGGTGCGTAGAAGTATCACGGCTTAAGAATACGCTCTAAGGCTGCTAAAGCGCTGGTAATTGTCGCGTGGCGAATCATTTCTCGATCCCCAGATAGTAAGAGTGATACGGCAAAGCTCTCTTTTTGTGAAGAAATACCGATCCACACCGTTCCCGCCTTTTGCCCATAGGCCTTACCTGGCCCTGCCACTCCGGTAGTAGAGATTGCAAAATCTGTCTTAAATTTTTTCCTGACATTATTTGCCATTTCAATTGCCACCTGCTCAGATACAGATGTAAATCTCTTGATATCGGCAGTTTTTACATCTAGCTGGGAAATTTTACTTTCATCACTATATGCAATTACCCCACCGTAAAATACCTTAGATGACCCAGGTACTTCAGTGATTTGATTTGCTATTCCACCAGCTGTGATCGATTCAGCAACAGATAAACTTTTACCAATTTTTTGCAGCCGCTTGACTACTAATTTAGGAAGTTCATTCTTACTCACTTTGTTAGTGCCTTTCTGAAGTAATCGATCCCGGTACTTACAGTCAATATAACTGCAACTGCCATAAATAAATCTCTTGGGGTGTGTAAATATGTTGGCAGGGGTAAAATGTAAAATCCTACGCCAAAACTCTGAAAGAAACTCTTTAGCTTGCCACCACGGCTAGCAGGAATGACACCTTTTTTTATAACTGCAAATCTAAGTATTGTTACCGCAATTTCTCGAATCAAAAACACAATTGTGACCCACCAAGAAAGCATTCCTAAAATTGAGGCACCGATAGTTGCTGTGGCTAACATGGCCTTATCAGCAATTGGATCAAGTAATTTACCCAGCTCGGTTATCTGATTACGATCCCTAGCAATTTTGCCATCTAAAATATCACTCAGTCCCACTATAAAAAATAAAGCAAATGCAATTATTCGCCAATCTGAATCTTGACCATTATTCTTAAAGAGCGCATAGGCGCAAAACGGTAATGCCAGAACTCTAAAAATTGTGAGTGAGTTGGGAAGATTAGGGCGGCTAACTTTTTTCATATTACTTGTGCTATCAAATCTACGCCAGATACATCACTAACTACCGCTTCTACATACTCTCCGATCCGATATCTGTTTCTAGATTTAATGAAGGTTGAGCCATCAACATCTGGACCTTGATGATCTGCTCTACCCTCTTGCTCTTCTTCATCTTCAATTAATACGGTAACCATTTCTCCAACTCTAGCCTCAGCTCGCTGGGAGATTAATTCATCAACTAATGTTGAAAGTTCAGCTACGCGTTCACCAATAACCTCAGGAGCTACCTTATTTTGCAAACTCATACCTTCAGTTTTATCCTCGTCGGAGTAACCAAACACTCCAATTGCATCTAACTGTGCTTGTGATAAAAATTCAACTAAATCCATAAACTGAGCATCAGTTTCACCAGGAAAACCAACTATAAAGTTGGATCTAATACCTGCTTCAGGAGCTAGGGCACGAATTTGAGATATTAGGTGAAGGAATTTTTCACCATCTCCGAATCTACGCATACTTCTTAGTAGGTCACCATTTGCATGCTGGAATGAGAGATCAAAGTAAGGAACCACTTTCTCTACTGAAACCATGGCTTGCAATAATGATGGCCGTACCTCAGCTGGCTGTAAATAAGATAGACGAATTCTTTTAATTGCATCAATTTTTGATAGCTGAGGCAGTAGTTTTTCCATCAATTTTAGATCCCCGAAATCTTTGCCATAAGAGGTGGTATTTTCACTTACCAAATACAGCTCACTTACTCCGTTGTCAGCTAACCATTTTGCCTCATCGACTATCTCTTTTGGTGATCGAGAAACAAATGAACCCCTAAAGTATGGAATAGCGCAAAATGAGCATCTGCGATCACATCCACTTGCAATCTTTAGTGGTGAAATTGGTGAATTATCTAAACGCTTCCTAAGCACAGTTCCAATTGGTGAGATCTCTTTTAATGCAGCTTTTTGTTCTGCTCGCTGACTTGGAGCAATTGGCAATAAGGTTCTACGATCTTTTGGCGTATGAGCCGATATTTTTCCTCCGTCGATTATTGTTGAAAGTCTTGCCGAAATATCTTGATAATCATCAAAGCCTAAAATTGCATCGGCCTCTGGAAGTGCGTTGGCTAATTCATTTCCATATCGCTCGGCCATACACCCAACTGCAACAACTGCTTTTGTAACTCCATTTTCTTTTAATGAATGTGCTTGCATTAATGCGTCAATTGAATCCTTTTTTGCACTTTCGATAAATCCACAAGTATTAATTACTGCTATTTCAGCCTTACTTGGATCATCTACTAGCATCCAGCCATCTGCTGCTAATCTGCCTGCTAACTCCTCAGAATCAGTTTCATTTCGTGCACATCCTAAAGTCACCAAGGCGACTGTTCTGGGTGATTTTTCAGTTACAAGTTTTGAACTCACGATGCGCTAAGGATAGCGCGGTAATTAAATTAACTTCTATTTAGGACTGAGATAGGCCGTTTGTGCCAAAATCCAACCTAACAACCTGCCCATTAGCACCTGCTAAACCAAGATCTGAACCATTAACCTGTAATTTAATAGCACCGGCATTACCAATAACTGCTTTGATAAGTTGTGCGTCATTAAAAGTTTGAGACTGTCCAGAATAAATCTGACCATTGAAAATCTGATCACCATTTGCATTTGTTAATCCCACCCAGCTATTTCCAGCTACGGCAGTTAGTACCAAATTTACTCCTGCGAAATTATTAACTGCAGATTCTTTACTCTGCGTACTTGGCTTTTGTGAGATGTTAGAAACAATGGATTCATTCACCGTTGACACATTATTTATTGCAATCTGAGCCACAAATCCAATTCCTAGTACTGCTGCTGAAATTGAAGCTAAAGTTCCAAATCTTAATTTCTTTTTTTCTTTTTTCTTATCAGCAACATTATTTTCTGCTAATTGATCAATGATTAATTTCTTATCTCCAGATTGAGCAGATTCTATGGCAGCAACTAACAAATCAGCATCGGCTTTAATTACCTTTGCAATAGATCTGATATGTCCTCTGGCATACGCAATACCGCCACAAACCTCAACTGAGTCATTGAGTAAATCTTCAATGACTGCCGTTCTAATGTTGGTTTTATCTGAAATTTTTTCAATAGACATCCCAGAGGCTGCAATCGCAATCTTAAGCGCTGACTCTTCTGCCATAGCCACACCTTCATTTGGGGATGGCTAATGATAGAACTGAATTGAAGAATTAGAAAAGTTTTTTTGACCCTTGAAAGTGGGACTTGCGCTCAATTTCTTCCATTATTTTTTTCACCCATCCTTTCACCCTATTTTTCTACGAGTTCCCCCTAATCGATTCCAATACATCTGGCATTTGCTCGGCGTTAATCAAAACCGCCCGGGCTTTAGAGCCTTCTGTTGGTCCCACAATTCCACGACTTTCCATCAAATCCATTAATCGCCCAGCCTTGGCAAATCCAACCCTTAATTTACGTTGCAGCATTGAGGTTGAGCCAAATTGAGTAGACACTACTAATTGAATTGCTTGTAGTAGCAAATCCAAATCATCACCAATCTCATCTGTTATCACATTAGATTTAACAGGTGCATTTATGTCAATTCTATAAACTGGCTGCAATTGAGCTTTGACGTGATTTACTATCGCTTCAATCTCCCGCTCTGAAATATAAGCTCCTTGAATTCTAACTGGCTTGCTTGCCCCCATTGGTAAAAATAATCCGTCACCTTGGCCCACCAATTTTTCAGCACCTGGAGTATCTAAAATAACTCTAGAATCAGCCAAGCTGCTAGTAGCAAACGAAAGTCTTGATGGCACATTCGCCTTAATTAATCCAGTAACGATATCAACGCTTGGCCGCTGAGTAGCTAACACTAAATGTATTCCAGCAGCTCTTGCTAATTGTGTAATTCGAACTATTGACTCCTCCACCTCGCGAGCAGCCACCATCATTAAATCTGCTAACTCATCTACTATTACCAGTAGATATGGATAAGGCTCTAAAACTCTCTCACTACCCGCAGGTGGATTTACCTTGCCGGCCTTAACTGCTTTATTGAAATCATCTATGTGTCTAAAACCAAAGAGTGAAAGATCGTCATAACGCATCTCCATCTCACGCACTACCCAAGATAAAACATCTGCAGCTTTTTTGGGATTTGTAATAATTGGCGCTATCAAGTGGGGTACTCCCTCATAATTTGTTAACTCAACCCGCTTAGGATCAATTAGAACTAAACGAACTTCATCGGGAGTTGCCCTCATTAAAATCGAAACTACTAATGAATTAATCATGGAGGATTTACCTGCACCGGTTGCACCAGCCACAAGTAAATGTGGCATCTTTGCTAAGTTGGCACACAAGAATGAGCCTTCAACATCTTTACCTAGAGCAATTAACATCGGATGGTTGTCATTTCCAGAAACTGGAGATCTTAAAACATCTCCTAAAGCAACAATTTCGCGGTCAGAATTAGGAATTTCAATTCCAACTGCCGATTTTCCTGGAATGGGTGAAAGTATTCTGATCTCGCCACTTGCTACTGCATATGCAATATTTTTAGAAAGTGCCGATATTGCCTCTACCTTTACGCCATTTCCAAGTTCTACCTCATACCTGGTAACAGTCGGTCCGCGCATAAATCCAGTAACTTCGGCATCAACCCCGAACTGATCAAATACCTGCTTTAGCGCTGCAACTACAGTTTCATTGACCTTTGATTTACCTTTAGCTGCTGGCCCACCTCGAAGTAAATCAAGAGAGGGAAGCTCATACTTAACATCAGATGAAAGTAATAATTGTTGCGGCCTAGTAGCTTCATTTATTCTAGGTTTTGCAACCGGTATTGGTTGAGTAATTTGATCAAAATCCTCTAGCTCAACCTCATACTCTAATTGATCTGGTTCAAACTCTTGTACTAAATCTTTTACTAAAGGTGTTTCAAATGGAGGGTTTTCACTTATTTCAAAATCCTCAGCAACTAAGCGATCTGCTCGTTTAGCTCTAAAACCTGAAATACTCGATGAACCAAATTTGAAAACCTTACCGAGTTGTTGAAAAACTCTAGATAATGGTGTCTTGGTAAAAACTAGTAAGCCAAAAATTAGAAATATTAACAGAATTGGAATTGCTAAAACCTCAGTGACAATAGCGATAAGTGATTTTGAAATTGCATATCCAACCAAACCGCCGCCGTCTCGAATGGCAGTTGCTCCAGTTCCTACCGAACCGCTAATGATGTGTATCAATGAGGTAGAGCTAATAACAATTAGAAGCGTGCCTATAGTAATACGACCAGTATCTGAACTTTCATCAGGTGATCTAAAAAATCGATATGCAAAGTAGATAAATATGAGTGGCACTAAGTAAGCCAGCTGACCGACAGCACCAAATAAAAATGAGTATGTAGCTCTACCAAGAGGATTATCTAAAGTAAACCAGATGCCGGCTGCGAAAATCAACGCCAAAATAAATAGAAAAAAGGCAATACCATCACGCTGGTGGGCCGGATCGAGTTCTTTTGAAGAGCGAAAAACAAATCGAATGGAATTTCCTAAAACCTTGGCGATAAATCCCCAAAGGAAAGTAAAACCTCTAACTAGTGGTGCAAATATTCGAAGTTTTTTTCCCGATTTCTTTTTTGCCATAAGAAGATAAGCCTAAGGAATAAGTTAAATGCAAGCCATAAATGGCGCGCACTTTGTACGAAAAAATTAAAGAGTCTTGCAAACTAAACCTCTATGACCAACGGAATGATCATCGGTTTCCGGCGATGCTCCTCTCCTACCCAACTACCGATCGTTCTTCGAACCACTTGCGATAACTGGTGAGTTCCATTAAATCCGCCAGCAACAGCTTTGCTCAGTGCTTTTTCTATATCGCCTTTTACATCATCAAATAATGTTTTGTCCTCCGTAAATCCCCTGGCATGAATATCAGGCCCAGCAACAATTTTTCCGCTTTGGGAATCAATAACAACTACGACTGAAATAAATCCTTCATCACCTAAAATCCTTCTATCTTTAAGAGAGCTTTCAGTTATTTCTCCCACACTTTGACCATCTACGTATACATATCCGCATGGAATAGATCCAGAAATATCTGCATGGCCATTTGCTACATCAACTGTTATTCCATTTTCTGCTATTACAACATTATTCTCGGATAATCCTGATTGCATTGCCAAGTCGGCATTTGCTCTCATATGGCGCCATTCACCGTGAACTGGCAATACATTTTTTGGCTTAACAACCTCATAGCAGTGTAGTAATTCACCTGCAGAGGCGTGGCCAGATACGTGCACCATTGCATTTCCTTTATGTACGACATGGGCACCAAACCGAGTTAATTCATTAATCACACGATAAACAGATTTTTCGTTACCAGGAATTAGTGATGATGCCAAGACAACTGTGTCACCTTTACCAACTCTAATCTCGTGATCTCCATTTGCGATTCGTGAAAGTGCAGCTAACGGCTCACCTTGAGATCCAGTACAAATCAATACAATCTTGTCACCGAATTCATCTATATCCTTGTAATCTACCACTAATCCAGTTGGAACTTTTAAATAACCTAAATCTTCTGCTAATTTCATATTGCGAATCATTGATCTACCAACATATGCAACTTTACGATTTGCCTCAACTGAGGCGTTTAAGACCTGCTGAATACGATGTACATGAGATGCAAAAGACGTAACTACAACTCTACGAGGTGTTTTTTCAATTGCTTGCTTAAGTGCTGGATAAATATCTTTTTCTGACACAGTTAGTCCAGGTATATCAGCGTTAGTTGAATCGACTAAGAATAAATCAACTCCCTCTTTACCTAATCTTGCAAAAGCTTCTAGATCAGTAACCTTCCCATCTAATGGCATTTTGTCCATTTTAAAATCACCAGTATGTAAAACCACTCCGGCTGGAGTTTTTATTGCAACTGCCAACGAGTCAGGAATTGAATGATTTACTGTTACAAACTCAAGTGTAAATGGTCCAACTTTTTCAATTTGTCCTGCTTTAACCTGTGTCATGGGAGCAGTGATTCTGCGCTCTTTTAACTTCGGTGCAACAAATGCCAAGGTTAGTTGCGAACCAATAATTCGAATATCACTTCGTTCACGTAATAAGTATGGAACTGCACCAATATGGTCCTCATGTCCGTGTGTTAGAAAGATTGCCTCAATATCATTCATTCGATCTTTAAGATATGAAAAATCCGGCAGAATTAAATCAATGCCCGGTTGATCATCACCTGGAAACAAAACACCACAATCAACAATTAGTAATCTTCCCTCATACTCGAAAACCGTCATATTTCGACCAATTTCGCCTAGGCCGCCCAGAGCCACAATTCGAAGTGTCTTTTTAGCTAACTTTGTTGGATAAGGAAGTCCTGGATGAGGATGATTCATCGAATTACTTTAATTTAACGCCACCAGATTGTAGATCGCTCTTTAATTGCGAAATTTGATCTGCAGTAGCATCTACAAGTGGCAATCTTGTAAACCCACCTGGAAGTCCCATTAAATTGAGAGCAGCTTTTGTAAGTATTGCTCCTTGCGTGCGAAATGTGCCAGTAAAAACTGGTAGCAGTTGTTGATGAATTTCTAGTGCCTTATTTGCGTCACCAGAAAACCAAGCATCCAACATCGCTCGAAGCTGGCTACCAACTGTGTGGCCACAAACAGAAACAAATCCGACTGCCCCTACTGATAGCAAGGGTAGATTTAAAATATCATCACCTGAATAAACTGGAATTCCACATCTTTTAATAACCCAAGAGGTTGCGGCAGGATTACCTTTTGCATCCTTTAGAGCCGTAATATTTTTGTGCTCAGATAATTTAACAATGGTATCTGATTCAATCTCTATTCCAGTTCTGCCCGGAATGTCATAAAGCATTACTGGCAAATCAGTTGCATCTGCCATCGCAGAAAAATGTGCATAAATGCCAGCCTGCGGTGGCTTGTTGTAATAAGGAGTTACAACTAGTAAACCATCTGCACCCGCCTTGGCTGCACGTTGTGCCTGCTCAATGGAATGTGATGTTTCATTGTTTCCTGCACCAGCAATGATTTTAATTTTATCGCCGACTACTTTTCGAACACTCTTAATTATTTGATCTTTTTCATCATCTGAAGTTGTCGGCGCTTCACCAGTTGTACCATTAACAGCAATTCCATCATGCCCTGAGGCAACTAAATGTGAAGCAATTTTTTCCAATCCAGCCCAATCAATTTCACCACTTTTTGTAAATGGCGTAACCATGGCGGTAATTAATCTGCCAAATGGTGGCGTGATTTGCATGGAGTAAGGCTACCTCTTATCTATGGTGCTATGCGACCAGATTTTTGGAAGGCTCCGTATGTTATTGGCATTAATTTGGCAAACTCCGCTTCCATTTTCTCTGCAACCATCTCTATTTCCCGCTGAGGGTAGGAAGGAAAATGTGAACCTTCTCTTGAAGTTCTCAAAGATAAAAAGTTCATTAACGCCCTGGCATTCATAGTTACATACATTGATGAATAAAGCGTTACCGGTAGAACTGCTCTAGCAACTTCACGAGCTACTCCAGCAGCCAACATTTTTTGATAATTGCTATAGGCAAGTTTACAAGTTTCCTTTATGGCATCAACAGTAACCTTATATTGCTCTTCAGTACCATCAACAAAAGTATAGGAACCAGCTTTTCCAATCTGAACTAGTTTTCTATCTTTATTTGGAATATAGAAAACCGGTTTAAGTTCTCGGTATCTGCCACTTTCTTCATTGTAAGAGGCAATTCGATGGCGCATAAACTCACGGAATACAAAAATTGGGGCGGAAATAAAAAATGTCATTGAAGTATGTTCAAATGGTGAGCCATGGCGCTCTCTAGCTAAATAATTTATCAATCCTTCAGATTTAGCTGCATCCGCACCTACATCTTCAAGCGATTTATCACCCGCAGTTGAAACCCTTGCTGCCCAGATTACATCCGCATCACTTGCGCTAGATTTTACTAATTCAACCGACACATCATCTCTAAAAAGTATCTCATCACCCATGAGCGCGACCCTATCTTTGGTGATTGATGATTCTCTGGATTAAAGTGTCGGCGTGTCAATAAAACCGAAAAATGATGCTGTATCACGAACATCGCTGAGTGTTGCATTTACGGTTGGGCTCTACGGTGCAGCTTTTGGGGCTGCTGGTGTGACTGCAGGTTTTACAATTCTACAAACCTGCCTACTATCCCTACTACTTTTTTCTGGTGCATCGCAATTTGCAGTTGTTGGAATTATGGGAGCTGGCGGATCTGCGCTGAGTGCAATCGCCACAGCCACATTACTGGGATTTAGAAACGCACTTTATGGATTGCAAATGGCACCTATTTTGAAAGTAACCGGATTAAAAAAAGTCTTATCAGCGCAAATTACTATTGATGAGTCAACGGCTGTGGCCACACTTCAGGAAAATGATGTTGATAGAAGAAGAGGCTTTTACTTAACAGGTATTGGCGTATATATTTTTTGGAATTCATTTACTTATTTAGGCGCACTCGGTGCAAGTGCAATTGGTGATCCAGCAGTTTGGGGTTTAGATGCTGCAGTGCCTGCGGCTTTCTGTGGCTTGGTATGGCCAAGACTTAAAAGTAAAAAACAATTTTTGATCTCTGCCTTTGCAATAATTCTGGCTCTCTCACTAACTCCATTAACAGCAGCTGGAATTCCTATTATCACAACTGTAATACTGGCAATTATTTTTGGGTGGAGAAAATGAGTTCAATTTGGATAGCAGTTATCGGATCAAGTATTACTGCATTCTTAAACAAATATATTGGTCATAGCGTTCCAGAAAGGTGGCTGGACCGACCTAGGTTTAAAAGAATTAATACGCTAGTTCCAATTGTGCTGCTAAGTGCACTCGTTGGAGTTCAGACCTTTGCTACTAAGAAAGAGTTAGTAATAGACCAAAGATTTGCTGGCGTAATAGTTGCGTTAATTGCCCTAAAACTTAAGGCTTCATTTCCAATTGTTGTTGCGTCCGCAGCAATTACCTCCGCAGCAATTTACAACTTGTTCTAAAGTTTCTTCAGCGCCACAAGTTTTTCTTTTAGAGCTGCATCTGAAGGTTCAGTTAGGTGCGTTCCATCAGGGAATAAAATCACTGGAATTGAACGCATACCGCCATTAATTTCAATTACCTTTTCGGATGCACTGGCATCAGCTTCTACATCGATGTAGTTATATGAAACATTGTTTGAGTCTAAAAACTTCTTAGACCTTCTGCAATCACCACACCATTCAGCGCCATACATTGTTATATCACTCATTTCATTCCCTCCATATAGTTTTCAAGACCAACAGTTAGTCCTGGATGTTTTGCAACATTTCTAATTCCGATTAAAACTCCGGGCATAAAACCAGACCTATTAATTGAATCATGTCTAATAGTTAAAGTTTCACCAGCATCTGAGAATACAACTTCCTGATGAGCAACATAACCGTGCCCTCTAATTGAATGCACTGGCACATCTGCGACATTGGCACCTCTGGCTCCGGGTAGTGCTGATTTTGTTGCATCTGGCATTTTAGATTTTTTACTTTCTTTACGAGCACTTGAAATAATTTCAGCGGTTCTAACTGCTGTTCCAGATGGTGCATCGATCTTGTTTGCATGGTGCATTTCAATAATTTCAACACTTTCAAAATATTTAGCAGCGGTTTGTGAAAATTGCATCATTAGTACAGCTCCCAATCCAAAATTTGGAGCGATTAATGCCCCTACTTTAGGTTGATTGCTTAGTAAATTTTTTAGTATTTCTAATTTTTTATCATCAAATCCTGTAGTTCCCACCACAACATGAATTCCATTTTTAATGGCAAACTCTAGGTTCTTCATCACAGAATCTGGCGTCGTAAAGTCAACTAAAATCTCAGTTTCTGATTGTGTTAATTTTTCAAGCGAATCTCCGATATCAAGTGCAGCGCTTAAGGTTAGATCACTTGCAGCATTAATTGCTGCAACTGCTTCCGTACCCATTCTTCCCTTAGCACCCAAAACAGCTACCTTCATGAGATTAACCTCTCGAATTTACTTCTTGATCTAAATGGTCCCACGACCGCAAGCGTAGGAGAAGTAGGCAGAGTTTTGTGGGCAATTTCCTTAATTTGCTCTGGTGTTACATTTGCAACCTCGCGAAGAATCTCATCAAAGCTCAAAATCTGCCCATAAACTAATTCACTTTTACCGATCCGGGTCATTCTCGAACCAGTATCTTCTTGGCTTAAAACCAATGCCCCCGATACTGCTCCCTTTGCTCTTTCAATCTCCTCCTGGGTTAAGCCATTCTCAGCAATATCATAAAGAATTGATTGAATAATCTTTATTGACTCCTCAGCCTTATCTGGTTTGCACCCGACATAAAAAGATAAAACTCCACTACCTGCAAATTGTTGACTATATGCATATGTTGAGTACGCAAGCCCGCGCTTTTCCCGAATTTCTTGGAATAATCTTGATGACATACCACCACCAATTGCAGAGGATAAAACACTTAATGCAAATCGACTTTTATCTTCACGAGCAACGCCCGGAACACCATAAACTATATGAGCTTGTTCAGTTTTCTTATCTAGGAGAGTAACTTTACCTCTACCTACAACTTTTACTTGAGCGCTAGTACGAACTTTGAATTCTTTTTTTGGCTGATCAAGAAATTCATCTTTACTTAACGCTTCTTCAACTAATTGAACAACTTTTTTATGCTTAACATTGCCAGCAACTGCAACTACTAAGTCCTCTGGTTTATACCTATTTTTATAATAATTAAATACGGTGTTTCTGCTCATATTCTTAATTGAATTTACGCTACCTAAAATTGGTCGACCTAAGGGTGTATCACCGTAATATTTTTCAAGAAACAGGTCATGAATTAGATCACTTGGATCATCATCGCGCATCGCAATCTCTTCTAAAACAACTTTACGCTCAGCCTCCACATCCTCTGCTCTTACAACTGATGACGTAATCAAATCACTAATTACATCTACCGCTAGTGGAAGATCTTTATCGATTACCCGTGCATAAAAGCAGGTGTACTCTTTTGATGTAAATGCATTAGTTTCTCCACCAACCGCCTCAATTGATGATGAAATCTCTAATGACGATCTTTTTTTAGTTCCTTTAAAGAGCAAGTGTTCTAGAAAATGTGAAGCTCCCGCAGTTGAATTAGATTCATCTCGGGAGCCAACATTGACCCAAATACCAAAAGCTGCAGAGCGAACAGATTTTTCTTCCTCAGTGACTATTCGTAGCCCACTTGGTAAAACTGTTCTGGCCAAATTACTCTGACTTAGATTCTTCTGGAAGATTTGCTGGAACTAATGAGTATTTTCCTTTTGGATCAATTTCATTAATTACAACTTCAATCTTCTCGCCAACTTTCATAACCTCTTCGAGGTTTTCAATCCGTTTACCACCATGCATTTTTCGGATTTGTGAGATATGTAGTAAGCCATCTTTGCCTGGGGCAAGATTAACAAATGCACCAAAAGTCGCTAGCTTAACTACGGAGCCATTGAATTTATCGCCAACCGATAACTGGACTGGATTTGCAATTGCATTAATTTGCGCCTTTGCAGCCTCAGCCGCAGAACCTTCAGTTGCACCAATGTAAATTGTTCCGTCATCTTCAATGGTGATATCAGCTCCAGTTTCATCCTGAATTTGATTAATCATTTTGCCCTTTGGTCCAATTACAGCACCAATCATGTCAACTGGTACCTTGATTGAAATAATCCTTGGTGCAAGTAGTGACATTTCATCTGGTGTAGCAATTGCCTGATTCATAACATCTAGAATCGCTAATCTGGCCTCTTTTGCTTGCAAGAGTGCTGCCGATAAAACTGAAGCAGGAATACCATCTAGCTTGGTATCAAGTTGAAGAGCAGTTACAAATTCCTTAGTACCTGCAACCTTGAAATCCATATCGCCAAAAGCATCCTCTGCTCCCAAAATATCTGTTAATGCCACATACTCAGTTTTGCCATCTACCTCATCTGAAATTAGACCCATTGCAATTCCTGCAACTGGTGCCTTTAGAGGAACGCCAGCATTAAGTAATGACATAGTAGAAGCACAAACTGATCCCATCGAAGTTGATCCATTTGAACCAAGCGCCTCAGAGACCTGACGAATTGCATATGGAAACTCTTCACGAGTTGGTAGAACTGGGAGTAAAGCACGTTCAGCTAATGCGCCATGTCCAATTTCGCGTCGCTTTGGTGAACCTACTCTTCCCGTTTCACCAACTGAATATGGTGGGAAGTTGTAATTATGCATGTAACGCTTATGGTCCTCTGGAGAGAGCGTATCTAGTTGTTGCTCCATCTTTAACATATTTAAGGTAGTAATTCCCAGAATTTGAGTTTCACCACGTTCAAATATTGCAGATCCATGTACTCGAGGAATTACCTCAACCTCTGCCGTTAATGCCCGAATATCACGAAGCCCACGGCCATCAATTCGAATTTTCTCTCGCAAGACACGTTGACGCACTAATTTTTTGGTTACAGAACGAAGTGCGGCTGAAATTTCTTTAACCCGCTCGGGAAAATCTGCAGTTATTTTTTCAGTTACTGCTTGATTTATTTCATCTAATTTACTTTCACGCTCTTGCTTTCCAGCAATTGTTAATGCTTTTGCTAGCTCGTCTTTTGCCGCTTTTTCAACAACAGCATAGATATCATCTTGATAATCAAGATACACAGGAAACTCGCCAGTTGGCTTAGCTGCAAGCTTTGCTAGCGCTAATTGAGCTTCACAAAGTGTCTTAATAAATGGCTTTGCTGCCTCAAGTCCTTGTCCAACAATTTCTTCTGTTGGCACAGTTGCGCCACCCTTGATTAATTCAATTGTCTTTGATGTTGCTTCCGCCTCTACCATCATGATTGCAACATCATTATCTGAAATTCGACCTGCTACCACCATGTCAAAGACAGCTTTTTCCAAGTCAGAATGATTTGGAAATGCCACCCATTGGCCTTCAATCAAAGCAACACGAACACCACCGATTGGACCAGAAAATGGTAGACCAGCTAATTGTGTTGACATAGACGCTGCATTGATGGCAATTACGTCATACATATGATCTGGATTTAGTGCCATAACTGTTACAACAATTTGCACCTCATTACGCAAACCTTTAATAAAGGATGGACGTAGTGGTCGGTCAATTAAACGACAGGTAAGGATTGCATCCTCGGAAGGACGTCCTTCACGTCGAAAAAATGATCCTGGAATTTTTCCAGCAGCATACATTCTCTCTTCCACATCAACTGTTAGTGGAAAGAAATCAAATTGATCTTTTGGATTCTTTGATGCAGTAGTTGCAGATAGCAACATACTGTCATCATCCAAATAAACAACAGCAGTTCCTGCTGCTTGTCGAGCTAGTCGACCTGTTTCGAAGCGGATCTCCCGCTTTCCGAACTTACCGTTATCAATTTTGGCAACGGCTGATTGAACATCTTGACCCTCCATGGGTCATCTCCATTTCTCAACACTTTATATAAAGAGAATGGATCTTCGATCGAAGTTCACGGAAACCATTTTCCGGAAACCACTACCGAGGACCAAAACCCTTAACGATAAAGTTTTTTGCTGATTTTATTTATCTGCGAAGATCGAGCTTTTCGATTATCGCTCTATAGCGCTCAATATCTGTCTTGGCGAGGTACTGCAAAATCCGACGACGCTTACCGACCATCAATAACAATCCACGACGGTTGTGATGGTCTTTTTTATTTGTCTGCAAATGTTCAGTTATCTCATCAATACGTTTTGATAAAAGTGCTACCTGTGCTTCTGGGCTACCTGTGTCAGTTGCAGATGAGCCGTACTTACTAATGATTTCCTTTTTAGCTTGTGGCGTTAATGCCATTGGTATTGCTCCTTCTGTCTGTCACGAGGGCCTCGGTGTTACTCACGAAGGCGCACTTTCTCGCTTTAGTGGGCAAAGATTACCAGCGCAGTAGTTGATACTAAAAATCGGAGGCAAATTGAGCGTTATTTACTGGTCAATTCTCTAGCCTGATCACAATCTTTTTTCATCTGCTTAAGTAATGGCTCTAAACCATCAAATTTCAAAGTGTCGCGAAGTCGATATCCAAATTCTATCTTTGCTTCTAAGTCATATAGCTCTAGATCAGTTTGGTCTAAGGCATAAGCTTCAACTTGCCTACCTCGAACACCGGGAAAAGTTGGGTTAGTGCCAATTGATATTGCAGCTGGCCATCTTTGATTATCAACACTTAGCCATCCAGCATAAACACCATCTGCTGGAATCGTAGCTAAATTTGTTAAGCCAATATTCGCAGTTGGATAACCAATTTCTCGACCCCTTTTTTCACCATGAATTACCAATCCTTTTAAGTAAAAATTTCTGGTTAACAATTCATTAGCTCGCTCAATTTGTCCATCAATTATCAAATTTCTAATTCTTGAAGAGGAAATAGTTGATCCTCTATCCTCTTGTAACTTAACAATTGAGACGGCAAATCCATACTTTGGTCCTACCTCAGATAAGTACTTTGGGGTTCCTTGTGCTTTGTAGCCAAAATTAAAGTTCTCACCCACTACTACATGTTCTGATGAAAATCTGCCAACTAATACTTCTTCAATAAATTGATCTGGTGATAAAGTTGAAAAATCTTTATTAAAGTTAATAACCTCAACAAAAGTTGCACCTGCCTCTTTCAGTAAGGAGATTCGGTCCTTTAAATTCACTAGCTGAGTTGGTGCTCGCTCAGGTGCAATTACAGAGGTTGGATGTGGATCAAAGGTAATTACAGTTACCTCACCAGCATGCCTGGCGGTAGCAATTATCTGTTGGTGTCCAGCATGAACTCCATCAAATATTCCTATGGCCACAACTTTTTTCACGCCCATATTATTTCACACCTAGTTCTTCACCTGTTGTATTAACAAGAATTGGTGCTGCAACTATGGCTGAGCCTTGTAATTTATTTTCTAATAGTGCAACAAAGTTTTTTTGCTCATCCAGTGCTGCCACAATTCCATTCACTGAATTTTGCTCTACACTACGACCAAACTTAATCTCTTGACATTCAGCTTTCTTAGCAATTCTTATTGGAAATATCTTATTTATGACTTCAGAAATTGGGATTAATTTTGCATCTGTGATTGATTGGCATTGTTCTAGAAAAAATGGTGAGACTAAGGTTCTTCTTAGAGCGGTTAAATGGCCGCCTAATTTAAGTTTTTCGCCAAGATCTCTGGCGATAGCCCGGATATAAGTACCAGATGAGCAAGTTACTGAGGCATCTATTTCAATCGAATCACTTAAGTGGCGGATTTTATTAATACTTATCTCATCAATTTCTACCTCACGCTCTGGAATATCTACAATCTCACCAGCTCTCACTCTGGCGTGAGCGGATTTTCCATCTATTTTGATTGCCGAGACTGAACTTGGCCTTTGTTTTATCTTGCCAATAAATTTTGCGGTCGCTTCCGTTATCTGTTGATCTGTTATTTGCTTGATTAAATCAGGATTAGCTTTAAAGGTTAGCTCACCCTCTTTATCATCAGTGTGGGTAGCCGAGCCTAGGGAAATAGTTGCATCGTATGCTTTTTTACCATCTGTTATGTATGGTAATAATCTGGTTGCAATTCCAACGCCAAGTACTAAAACTCCAGTTGCCATAGGATCTAAAGTCCCGGCATGGCCAACTCTTTTGGTGTTTAACCTCTTTCTTGTCATCGCCACAACATCATGGCTTGTCATACCGCCGGCTTTATCAACTAACAAAAAGCCATTCATTGAATCACCGAGAGTCGTGTTTTTTATATGGATCTTCTGCAACTGGTTTTGCACCAGCTCTTAATTTTGCAACCTCTGCATCTGCCTTATGCATTTGTTCTATTAATTCATTCATTGCCGTTGCCGACTCAGCCATCCCATCTAGGAAAAACTCCAGCGATGGCGTAACTCTTAAACCCAATGATCGCCCAACCTCAGAACGCAGCATTCCCTTTGCACTATTTAGGGCAGCTGCGGTTGATTCACGAGCCGCGTTATCACCTAACACAGTATAAAAAATTGAGGCCTGCTGTAAGTCGCCAGTTACTCTCACATCCGTGATCGTAATGAACCCAAGTCTTGGATCTTTTACCCGTAACTCTAAAGTGTTTGCGATCAATTCTTTAATTCGATCTGCAACTTGAAGTGGTCTCTTACTGGGCATGATTACGCTCGCTTTTTCTCGCGAATTTCATATGCCTGAATTACATCTCCAACCTGTAGATCTTTAAATGAGCCAAGTCCGATACCACACTCAAATCCCTCACGAACCTCAGTAGCATCATCCTTAAATCTGCGTAGAGATTCAATAGTTAAGTTTTCACCAATTACAACACCAGCTCGCATAGTTCTGACCTTGGCATTTCTTCTGATATTTCCATCAGAGACCATACAGCCCGCAATATTTCCAAACTTACTTGATTTGAATATATCCCTAACCTCGGCATTTCCAAGGACTGCCTCTTCAAACTCTGGTTTAAGTAGACCCTTAAGTGATGCTTCGATCTCTTCAATAGCTTTGTAGATAACGGTGTAGAACTTAACCTCTACCCCTTCATGTTCTGCAAAAATTGCAGTTTGTGGCTCTGGTTTAACATTAAATCCAATAATCACAGCAGTTGATGCTGAGGCCAAAGTAACATCGTTCTTAGTAATAGCACCGACACCACGATGAATAACTCTAAGATCAACCTCAGTG
Source organism: Actinomycetota bacterium (assembly GCA_010030895.1). Classification (GTDB taxonomy): domain Bacteria; phylum Actinomycetota; class Actinomycetes; order Nanopelagicales; family Nanopelagicaceae; genus Nanopelagicus. Next base: position 6,561 of record RHBS01000001.1, on the reverse strand, counting down.
CCAACATCTAATTGAACTAACGCATCTTCTAAAGCCTCCACAGAACCAGATACATCTCCCTTTAGAATCAAATTCAAAGTACTTACCTTTGATTGCTCTAGGAAGTCTTCTAGAGAAACTTTCTTTCGTGCCTTTGCTAAGGAAGCATTTCTCGACGCTAATTGTCGCTTTTCAGCAATCTGTCTTGCGGTTCGATCATCCTCGGCAACGATGAACGAATCACCGGCACTTGGTACGGAGGTAAATCCCAGAACCTGTACGGGTCTTGATGGGCCAGCAACATCAACTGTTTGTCCATGCTCATCTAACATTGCCCGAACTCGTCCGTAGGCCCCACCGGCAACTATTGCATCACCAACATTTAAGGTTCCTCGTTGGACTAATACAGTTGCAACTGGTCCTCTTCCCTTATCAAGATTTGCCTCAATCGCTACACCACGAGCAATTCCATCTGCAACAGCTCGTAAATCAATAGCTGCATCTGCAGTAAGTAAAATTGCATCGATTAATTCATTTATACCTTTACCTGATAGCGCCGAAACATTTACAAACATAGTCTGGCCGCCATACTCTTCAGCAATTAAGTTGTATTCAGTTAATTGTTGACGAATCTTGTCCGGATTAGCACCCTCTTTATCAATCTTGTTTACTGCAACCACAATCGGTACATCTGCCGCTTGAGCATGGTTTAGTGCTTCAATTGTCTGCGGCATCACGCCATCATCTGCGGCAACCACTAAAACTGCAATATCGGTAACCTTGGCACCACGAGCACGCATTGCGGTAAATGCCTCATGTCCTGGGGTATCGATAAATGTAATAGCCCGATTAACGCCATTTTGATCATGATGAATCTGGTATGCACCAATGTGCTGAGTGATTCCACCAGCTTCGGATTTAACCACTTCAGTTGAACGAATTGCATCAAGTAATCTTGTTTTACCGTGATCTACGTGACCCATAACGGTAACAATTGGCGAGCGCACTACTAAATCCTCTTGATCAATCTCTGCCAACTCTTGCTCTAGATTGATATCAAACTCTTCAAGTAACTCTCGATCTTCATCCTCTGGGCTAACAATTTGAATCACAAATCCCAACTCAGCCCCAAGTAAAGTAAATGTATCCTCATCTACAGATTGGGTCGCAGTTACCATCTCACCTAAGTGAAACAAAGCCGATACCAGTGCTGCCGGATCAGCCTTAATTTTTTCGGCGAAATCCATCAATGTTGCACCGCGACGCATGCGAACTACCGTCTTGCCATCACCGCGTGGTACTACGGCACCACCTAATTGTGGTGCTGGTAGATTTTCAAAATCTTCACGTCTTTCTTTCTTACTCTTTTGTCCGCGATTTTTATTTTTACCTTTACCACCTTTGCCAAATGCACCCGCTGCACCACCACGTTGTGGTGGGCGTCCGCCGCCCTTACCACCAAATGGTGAACCAGTAGATGGTGATGAAGATGGAGAGCGATATGGTGATGAGGATGTTGATGGTCTAGTTGAAGGACCACCTGAGTTTGGTCTTGGATTATTTTGTGCTGGACGTGCTGCAAATCCAGGACGTACTGATCCAGGACGAGCACCTGACATTGGTGGACGTTGACCTGGTTTTAATTTTTCACCACCTCGACCTGCTTCACCTGGTCTAATTGGTCTTGCTGGTGGACGTGGTCCAGCGCCAGAACTAAATGGATTATTTCCAGCTCTTGGTGGACGCGGTAATGCAGATGGAGTTGAAGAGAATGGATTATTTGCAGCCCGTGGTGGCTGTGAAGGTGCTGCAGCTCTTGTTGGCGGTGTAGTTGGTGTTGCATCTTCAATCATTTGCTGTAACTCTGGAGGTAAATCCTCAACCTTTACAGTTTGTTTAGCAGCGGCTTTTTTTGCTGGAGCTTTTTTAGTTTTTGGCGCAGCTTCAGCGGGAACTAACTCTGGAAACTTATCCATCAACTTACGCACTACCGGTGCTTCAACAGTTGATGATGCTGAGCGAACAAATTCGCCAACCTCTTGTAGCTTGGCTAGTAGCTCTTTACTTTCAAGCCCTAACTCTTTAGCTAATTCATAAACGCGGACCTTGGCCACACTTCTCCATCTCCTGGCCCGACGTTATTTACGTTCGAGCCTAAATTGACCTACTCATAATCTTGCAGTGCTCATTAGAGTGTCATTCTCGCTCGCTCCGTACTATTAATAATCACTTAAATTTTTTAAGTAATCTTCAATCTCATTAAATTTAATATCTCCTTCAATTTTGAAGGATCTATTAAATGCCTTTCGCTCAAGTGCCACCTGAAAGCAATTTCGGTGAAGCCACGCTCCCCGACCTGGCATTCGATGGTTTAAGTCAACTTTAACTTCATTATTGACTAATACCGTGCGAATTAAATCTGTCCAATTCTCAAGCTTTCGGCATGCGATACAACTGCGTTGCCTGAGCTTTTTCTTAGACATCTAAACTCTACCCTAAGCCCCTTCGGTAGGTGAAATGATTGGCAGAGGATCGGTATTTTCCGCCTTAATCTGCGTTACTGGATTATCTGGATGGATATCAATTCGCCATTGTGTAAGGCGAGCAGCCAGCCTGGCATTTTGGCCATCTTTACCAATAGCAAGTGATAATTGATAATCAGGCACAATCACCTTGGCTGATTTATTCGCTAAATCCACTATCTCCACAGAGCTAACCTTTGCTGGCGCTAATGCATTAGCAACATAAACTGCTGGATCATCTGAGTAATCAATGATGTCAATTTTTTCACCATTTAACTCATTCATAACATTTTGCGCCCTTGAACCTTGTGGACCAATTAAGGCACCCTTGGGTGAAACCCCTGCTCGATGTGTTCGAACTGAAAGTTTTGTTCTAGCACCGGCTTCGCGAGCGATACCAACAATATCTACCACTCGATCCTTTATCTCAGGAACTTCAAGTGCAAATAACATTTTTACAAAAGCTGGATGTGAACGTGAGAGTGTCACCTCAGGGCCCTTTTCACCTTGTTTAACATCAACCACAAAACATTTTATGCGATCGCCATGTTTAAAAACTTCACCTTTAACCTGCTCTGATGGCGGAACTTTTCCCTCTACCCGTCCTAAATTTACATAAATTACATCAGCATCTCTTCCTTGCTGAACAATGCCACTAATCACATCCCCAACTGAGCCAGAAAACTCAGTTACTACCTCAAGATCTTTTGCCTCCCGCATTTTTTCTTTAATAACCTTGCGAGCACTCTTATCAGCTAACTTGCTAAATCCATCTGGATTATCAGTTACCGTATCAATACGATCACCATCCGGACCTAAAACTGGAACATAAATAACAATCTCACCACTTTGTCGATTTAATACTGCACGGCCATGGGGTTTTGCACCAGGTAAAGTTGCATAAGCTGCTGCCACCTCATTTTCAATAGCATTAATCAATCGCTCAAGCGGAAGTTTTTTCTCTGCAGCTAATACCTTAAGTGCTTCAACATCAACACTCATTTACCAACCTGCTTAAATTCAATCTCAAGATTGGCACGTTTTATATCTGCATAGGAAATTTCAACTTCATCTATCGTGGCTGAGATTTCACTTGCAGATTTGATTCTGCCTTTAATCTCTTTTCCATCTTGCAAAATAATCTTTACTAGGCGATTAATATTTTTTCGCCAATGTCTAGGTTTAGTTAATGGTCGGTCAACTCCTGGCGATGTTACCTCTAATGTGAAAGGGGTAGCTCCTAGAGCTGGAATATTTTCAACGATTTCAGAAATTGCTTTAGTAGCTTGCGTTACCTCATCCAAGGATAGATGGCGATCAGCATCAACAATTACTGTTAATAAGGATCGCTTTCCAGCTGATGAGATATTTAAATCCTCTAAATAAAAACCAAGCGCAGTCAGTGCGGGTGTAATTGCCGCTGATATCTCTTCTTTTCTTCCCATTTTTACCCTCTTCGATATTAAGTTGTATTACCAGTTTAACTTATAAAAGTATCCCAAGCAACGCGAGTGATGAGTAGGAAGACTACAAGTAAAAATACTTTCCGTACTAAGGCAGATCCACCTTTAATTGCCAAGTGAGAACCAATAATTGCCCCAGTTACATTTGCAAAAGCTAAAAGTAACCCCAATTGCCACCAAATATGTCCGGTAAGTTGAAAGCTAAGTATTGCTCCGATATTTGTAGATAAATTTACAAGTTTTGCAGTCCCGGAGGCTTTTAAAAAAGCATAACCAATAACCGATACTAAAAAGAAGACTAAAAATGTGCCAGTCCCTGGACCAAAAATTCCATCATAAAAGCCAATTAAAAATCCAATCAACGCCACAAGCACTAATCTTTTATTACGAGTAAATTTTAAATTCTCAGCCATTCCTAATTGCGGCTTGCGCCAGGTGTAGATAGCTACGGTGATTAAAAGTAAAACTATAAATGGCCTAAAAAAACTAACTGGTACCGATGCAGCTAAAGCAGCGCCCGCCATTGAGCCAATGAAGGCTGGCAACATCATAGTAAGAGTTAATGGAATATCAGGTTTAATATTTTTAAAGTAATTTCTCGCTGCTGCTGCCGTTCCAAAAACTGAAGGCACCTTATTTGTTCCTAAAATCAAAGCAATATCTTTATTAGGTAGGCCTATGATTAGTGCGGGTAATTGAATTAATCCACCACCGCCTGCCATGGCATCGACAAAACCTGCAAATCCTGATGCGATCGCTAAAAAGATCGCAATCTCAATACTCATTAGTTGAGAATATTTTTAACAACATCAGCTACTGCAACTTCATGCTTTGCTGAAGATTTTCGATCTCTTATCTCAACTTTGCCATCAACTAAGGATTTTCCAACTATTATTATTTTAGGAATACCGATCAATTCAGCATCTTTAAACTTCACACCAGCACTTGCATCCCGGCGATCATCAAGTAAGACCTCTAAACCCTTTGCTTCTAAATCTTTTGCGATTTGTTCTGCGACATCAAATGGTTGATCCTCTTTACCAGTTGCCACAATATGAACATCAGCTGGTGCGATTTCACTTGGCCAGCAAAGTCCTAATTCATCGTAACTCTGCTCTGCAATAGCAGCAACTGCTCTTGAAACTCCAATTCCATATGAACCCATTGTTACAACTACTGGCTTCCCCGCTTTATCTAAAACAGTTAAATCTAAACTTTGTGCATACTTTCGACCTAATTGGAAAATATGTCCAATTTCAATTGCCCGATCAATCACAACTGGCTTAGCGCATTTAGGACATGCATCACCAGCCTTAACCTCAGCCGCCTCGACATACTGCTCAACTACAAAATCACGTCCGCAGGTAACATTTTTTGCATGTTTATCTCTCTTATTAGCACCAGTTACCCAATGTGAACCTTCAATAACTCTCGGATCAGCATATAGTTTTAAACCAAAAGCCTTTGCATCCTGGGGACCTACATAACCCTTTACTAATTTTGGATACTTTGCAAAATCTGCATCCTCAAATAATCTTAAATCCTTAACACCAACTAAGTTTGCACCCAAGCGTTTCAGATCTACCTCGCGATCTCCAGGAACTAAAACTGAGATGGGCTTCTCATCTGCCATCAATAATACATTTTTTAAGGTATCAGCCGCTGAAATATTTGCAGAGTACTTACTATTGAATAACTCAACTAAGGAATCAATTGTGGGGGTATTTGGGGTATCTAATTCCTCAATAGCTCCCACTTTTTCACCCTTATATGTAGAAACTTTTGTCACCATCGCTTCAACATTTGCTGCATAACCACAGCCATTACACAAAACATATGTATCTTCACCAGTTGGACATGGTGCTAAAAACTCTTCAGATTTTGAACCACCCATTGCACCACTCATGGCCGAAACAATGTTGTACTTTAATCCCAGACGATCAAAGGTTTTAATATAAGCCTGTCGATGTTGGTTATATGAAACCTCAAGTCCAGCATCATCAATATCAAAGCTGTAAGAGTCTTTCATTACAAACTCTCTGCCCCTGATTATTCCGCTTCGAGGACGAGGTTCATCTCGATACTTTGTTTGTATTTGATAAATAGAAAGTGGTAAATCTTTATAAGAAGAAAACTCTCCTTTTACCATTAAGGTAAACATCTCCTCATGGGTTGGACCTAATAGAAAATCATTCTTTTTTCTATCCTGTAATCGAAATAAATCTGGACCATACTCAGCCCATCGATTTGTCGCCTCATATGGATCTTTTGGAAGTAGTGCTGGAAAGTGCACCTCTTGAAAACCAGCGGCATCCATCTCTTGCCTAATAATGTTCTCTATTTTTCGATAAGTGCGATAACCAAGTGGTAGCCAAGAGTAGATACCAGCAGCAATTCGGCGAACATAGCCAGCCCGAATTAATAATTTATGGGATGCAACCTCAGCATCTGCTGGATCATCACGCAAAGTGCGCAACAATAATGTCGACATCCTTAACATAGGTAAAGCCTACCTATTGAACTGCGACAGATGGTTCTCCTGATGCCACACCAGCTGCCTGCATTTCTTCAGCAAGGCGCATCGCCTCTTCAATTAA